>NZ_JARKIN010000001.1:5763750-6088125 GCF_029351045.1 Streptomyces sp. WMMB303 | reverse complement strand
GTCTTGTCGCTCTTCGTGGCCTTTGCGGTCTTCGCGGCGGACTTGCCGCCCGGCTTCGTCGCGGAAGCGGGCAGTTTGCCGCGCAGCGCGTTGCTGCCCCAGTAGAGGGAGAGCGCGCCGAGCAGCAGCGCGACCTGCGGCACGCTCAGCAGCGCGAAGAAGAGGCCCCAGATTCCGGCGTGCAGGGAGTAGCGGGCGTGGCGCTGCAGGGGGTCGGTGGGGTCCCAGCGCATCCCGCGGGTGCCGCCGGGGCCGTCCGGGCCGCCGGGACCGCCCGGTCCGGAAGACCGCTGGTCGCCGTTGTCGCGGCCGTCCCCGCTGCCGCTGCCCGCCCTGCCGGGGCCGCCGCCGAATCCGCCGCTCTGCCGCCCCGGCTGCCGGGCGCTCCACTGGCTGCCCCAACTCGACGACTGCTGCTCGCCGTCCGAGCCCCCGGCGTTCTCGCGGTCCCCGCCCGGCGAGCCGCCGTCGCCCGAGCCTTCCGTCGAGCCGCCCTTCGTCGAGCCGTCCGCCGGGCTGTCGGTGCCGGATCCCCGGCCGGACGGTCCCGAGGGCGCCGAACCCGTCCCGCCGGACCCGCCGGCCCCCGGCGACTCACCGGTGCCGCGCTCGCGCGGCACCCGCGGTTCCCACGGCCGGTCCGGCTGCCCCTCCGGCGGCGGCGCGAAGGGGTTGTCCTCGCGGGAGGTGCTGTCGGATGCGGCCGCACGGCGGCGTCGGTCGGTCATCTGGTGTGTGTCTTCCTCATCGCTTCCGCGTCGCTTCCACGGCCCTGCGGCCCCTGAGCCCCCGCGGGAACCCAAGGAGACCGTGTCCCTGACGCTACCTTCCGCATGCGCCCCCGTCCCGTGGGGGCCGTTCCGAGTGCCGGTATCGTTGCCGACGGTCGGACGCTTCGTAGAGTTCCCCGGAATCCTCGGGTCCACGTACTTGTACGACCGCACAATTCCGTCTCCCCGCGAGAGAGAGCCCTGTCGTGGACGCGCAGTCCTTCCGTCCCGTCGCCCCTGTGCGCCTCGTCGTCCTGGTGTCCGGTTCCGGCACGAACCTCCAGGCGCTGCTCGACGCCGCGGCCGACCCCGCGGTCGGCACCCCGTACGAGATCGTCGCCGTCGGGGCCGACCGGAGCGGGATCGAGGGGCTGGCGCGGGCCGAGCGGGCCGGGATCCCCACCTTCGTGTGCCGGGTCAAGGACTTCGCCGACCGCGCCGAGTGGGATGCCGCCCTCACCGAGGCGACCGAGGCGCACGCACCGGACCTGGTGGTCTCGGCGGGCTTCATGAAGGTGGTCGGCAGCCGGTTCCTGGCGCGGTTCGGCGGACGGGTCCTCAACACGCACCCCGCGCTGCTCCCCAGTTTTCCCGGTGCCCACGGCGTACGCGACGCGCTCGCGTACGGCGCGAAGGTGACCGGATGCACCGTCCACTTCGTCGACGACGGCGTCGACACCGGTCCGGTCATCGCGCAGCGCGCGGTCGAGATCCGGGACGAGGACCACACCGACGAGGGTGCCGCCCTGCACGAGCGGATCAAGGAAGTCGAGCGACGGCTGCTCGTCGAGGTGGTGGGGCGCATCGCCCGCCACGGCTACACCCTCGAGGGGCCGAACATGAGAAGGGTACGACTGGGTCATGAGTGAGAATGTCGCGCTGGGCGCCAAGCGGCCGATCCGCCGCGCGCTGGTCAGTGTGTACGACAAGACGGGGCTGGAGGAGCTGGCGCGGGGGCTGCACGCCGCCGGTGTGCAGCTCGTCTCGACCGGTTCGACGGCGAAGCGGATCGCGGACGCCGGGGTTCCGGTCACCCCCGTCGAGGAGCTGACCGGCTTCCCCGAGTGCCTGGACGGGCGGGTCAAGACGCTGCACCCGCGCGTGCACGCGGGCATCCTCGCCGACCAGCGGCTGGAGGCGCACCGCGAGCAGTTGGGCGAGCTGGGCGTCGAGCCGTTCGAGCTGGTGGTCGTCAACCTCTACCCGTTCGCGGACACCGTCGCCTCGGGCGCCTCCGACGACGCCTGCGTGGAGCAGATCGACATCGGCGGGCCCTCGATGGTCCGCGCCGCGGCCAAGAACCACCCGTCCGTGGCGGTCGTCGTCAATCCGGACCGCTACGGCGAGGTCCTCGCCGCTGTCGAAGGGGGCGGCTTCGACCTGGCGGCACGGAAGCGGCTGGCGGGCGAGGCGTTCCAGCACACCGCGGCCTACGACGTCGCGGTGGCCGGCTGGTTCTCCGGCTACGCCGACGCCGCCGAGTCCGCCGACGCCGCCGAGTCCGGTGCCGCGACCGGGACGGCGGGCGAGGGCGCCCGGAAGCACGACCCGTTCCCGTCCTTCCACGGCGTCACCTACCAGCGCAAGAACGTGCTGCGGTACGGCGAGAACCCGCACCAGCCCGCCGCGCTCTACACCTCGGGCGACGGCGGACTGGCCGAGGCGGAGCAGCTGCACGGCAAGGAGATGTCGTACAACAACTACGTCGACACCGACGCCGCGCGCCGCGCCGCCTACGACCACGCCGAGCCGTGTGTCGCCGTCATCAAGCACACCAACCCCTGCGGCATCGCGGTGGGCGCGGAGGTCGCCGAGGCGCACCGCAAGGCACACGCCTGCGACCCGCTCTCCGCGTACGGCGGCGTGATCGCCGTGAACCGGCCGGTGTCACGGGAGATGGCCGAGCAGGTCGCGGAGATCTTCACCGAGGTCGTCGTCGCCCCCGACTACGAGGACGGGGCTCTCGAGGCACTCTCCCGCAAGAAGAACATCCGCGTGCTGCGCTGCCCGGAGGCACCGGCCGCACCGGTCGAGTTCCGTCCCGTCGACGGCGGCGTCCTCGCGCAGGCCAAGGATGTCTTCCAGGCGGCGGGCGACGATCCGGCGCACTGGACCCTGGCCGCGGGCGAGGCGCTCGGCGCCGACGAAATGGCCGAGCTCGCCTTCGCCTGGCGGGCCTGCCGGGCGGTGAAGTCGAACGCGATCCTGCTCGCCGAGGACCGCGCCACTGTGGGTGTCGGAATGGGCCAGGTCAACCGCGTCGACTCGGCCCGACTCGCCGTCCAGCGCGCCGGTGCGGAGCGGGCGCGCGGCGCTTACGCGGCCTCGGACGCGTTCTTCCCCTTCCCCGACGGGCTGGAGGTGCTGACCGCGGCGGGCGTGCGCGCCGTCGTCCAGCCCGGCGGCTCGGTCCGTGACGAGCAGGTGGTCGAGGCCGCGGCCAAGGCGGGCGTGACCATGTACCTCACCGGGACGCGGCACTTCTTCCACTGAGCGCCGCCCCGGACCTCGGCGTCCGGGCCGGCACACCAGGATCCGGGACACGAGGATTCGGCACGTGAAAGGGGGCGGGCCCCGCACCGCGGGATGCTGTTGGTAAATCCGGGGCCTGTACGTGACGTCGGCCTTCAAGACCCGGTTGTGGTCTTGAAGGCCGACGTTGTCGTATGGGGTGGGTGCGGATGTCGATGCAGCCGAAGGGGTCTGGGGAGATCCCGGCGGAGACGGTGCGGGTGGCGCGGGCCGCGTTTCCGAAGGGGAGCCTGGCGATCCGGCTGCGGGACGGACTGGGGCCGTTGTTCACGGATGAGGAGTTCGCGGATCTCTTCCCCGCCCGGGGGCGTCATGCCTGGTCACCGGCCGGACTGGCGCTGGTGTCAGTGTTGCAGTTCGTGGAGGGGCTGACCGACCGGCAGGCCGCGGAGGCGGTGCGGGCGCGGATCGATGTCAAGTACGCGCTCGGCCTGGAACTGGATGATCCGGGCTTCAACTTCTCGGTTCTGTCGGAGTTCAGGGACCGGCTCGCCCAGGCGGACGGCGGACGCCGGGTGCTGGACGGCATCCTGACAGCAGCCCGCGAGAAGGGGCTGGTCAAGAAGGCGGGCCGGGCCCGCACGGACTCCACGCACGTGTTGTCGGCGGCGCGTGACCTGTGCTGGCTGGAGATGGTGGCGGAGACGCTGCGGTCGGCGCTGAACGCGCTGGCGCAGACGGCCCCGGACTGGCTGGCCGGTGTCGCCGAGCCCGACTGGTTCAGGCACTACGCGACGAGGGCCGAGGACAGCCGGTTCCCCACCAGCCGGGCGAAGCGGGACGAGGTCGGGCTACGGATCGGCCTGGACGGAACACGCCTGCTGGCAGCCGTCTTCGCGCCCGGCGCCCCCGACGGTCTCCGCGCCCTCGCCGAGGTGGAGACGCTGCGGCAGATGTGGGTCCAGCACTTCCACCAGGTGGAAGGTGAGGTGAGGCGGCGGGACCCAAAAGACCGCCCGCCGGGCGCGTTGCGCCCGGTCACCCCCTATGACACCGACGCGCGCACCAGCATCAAACGCGATACGGCGTGGGACGGCTACAAGGTCCACCTCACCGAGACCTGCGAACCGGACACCCCGAACCTGATCACGAACGTCGCCACGACGGTGGCCACCGTCTCCGACCGGTCGATGGCCGAGACGATCCACACCCAGCTCACCGCACGGGACTGCACGCCCGGCGAGCACTGGGTAGATGCCGGCTATCCCACCGGTGCCACCCTGATCAGCGCCCGGGACGAGCACGGCATCGCCCTGCACGGGCCGCTCCAGGCCGATAACAGCGCCCAGTCCAGCACGGACAGTGGCTTCGGCCAGGACGCCTTCATCATCGACTGGGGCAGCAAGCAGGCCACCTGCCCCGGCGGCAAGACCAGCATCAACTGGAGCGAACGGCTCTCCCAGACAGGACAGCCCGTGCTGCGGGTCCGGTTCTCCGTGCTTGACTGCCGTCCCTGTCCGGTGCGGCGGGAGTGCATCAACTCGCCCTCCGGCAAGAGCCGTGAGCTGCGACTACGCCATCACGACGAACACCACGCGCTTCAGACGGCCAGAGCCGAGCAGAAGAGCGACGAATGGAAGGAACGCTACAAGGTCCGGGCGGGGGTCGAGGGCACCATCGCCCAGGGCGTTCAGCGCTGCGGCCTGCGCAGATCCCGCTACCGCGGTCTGACGAAGACCAGCCTCCAGCACCAGCTCACCGGCGCCGCGATCAACCTCGCCCGCGTCGACGCCCACCTCACCGGCACCCCACGAGCACGCACCCGCACCAGTCATTTCGCACGACTTCGCCCCGCCGACCAGACGATCGACGGGGCGAAGAAGGCGTAGGCCCCGGATTTACCAACAGCATCCCGCGGTGCGGGGCCCGCCCCCTTTCACGCCTGCGGACGCCGCCGGACCGCGGCCTCCGGTCGTCGGCTCAGTACTGCGGCCGGTTGAACCACTGGCTCGCCGGGCCCAGGCAGCAGAAGACCAGCGTCACGACCGCGGTGGCCAGCCACAGGATGTACCAGAAGAAGATGCTCGCCGCGTCCTCGCCACCCACGGCGCTGCCCAGCGCGCCGAAGCAACCCAGCAGCGGCAGCAGGGCGTTGACCGACGCGGCGATGATCGCGGTGACGCGGGTCCCGACCCGGCCCTTCCCGAACATCGAGGCGGGCACGATGTGCAGCGCCGCGAGCCCGCCGAAGATCAGGAGCCCGATGAACGCGACGCCCAGCGCCGCACCGCCTGCGGCGTCCACTCCGGGGAGGTCGTTGACGGCGTCGTTGGCCACCAGCCCGAGGAAGAAGACGATCACGGCCAGCAGCGCCCACATCGAGCCCGCCACGAACAACAGCACACGCGCCGTGACGACCTGGCCGGGCATGCTGACGGTCGGCTGCATGCCCGCGCCGGGACCCCCGCCCGGGTACGGCGGCACCCCGCCGGGGTAGCCGTAGCCGGGCTGGCTGTAGCCGGGCTGGCTGTACCCGGGCTGGCCATAGCCGGGCTGGCCGGCGCCCTGCCCCGGGTATCCGTAGGGAGCGCCCTGGCCGCCCTGCTGGGGCGTCGTATAGGGATTGGGCTGCTGGCCGGGTGGCGGGGGGTAGCTCACGGGCTGGTTCCTCCGACGGTGTCGAGGAGCGGATGGGGCCGAGTAATTCCGGAGAATCACGGCCTGCCCTCAGCAATGTCGCTGCCCCCCGGTACGGCGCCGCACCGTCGGCCCTCCCTGCACTGCCCGACGCCGTGCACCAATGTTGCTGGTCCGACTGTCCGACTGTCCAGCCGACTTCTCCGGCTGTGACGAAGTCGCAGCGCTCAGTACGCCCCGGCGCTGCTCTCCCAGCCCGCACCCGCGTGGGCCAACCCGTTGTCCAGCACCGCCAGATGCGCTTCCTGTACGAGGTCGAACCGGAGCGCGAACCGCACCAGCGCCCCGCGGACGCTCTCCGCGCCGTCCGGTGCGCGCAGTCGCAGCTTCAGCCGCAGGTAGTCGATGTTCCAGGCGACGGCCGCGGGGGAGACGTCCGGCCACACCGGGCGCAGCCGCTCCGTCAGTTCCACGACGTCCGGCACCGGGGCAGCGGCGTCCCCGCGCAGGCTCGCCTCGCACAGCGCCGCCAGGACGAGGAAGTAGTGGCAGGTGTGGTCCAACGGGTAGGGCCGCGGGAAGGGGTCGAAGCTCCAGCCCTGCGTCCGGTCCTCGGCCGCGCCTCCGGTGACGCCCTCGGCCGGGAGTCCGGTCCCGTCCTCGCGCCGGTTCCCCTCCCCCTGCGTCCCGCCCGCGTGCGCCCTCTCGGGAAGGAGCGCGGCGGCGCGCTTCGCCCGGGACCGTGAGCCGCCGACGAGGGAGTCGGCGGACGCCAGGTAGTCGTGGCGTGGCGCCAGCACATCGAATCCGCAGCCGGCCCCCGATTCGCCCGCGCACAGGCGAACGCGGGCGAACTCGAAGGGGACCGGGGCGTCCGCGCGGCCGGGTGCGACCCTGATGTGCTCCCCCGCGCCCTCGGGGTTCTCGACGAGGTAGGTCTGATCGCTGCTGAAGTTGGTGAGTATCCAGAAGGCGCCGGTGGCGGTGATCTCGCCGGCCGCGCACGCGACGGCGGGGTGGGAGAGGGCCAGGCCGCTGCCGGTGGGTGCCGTACGCCCGAAGCGCAGCGTGTGGCCCGGCTCCAGCCGGTGCTGCGCCTCGAGTCCCCGGCACCCGTCCGGGACGATGATCACGCTGAACACGTCCCGCACGCTACTGACCCTCAGTACGCGTTCGCAACGGAGCGTAGGGGGAGCAGAGAGGCACATGAACCGACCTTTGCCGTCCCGTTGCCAACGGGACGCCGCGCGGGTGACACGGGATCGCACCGCGCGCGGCGGGGGAGCGCACGGCGGCACCGCGCGCCCGACCCACGTGCCCCGGTATGCACCCGGCCTCCGGGCCCTGAGCTCCGCGCGCGGCGCTCCGCACGCGGTCCGGCGCCCCCGCCGGACACCACAGGGCGGGATCGGCGGTACCTGAGTGGAGACCAGCGGCCCGGATCCGCGAGGATGGGGCGCATGACCGCCCAGATTCTCGATGGCAAGGCCACCGCCGCCGCGATCAAGTCCGACCTGACCACCCGCGTCGAGGCGCTCAAGGCGAAGGGCGTCACGCCCGGCCTGGGCACGCTGCTCGTCGGTGAGGACGTCGGTTCCCAGAAGTACGTCGCGGGCAAGCACCGCGACAGCCGGCAGATCGGCATCAACTCCATCCAGCGGCAGCTGCCCGCGACGGCGACCCAGGAGGAGATCGAGGCGGTCGTCCGCGAGTTGAACGAGGACCCGACCTGCACCGGCTACATCGTCCAGCTCCCGCTGCCCAAGGGCATCGACGTCAACCGGGTGCTGGAGCTGATGGATCCGGCCAAGGACGCCGACGGCCTGCACCCGACCAACCTGGGCCGCCTGGTGCTCAACAAGCCCGCGCCGCTGCCCTGCACCCCGCAGGGCATGGTGGTGCTGCTGCGCCGCTACGGCGTCGAGCTGAACGGCGCCCACGTGGTGGTGGTCGGACGCGGGGTGACCGCGGGCCGCCCGCTGCCGCTGCTGCTGACCCGGCGGAGCGAGAACTCCACGGTGACGCAGTGCCACACCGGGACCCGCGATCTGCCGGAGCTGCTGCGCCAGGCGGACATCGTCGTCGCGGCGGCCGGAGTACCGCACCTGATCAAGCCGGAGGACATCCGGCCGGGCGCCGCCGTACTGGACGTGGGGGTCAGCCGGGACGAGAACGGCAAGATCGCGGGCGACGTGCACCCGGGGGTGGCCGAGGTCGCCGGCTGGATCTCGCCCAATCCGGGCGGCGTCGGCCCGATGACCCGGGCGCAACTGCTGGTGAACGTGGTGGAGGCGGCCGAGGCGGCGGCCGGCTGAGCGCGCTCGGGGAGAACGCCGTCATGGAAGAGGGCGACCGCCGCCCGGCCGACCGCGACCAGGGCTTGACCGGCGTCGACGCCGAGGGGGCCGGCGGCCGGACCGGTGCTGAAGAGGACGCGAGCGGCGGCCGGACCGGTGGCACGGGCAGTGGCGGGCACGACGAGGAGAACGACGACCGGAACGGCGCCGGGAACGGCGGACGGAAGGGAGACTCCGCGATGGCGGGGCAGGAGGCGGCTCCACCGAAGAAGGCGTCGCGGCGCTTCCCGGTGCTGACCCGGGACACCGCGCGTCCCGAGGGCGGAGGGCGCGCCATAGGAGGGCACCGCCCGGCGCCGTATCGGCAGTGGCCGCTGCTGGCCGTGTGCCTCGGGGTGCTGGCCGGACTGCTGGTGACGATCGCGGAGTTCCGCGCGGGCACGCTCGTCATCGGCCTGTCGCTGGTCGCCGGGGCGCTGCTGCGCTGGGGCAAGCCCTCGGTCGGCATGCTGGCGGTGCGCTCGCGCTTCACCGACATGATCACCTACGGCGTGCTGGGCCTCGCCATCGTGCTGCTGGCCCTGATGGCCCAGCCGCGCCCGTGGCTCTCGCTGCCGTTCCTGGACACCATCGTGCACTTCACCGTGCGCTGACGGGCGCTCCGTGGGGGCGCGGCGCCGCCGCGCCCCCACGCGCGGGCCCGCCCGCACCTCGTGGGGCGGACCGTCACGTCGTCGTCCCCGGTCCGCCGGTCTGCCGGCCCGACGCAGGTGGCTTCCGAGGCAGTCCGTACGGTGCCGGGAGCCCGCTCCCGCACGTGCCGTCGGACGGCACGGCCCACCCGGGGGCCGTGCGTGGACCGTTGGGGTCCGGAACGGCTGGCAGACTAGGGGGCGTTTGCGCGAACGAGCACCTGGGGCCGTGGCGCGACACGGGGGAAGGAATGCTGAGAGCGCACTCGCGGACAAGGGGGAGGCCATGCCTCGTTGGAGGTCGCTACCGGAGGATCTGGATCCGCAGATCCGTGAGTTCGCGAGCCAGTTGCGGCGGCTCGTCGACCGCAGCGGGTTGAGTGTCGCGACCGTCGCCGACCGGACCGGGTACAGCAAGTCGTCGTGGGAGCGCTATCTGAACGGCCGGCTGCTGCCGCCCCGTGGCGCCACGCAGGCCCTCGCGGAGGTGACCGGGACGGATGTGCGGCACCTCGGCACCATGTGGGAGCTCGCCGAACGCGCGTGGAGCCGGAGCGAGATGCGCCGCGACACCACGCTGGAGGCCATTCAGATCGCTCAGGCGCGGGCCGCGCTGGACGAGGCACCGGAGCAGGCGCGCGGGAAGGGGCGCAAGCGGCGCAAGGGCAGGGGCCCGGAGCAGGGTGCCGCGCCCGAGGACGGCATTCCCGCCCGGGAGGAGCCCGCAGCGGACGGCGGTACCCCCGCGGTGCCGCACCAGGCGACTCCGCAGCACCGGTCCGCCCCTCCGCACCGGTCCGCCCCGCAGCACCAGGGCGCCGGGCCCGACCGCGGCGTGCCCCCGCAGCGAGGCACACCGGACCAGGGCGCGGCGCCGGGCCGGGACGGTACCGGGGACGCTCCCGGCGGCCAGGACGTGGAGACGGCGGTCCTGCGCATGGACGCCATCCGTGCGGCGGGCGAGAAGGCGGGCACCGACCGGAGGGCCGCGGACCAGCCGGCCCCGGACAGCGCGAGCCAGGACAACGCGGCCGCGGACAAGACGAGCGCGGACAAGACGAGCGTGGACAAGACGAGCGCGGAGAAGGCGCGTGCGCGGGAGCGGCGCCACAGGTCCGACGCGACCGACTGGGGCACCCCCGCACCCGCGACCGGCGGGCGGCCCGCCGGCCCGGTCGGTGGCGGCCCGGGCGGCGGCCAGGCCACCGGTGGCGCGCCGGGCGGCACCGGAGTGCCGTCCGCCGCGGGCGGAGGCGCACCGGCCGCCGCACGGGGAGCCGGGGACGACCACGCTGCGCCGGGCGAGCGCGCCGCGAAACCGTCGGGCGGACGGCGCAGGATCACCGTGCTGCTCGCATCCCTGGTGGCCGTCCTCGTCGTCGCCGCGGGCGCCGTGCTCTTCTTCGACCCCGGCGAAGACGGCAAGGAGGAGGCCGCACCCCCGAAGCCCACCCCAAGCCGGAGTGCGCCCCAGCTTCCCGCCGGGGTGAAGTGCTCGGGAGAGGACTGCTCCGGCAAGGATCCGGAGGCGATGGGCTGCGGCGGCGAGCACGCCGCGACCAGCAGCTCGGCCTGGGTCGGCCGCAGCTTCGTCGAGGTCCGGCACAGCACGGTGTGCAAGGCGTCCTGGGCCCGGATCACCAGCGCGAAGTCCGGGGACGCGCTGCGGATCAGCGGCCCGGGCGGCCAGTCGGAGAGCGACGAGGTGACGGACACGAACGACGCCTACACCAGGATGGTCTCCGTCGGCACGCAGGACGAGGCGCGGGCCTGCGCGACGCTGGCGGCGGGCGGCAAGGGCTGCACGGTGCCGGGCAAGAAGGTGCGCTGAGCGGACCCGGGGGTACGCGGGGCGGGGGGTCGGATAGCCTGGCCGATGGGTCTCTTGACGTAGAGAGACTTCCGGCCACCCGCCAGCCACGTCAGGTACTACGGAGAACGCCATGACCCGCACTCCCGTCAGCCCCGTCACCGTCACCGTCACCGGCGCCGCAGGCCAGATCGGCTACGCGCTGCTGTTCCGGATCGCCTCCGGCCAGTTGCTGGGCCCCGACGTCCCCGTCAAGCTCCGCCTGCTGGAGATCACCCCCGCGCTGAAGGCGGCCGAGGGCACCGCCATGGAGCTGGACGACTGCGCCTTCCCGCTCCTCCAGGGCATCGACATCGCCGACGACCCGAACGTCGCCTTCGACGGTGCCAACGTGGCGCTGCTCGTCGGCGCCCGGCCCCGCACCAAGGGCATGGAGCGCGGCGACCTGCTGGAGGCCAACGGCGGCATCTTCAAGCCGCAGGGCAAGGCCATCAACGACCACGCGGCCGACGACATCAAGGTCCTGGTGGTCGGCAACCCGGCCAACACCAACGCGCTGATCGCCCGCTCGGCGGCGCCGGACGTACCGGCCGAGCGGTTCACCGCCATGACGCGCCTGGACCACAACCGCGCCCTCACCCAGCTCGCGAAGAAGACCGGCTCCACCGTCGCCGACATCAAGAAGCTGACGATCTGGGGCAACCACTCCGCCACCCAGTACCCGGACATCTTCCACGCGGAGATCGCCGGCAAGAACGCCGCGCAGCTCGTGGACGACGAGAAGTGGCTGGCCGACGAGTTCATCCCGACCGTCGCCAAGCGCGGCGCGGCCATCATCGAGGCCCGCGGCGCCTCCTCGGCCGCCTCCGCCGCGAACGCCGCCGTCGACCACGTGCACACCTGGGTCAACGGCACCCCCGAGGGCGACTGGACCTCCATGGGCATCCCCTCGGACGGCTCCTACGGCGTGCCCGAGGGCATCATCTCCTCCTTCCCGGTGACCACGAAGGACGGCGCCTACGAGATCGTCCAGGGCCTGGAGATCAACGAGTTCTCCCGCACCCGCATCGACGCCTCGGTCCAGGAGCTGACCGAGGAGCGGGACGCGGTCAGCGGTCTCGGCCTGGTCTGAGCCGACCGCGGCACCGTCGCCCGCGGGCCCGCACGGATCCGGCGATCCGTGCGGGCCCGCGGGCTTTTCCGCCACGCGATGTACGGCGTCGGGCGAGGTGTGCCGGGTGCGGTCAGCTCGCCTTGGCCCCCTGCTCTCCCGCCTCGTCCGCGTGGTCCGCCTCGGCGGCCTCCTCCTCGGCCATCGCCTTCTCGTAGGCGCGCAGGCTGGTGACGAGCGAGGCCCGCTCGGCGGGGGAGAGGCCGGCCAGCACCTGGCGCCAGGCGTCGGCGCCGCGGGCCAGCCACCGGGAGATGGTGGGGCGGTGCGTCGCGGTGATGCTCACGATCCGACGGCGCCGGTCGTTCTCGTCCTCCCGCCGCTCCAGCACGCCCTTCCGGCTCAGCTCGCCCACCAGAAGGCTGACGGTGGTCGGGGCGACCTCCAGTCGGGTGGCCAGGTCGTTGACGCCGGCCGGGCCGTCGAAGAGGAGGTACGAGAGCAGGGAGAGGTGCCGCGGGGCCAGCGCGAGGGCCTGCAACTCCTCCGGTACCGGCAGGCGCCTGAACCGGCTGACGATACGCGGCATCAGCAGGAGCAGCGCGCGTACGGCGTCGTCCTCGGCCAGCTCCCCGCGGTGCTCCTCCGTACTCGGCCGTCCCCCTCTGTGACCGTCCCTCGACATGCCGGTGGGCCTCCCTGGCTCCGTAAGGAAAGCTGCTCCGCCTTCCGCGGGTTCTCCGTCGCGCTCGCGACGATCCGGTTCTTCGCCTTGCCGCTCGGATGGCTGCCATGCCGGTCTTCGAAAAGGAGTTTCACGGAGAGGCCCTCCCGCGGTACCGGTCAGCTCCTCTCGTACGGATCCTGCCGGGCTCCCCGTCCCGGGCGGCGGTTTCGGTGGTCCGCTGCCCGGAGGCCCCGCGCGAGACCGAGAGTCACCGTCAGGGAGAGGGCGGCGACCAGAGCCATGGCGGTCGCGGGGGAGGTGCGTTCCGCGACCGCGCCCGCGAGCGCCGCGCCCACGCCCTGCATGGCCAGCATCCCGGAGGAGTGCAGGCCCAGCGCGTGGCCGCTGAGCTCCTCCGGCGTCCGCTTCATCAGCCGCTCCTGGAGCAGCAGACTGGCGCCGAAGCCGAAGGAGGCTGTCATCACGAGTCCTGCCGCGAACGGCACCGCGGGGTGCAGCACGAACAGTAGATAGGGAGCGGCGAGCAGCGCGAGCATCGGCACCGCCGGCCTTCCCCGCCAGGACCGCGGCAGCCAGCGGCCGACGACCGTGTCCCCGGCCAGCATGCCCACCGCCCCGCAGGCGAACAGCAGCCCGGCCTCCCGCGGCGCGTACGGCACGAAGAGCGATTCGCACCCGACCACCAGGCCATTGGGCACCCACAGCCCGAGGTAGACGACCCGGCGGGCGGGGGAGGACCACAGCAGCGAGTTGGTCCGCCAGGTCTCGGCGGGGGAGGGGCGGCCCGCGGCGCGGGGCGGACGCTGCCCGAAGCCGAGTCGCGCCGTCACCGCCCCCGCGAGATACAGCGCCGCCCCCACCAGCAGGGCGCCGCGCGCCGAGAGGACGGTGACGAGCAGCCCGCCGAGCGCGTAGCCGCCGATCTGCATGACGCCGTTGGACATGTTGAGCACGGAGCGGCCGAGGAGGTAGCCGTTCTTGGGGAGGATCTCGGAGAGCAGCCCGTAGCGCACCCCGCCGCCCAGGGAAACCAGAATCCCGAGTATCAGCAGCAGGGCGAACGACCCCGCGACGGGCAGCCCCGGCAGGGTCTGCGCGGCGGTACCCAGCGAGAACGCCAGGAGCAGCCCGGTCAGCGCGGCGCGGGGCGGCAGCCGGTCGGCGGCCGAGAGCAGGGTCGCCGCACCGATGAGCTGGGCCAGCGAGGGGCCGAACATCGCCAGCGACGACAGCAGTGGGGAGCCGGTGGCGGTGTAGAGCAGGGTTCCCAGGGCCAGGCCGCTCACGGTCTGACCGGCCACCTGGAAGGTGCTGGTGAGGAAGAGCGGACGGAACTCGGGGACCAGGAAGAGTTCGCGGTAGGTGCGCATGGCGGGAAGTCTCGGGAGGACGGCGGCTGCCGGTTACTGTTTCGCGGCAGAGCGAAACCTCGACGCGGACGCACCCTCGGTACGGGCGGCGAGGGGGGCGAAACGAACCGGCGGCACGAATCGGCGGGACGGATCGACGGAGCGGATCGGCAGGGGGTGGCGGGGGACATGGGATGGTGGCAGGTCAGCGCCGACACCTTGGCGGGCAGCCGCTTCGTGGTGTCCCCGCTCGCCGAGACGATCGCGGCCCTCAAGGTGCTGGAGCGCGGCAGTGCGGCTCACCCCGGTGAACGCGCCTGGCTCGCCGCCCACCGGCCCGCCTACCGCGCCCGCCAGGCCGCCGATCCGGTCACCGAACAGCTCGTCCGCGCCGCGCTCGGCCCCACCTGGAACGCGGACTTCCTCACCCCACCACCCGACCCCGGCGCCGCTGCCGCCTCCTTCGAGGAGGAACTCGCGTGCATACGCGCGACCCCGCCGCAGGTGGCCCGCGCCGACCTGCTGGTGTCGCTGGGATCGGGACCGCTGCCGGACATCCTGCGCCGCGACGACCTGCCGCTCCGCACCGCCGACGCCCTGGAGTGGGTGTGGCGCGAGACGGTGCTGCCGTACTGGCCGCGGCGTCGCCGGATCATCGAGGCCGACGTGGTGGCGCGCACCGCGCAACTCGGCCGGGGCGGCTGGGCCGCTGCGCTGAGCGACCTGCGGCCGGGGATGCGCTGGCTCGGCGGGAGCCGCCTGCAGATCAACGCGCGGAACTATCCGCCGCGCGAACTGGACGGCGCACGGCTGATGTTCGTCCCCGTCACACCGCACACCGGATGGGTGAGCTGGGAGGCGCTCCCGGTCGGCGTGCCGGAGGGACAGGCCCGTCCGGCCACCGGGGTCCGCCCCCGCTACGCCGTGGTCTACCCCTGTTCCGGAGCGCTCGCCGGCGCCGGACATCCGTCCGTTCCGGAGGCGTTGGGGGCGCTGCTCGGTCCCGCGCGGGCTGCGGTCCTGGTGCTCCTCGGTTCCCCGAAGAGCACCACGCAACTCGTCACCCTCACCGGGCAGGGGCTGGGCTCGGTCGGCCGTCACCTGCGGGTGCTGCGGGACGCCCGGCTGATCCAGGGGCGCCGGGCGGGCCGTTCGGTGCTCTACCACCGCACCGCGGCGGGCGAGGACCTGCTGCGGGCCCAGGAATGACGGCCCGGCCGACTCGGCCGCGGGTGCCCGTGCCGCGGGGCGTCCGTCGATGACCCGGCAGGTAATCGCGCCGCCACCGCCGGACGGGGATCCTCGGGTCATGGCCGGAACGCAGACAGACCCCACGCCCGCGGTGACCGCTCCGACGAACGGACCGGCGACCGCCGCCCCGGAGAACGGACCGGTGACCGGCCCGGCGACCGCGGCGGACGCCGTCACCGGCGCCCCCGCCCCGGACGCCCGGACCGTCGTCGAGGAGTTCCTCTCCCGTGTCGGTGCGGGGGACCCGGACGGGATCGCCGCGCTCTTCGCCGAGCAGGTGGACTGGATGATCGCCGACAATCCCGCGGTGCCCTGGGTGCGTCCGCGGCCGACCCGTGCGGACGTGGCCGCGCACTTCCGGGAGCTGGCCGCCGGGGTGGAGCCGATGGCGCCCCGCGGGCGGCCCCTGGAGGCGCTCGTCGTGGAAGGGGACGAGGCGGTCGTGACCGGCAACCTGGCCGGCCGGGTCCGCGCGACGGGCAAGGAGTTCGTCTCGCCCTTCGCGCTGCGGCTGACCGTCGAGCGGGGGCTGGTGGTGCGCTACCACCTCTACGAGGACGGGGTGGCGGTCGCGGCCGCCTGCGCTCCGGACGACGAGGACCGGGCGCCGGAGTCCCAGGCCTGACCACGCGGTAGGCCCGGCCGCCGGAGGCCCGGTCACCTGCCTCCCGGGCTTCGGCGGCACCGACTCCCGGCTACACCGACTCCGAGGGGGGCTCGTCCTGGCCGGAGCCGCCCAGGTGCCGGCGGAGCTGCTCGACGGAGACGGTGCGGTCCTCGGGCGGGGTGGCGCGGGAGACGGGCCGGTTGAAGCGGCCCAGATCGATCTCGTCGTGGTTGCTGCCCGCCTTCCGCTCCAGGCGCAGCGGATAGGGCTTGCCCTCGGTCGAGACGTGCATGGTGACGCGGGCCTGCTGTCGGGCGCGGGTGACGGGGACGGCGTGGTGGCCGTGCACGTCCCCCTCGTGGCCCCGCTTCCAGCGGGGGCCGGAGGAGCCGGACACTCCGGAGGCGGCGCGGAAGGCGTTCAGGTCGCAGGCCGTGGCCAGGCCCCCGCCGCCGAGCTTGTCGCTGCCCTGCGCACTGCCCTTGATGTAGTGTCCCTTGAACTTCTCGGCCGCCTTCGCACCCTTCTCGGGGCCGAGCTGCGCCCGCCAGAACGCGGCGTCCGGCTTGATCCAGACGGTGCCGCCGCGCTTGATGAGCCGCATGGAACCCTTGCCCGGGACCCCGACTTCTCCGGAGCAGTTCGCCTTTTCGTCGAGAGTCAGGTCGAGCCGGAGATCCGGTGCTTTCATTCTGAGCCGCATGGAGTGTGCGGAATTCAGTTCGTGCGACGCTTTTTCCGCTATTTCCTCGCCCGACAACTCTTCGATATCCGGCCCGTCACGCTGTGTGGCCGTGGCGGCGGCATGGGCCGGGGCCATGAGTCCGCCGGAGGCCGTCGCCGCAGCGCAAACGGCTACAACCAGTGAGGTTCGGTACTGCTTACGCATTGCTGGCTCCGATCCGCCGGAGGGGAGTCCGGTGGCGCCGGGCCGGCGCACCGGGCTGCCAAATACGGACAAAGACGTACTCACCGTACGGTCCGCCAGGGGGTGCCGCACTTCGACCCGTGATGAAGGCCACTTGGCGACGGTTTCTGGACATGCAACCGGAAGAACGGGGCAGGGTTCCCGATTGCCATCGGCCCAAGGCTGTGGCAAAAGCCCCCAACGGGGGCACCGGGGCCACCCCGGAGAAAGCGGTAAGTAACGGAAGGCAGTACCGAAGGTGTCCGTTCTGGAGAGCATTCATATCGATGGCGCGTGGCGCACGGCCGCAGCCGGCGGCACCCGGGAGGTGCTGGACCCCGCGGACGCCTCCACGCTCGCCGTCGTCGCCGAGGGCGACGCATCGGACACCGACGCGGCGGTCGCCGCGGCCCGCCGCGCGTTCGACGAGGGCCCCTGGCCGCACACGCCCACCGCTGAGCGCGCCGCGCTGCTGCGCCGCGTCGCCGACCTCCTCCAGCGGGACCGGGAGGAGATCGCGCTGACCGAGTCCCGGGACACCGGCAAGACCCTCGAAGAGGGCCGGGTGGACGTGGACGACGTCACCAACGCGTTCCGCTACTTCGCCGACCTGGTCATGAACGAGTCCGGCGGCCGGGTCGTGGACGCCGGCAGCCCGGATGTGCACAGCGTGGTCGTGCACGAACCCGTCGGCGTCTGCGCCATGATCACCCCCTGGAACTACCCCCTGCTCCAGGCGAGCTGGAAGGTCGCCCCGGCGCTGGCGGCCGGCGACACCTTCGTCATCAAGCCCAGCGAGGTCACCCCGCTCTCGACCGTCCACCTGGTCAAGCTGGTGATCGAGGCCGGCGCCCCGGCCGGGGTCGCCAACATCGTCACCGGCGCGGGCCTGCCCGTCGGCCAGCGCCTGGCCGAGCACCCGGATGTGGACCTCTTCTCCTTCACCGGCGGTCTCGTCAGCGGCACCAAGGCCGGTGCCGCCGCCGTCGCGGGTGCCAAGAAGGTCGCCCTGGAGCTGGGCGGCAAGAACCCCAACGTGGTCTTCGCCGACGCCTGCGCCACCGACGAGGGCTTCGACACCGCCGTCGACCAGGCCCTGAACGCCGCCTTCATCCACAGTGGCCAGGTCTGCTCGGCCGGTGCGCGGCTGATCATCGAGGAGTCCGTCAAGGACCGCTTCGTCGCCGAGCTCGTCTCCCGCGCGCAGCGCATCAAGCTCGGGCGGGGCACCGAGGAAGGCGTCGAGTGCGGCCCCCTGGTCTCCCGGCAGCAGTTGGAGAAGACCGAGGACTACGTCGCCTCGGCGCTGGCCGAGGGCGCGGAGCTGCGGTGCGGCGGGGAGCGCCCGCAGCCGTCCGAGGTGCGGCCCGAGGGCGGCTTCTTCTACGCGCCGACCGTGCTGGACAACTGCCACCGCGGGATGCGGGTCATCCGCGAGGAGACCTTTGGCCCAATCTTGACGGTAGAGAGCTTCAGCACCGAGGACGAAGCTGTAACGCTGGCCAACGACACCGAGTACGGCCTCGCGGGCGCCGTCTTCTCGGGCGACACCGCTCGCGCGCGCAGGGTTGCCGCGCGACTGCGCCACGGCACGGTCTGGATCAACGACTTCCACCCGTACCTGCCGCAGGCCGAGTGGGGAGGCTTCGGCAAGTCCGGCATCGGCCGTGAGCTGGGCCCCCACGGTCTGGGCGAGTACCGCGAGACCAAGCACGTGTACGAGAACCTGCGGCCTGCCCCGGTCCGCTGGTTCGCAGGCTGAGCCGGGCGAAGGAGCCCGGCCGGCCACCGGCCCCATTTCACCGCGCACACCCCCGACCCCGAACAGAGCGCGACGGCGGCTCGACCGGTCGAGCCGCCGCGGCGCACCCGTACCAACCGCCAGCCCCCTCCCCGGAAGTTCTCAAGGAGCAGCACCCCTATGCCCAGCTATGACTATGTGATCGTCGGAGGTGGGACGGCCGGATCGGTGATCGCCTCGCGGCTCGCCGAGGACCCGGACGTCACCGTCGCCCTGATCGAAGGCGGCCCCTCCGACATCGACCGGCCCGAGGTCCTCACCCTCCGCAAATGGCTGGGCCTGCTGGGCGGGGAGCTGGACTACGAGTACACGACCACCGAGCAGCCCCGCGGCAACTCGCACATCCTGCACAGCCGCGCCAAGGTGCTCGGCGGCTGCTCGTCGCACAACACCCTGATCTCCTTCAAGCCGCTGCCTTCCGACTGGGACGAGTGGGAGGCCGCGGGCGCCACCGGCTGGGGTGCCCGGGCCATGGAGCCCTACTTCGGCAAGCTGCGCAACAACGTGGTGCGCGTCGCCAAGAAGGACCAGAACGCGATCGCACAGGACTGGATCGACGCCGCGAAGGACGCCCTCGACCTTCCCGAGGTCGTCGGCTTCAACGACCAGCCCTTCGAGGAGGGCGTCGGCTTCTTCGACCTCTCCTACCACCCGGAGGACAACAAGCGCTCCTCCGCCTCCGTCGCCTACCTGCACCCGCACATCGAGGCCGGCGACCGCCCCAACCTGCACATCCTGCTGGAGACGTGGGCGTACAAGCTGGAGATCGGCGGCGCCGACGGCAAGACCGTCAGCGGCGTCCACGTACGCGGCAAGGACGGCGAGGAGCGGCTGCTGACCGCCGGCCGCGAGGTGCTGGTCTGCGCGGGCGCCGTGGACACCCCGCGGCTGCTGATGCACTCGGGCGTCGGCCGCCGGGAGGACCTCCAGGAGCTGGGCATCCCCGTCGTCCACGACCTGCCCGGCGTCGGCGAGAACCTCATCGACCACCCCGAGTCGGTGATCGTGTGGGAGACCGACGGGCCGATCCCGGACAACTCCGCGATGGACTCCGACGCGGGCCTGTTCGTCAAGCGGGACCCGGACCACCAGGGCCCCGACCTGATGTTCCACTTCTACCAGATCCCGTTCACCGACAACCCCGAGCGGATGGGCTACGAACGCCCCGAGCACGGCGTGTCGATGACCCCCAACATCCCCAAGTCGCGCAGCCGCGGCCGGGTCTACCTGACCTCCGCCGACCCCGAGGTCAAGCCCGCGCTCGACTTCAAGTACTTCGAGCCCGACGAGAACGGCTTCGACTACGACGGCCAGACCCTCGTCGACGGCATCAAGCTCGCCCGCAAGGTCGCCCAGGCCGAGCCGTTCGCCAAGTGGCTCAAGCGGGAGGTCTTCCCCGGGCCCGAGGTGACCGACGACGAGGAGATCAGCGAGCTGGTGCGCAAGGCCGCGCACACCGTCTACCACCCGGCGGGCACCTGCCGGATGGGCGCGGAGGACGACGCACTCGCCGTCGTCGACCCCCGGCTGCGCGTCCGCGGCCTGACGGGCATCCGCATCGCGGACGCCTCCGTCTTCCCGACCATGCCCGCCGTCAACCCGATGATCGGGGTGCTGATGCTCGGCGAGAAGGCGGTCGACCTCATCCGTCCCACCCAGACCGACAAACAAGCGACCACGGCACCGGGAGGTGTTGCCTGATGTCCGAGACCGCTGAAGCCACGGCAGCCGGCGAGAACACACACGAGCACGGCGACCAGGCGGGCCCCGCCATCTCCGTCCGCAACCTGTGGAAGGTCTTCGGCCCCAAGGCCGACCGGATCCCCCACGACGCCTCCCACGCCGGACTCTCACAGAGCGAACTGCGCGAGCAGACCGGCTGCACCGCAGCCGTCCGCGACGTCTCCTTCGACGTGCACCAGGGCGAGGTCTTCGTCGTCATGGGCCTCTCCGGCTCCGGCAAATCCACCCTGGTGCGCTGCCTGACCCGGCTGATCGAACCCACCGCCGGCTCGCTGGAGTTCAACGGCGAGGACGTCATCGGCATGGGCGCCGACGCGCTGCGCGAGCTGCGCAGGCACCGGGCCTCCATGGTGTTCCAGAACTTCGGCCTGCTCCCGCACCGCACCGTCGTCGACAACGTCGCCTACGGCCTCGAGATCCAGGGCATGGGCAAGGCCGAACGGCGCGAACGCGCCGCCGAGATGGTCACCAAGGTCGGCCTGGACGGACTGGGCGAGCGCCGCCCCGGCCAGCTCTCCGGCGGCCAGCAGCAGCGCGTCGGCCTCGCCCGCGCGCTGGCCGTCGACCCCGAGGTGCTGCTCTTCGACGAGCCGTTCAGCGCGCTGGACCCGCTGATCCGCCGCGACATGCAGGAAGAGGTCATCCGGCTGCACCACGAAGAGGGCCGCACGATGGTCTTCATCACCCACGACCTGTCCGAGGCACTGCGCCTGGGCGACCGCATCGCCCTGATGCGCGACGGCGAGGTCGTCCAGCTCGGCACCCCCGAGGAGATCGTCGCCAACCCGGCCGACGACTACGTCCGCGACTTCGTCCGCGACGTCCCCCGCGAGCAGGTCATCTCGGTGCGCCGCGCGATGCGCCCCGCCGAGGGCGCCGAGGCGAAGACCGGCACCGAGATCGCCCCCGACACCCTCGTCTCGACCGCGATCGAGACCGTCGCCCGCACCGGCGAGCACTGCCGCGTCGTCGAGGACGGCCGGCTGCTCGGCGTCGTCGACCACGCGAGCCTGCTGATCGTCGTCGCCGGGCTCGACAAGGACGCCGACCCCGAGGACACCGCACCCGAGGACGGCACGGAACGGGAGGTGGCCGCCGTATGAGCGCCACACGCCACAGCACCGCGGAGGCGGTCCATACCGGCGGGGGGCTGATATGAGCTCCCCGACCCTCACCAAGGACGAGGCCGCGAACCCCGCGCCCTCCCCGAAGGAGCCCGCCGAGGCCCCGCAGGAAGCCGCACCGCCCTCGGCGCTCGCCCGCTTCCTCGGCAACCCCAAGACCCTCGCACTGCTGGTCGCGGCCCTGGTCGTCGTGGTCAGCGCACTGGTCACCGGCGCCGGCACCTGGCCGCGCTCGCTGACCGCCGACGTGCAGTCGCCGCTCAACGACCTGGACAACTGGCTCGTCGACAACCGCGAATCGCACTGGATCTTCCTGTACTTCCTGCTGCACATCAGCAACTTCGCGCAGGCTTCGTACGACACGCTGCTGAGCCTGCTGGAGTCGATGAGCTACGTCGGCGTCATCGTCGTCGGCACCCTGATCGCCTGGGCCGCGGGCGGCGCCGACCTCTCCCGGCGCGCGCTGCGCACCGGCGGCACGGCACTCGCGGTCTTCGCGGTGTGCGGAGTGCTGGACGTGTGGGAACCGACGATGGAGACCCTGGCGCTGATGATCGTCTCGATCATCCTCGCCGCCCTCCTCGGCGCCCTGCTCGGCCTGGCCTCCGGAGTCTCGGACCGCTTCGAGAAGCTCCTGCGGCCCGTCTTCGACACCATGCAGGTCATGCCGGCGTTCGCCTACCTGCTGCCGCTGGTGCTGATGTTCGACATCGGCGTCCCGTCCGCGCTCATCGCGACGGTGATCTACGCGGCGCCGCCGATGGCCCGCCTCACCTCGCTCGGCCTGCGCCAGGCCGACCCGACCGCGCTGGAGGCGGCCACCTCGCTGGGCGCCGACGCCCGGCAGCGGCTGCTGACCGCCCGGCTGCCGCTGGCCCGCAAGCAGATGATGCTGGGCCTCAACCAGACGATCATGATGTGTCTGTCCATGGTCGTGCTCGCCTCGCTGATCGGCGCCGGCGGCCTGGGCTCCGAGGTCTACGAGGCGCTCGGCGCGCTGAAGAACGGCGACGCGCTGGTCGCCGGTGTCGCCGTCGTGCTGCTGGCCGTGCTGCTGGACCGCACCACGGCCGCGGCCGGCGAGCGGATCGACGACGTCGCCACCACGAGCTTCTCCCGCGCCGCCGCACAACTGCGGATCGTCGTCTGGGGCGGCATCGCCGCACTCACCGTCCTCTTCGCCGCGATCGGCACCGCCGTCGCCGGAGACGAGTGGCCCGAGAACTGGGTCGTCGACTTCACCAACTCCATCGACACGGCCGTCAACTGGTTCACCGACCACCTGGGCTCCGGCATCCCCCTCCTGGGCGGCACCATCACCTGGGCCGAGGGCTTCACCGAGTTCGTCCTCAACCCGCTGCGCGACGGCCTGCAGACCACCCCGTGGTGGGCGCTGGCCCTGCTCGTCGCCGTGATCGGCTGGATCGTCGGCACCTGGCGCGCCGCGCTCACCGGGGTGATCTGCCTCGCCCTGGTCGGCTGGATGCGGCTGTGGGACGTGGCCATGGACACCCTCTCGCAGGTGCTCGCGGGCCTCCTGCTGACCATCGTCGTCGGCGTGCTCGTCGGCGTGCTGTGCGCCCGCGTCGAACGGGTGGACAAGCTCATGCGGCCGGTGCTCGACACCATGCAGACGATGCCGCAATTCGTGTACCTGATCCCGGTGATCGCGCTGGTCGGCCAGAACCGTACCGGTGGCATCCTCGCCGCGGTCATCTACGCGGCACCCGCGGTCATCCGCATCACCGCACAGGGGCTGCGTCACGTCGACCCGGCCGCCATGGAGGCGTCCAACTCGTTGGGCGCCACCGGCATGCAGCAACTGTTCGGCGTACAGCTGCCGCTGGCGAGGAAATCCATGCTGGTCGCCCTCAATCAGGGGGTCGTCCTCGTGCTGTCGATGGTCGTCGTCGCCGGCCTCATCGGCGGCGGCGCACTCGGCTACATGGTGGTCCGCGGCCTGTCGAAGGGCGACCTCTCGCAGGGCTTCCCCGCCGGCATCGCCATCGTCTGCCTCGGCATCATGCTCGACCGCCTGTCCCAGCCGGCCGCGAAGCGCAACCGCGACTGAGACCTCCGTCCCCCGAGATCCCCCCGACGGGTCCCCCCATCCCGTCCCACAGGAAAGAGAAATTCGCATGAGAATCAAGCGCGTAAGCACCATCGGAGTGGCCGGAGTCGGTCTGCTGGGCGTGCTCGCCCTCACCACCGGCTGCGCCGCCGACACCAAGGCGAGCGGCGGCGGCGACGACAAGGTCGTCCTCGCCGAGCCCTCCTGGGTGGGTGCCACCGCCAACGCGGCCGTCGTCAAGAAGCTCCTCGAGGACGAGCTCGACGTCAAGGTCGAGGCCAAGCAGATGGACGAGCCCGTCGCCTTCGACGCGCTCAACAGCGGCAAGGCCGACGTCATCCTCGAGGACTGGCACGGCGTCCCGAAGAAGCAGAAGAAGTACGTCGAGGAGAAGAAGACCGTCGTCTCCGGCGGCGACCTCGGCGTCGTCGGCCACATCGGCTGGTTCGTGCCGAAGTACTACGCCGACAAGCACCCCGACATCCTGAAGAGCTACAAGAACCTCAACAAGCACTACAAGGACTTCAGGACCTCCGAGAGCGGCGACCTGGGCCACTTCATCGGTGCCGCCCCGTCCTACTCGCAGCACGACAAGGAGCTCATCAAGAACCTCGGGCTCAAGTTCAAGCACATCCCCTCCGGCGCCGAAGCGGCCCAGCTCAAGGAGCTCAAGCGGCTCTACGACGCCAAGAAGCCGTTCCTCACCTACTGGTGGGAGCCGCAGTGGATGAACGAGAAGATCGACCTGGTCGAGGTTCCGCTGCCCAAGTACACCAAGGGCTGCGAGGTTCCCGCGTCCGAGGCCGAGTGCGGCTACGAGACCAACCAGCTCGAGAAGTTCATGAACAAGGACTTCGCGAACGGTGACAGCAAGGCCGCCGAGTTCATCAAGAACTTCCACTGGTCCACCAAGGACCAGAACGAGGTCGCCGGAATGATCGCCGGTAAGAAGATGGACCCGGAGGACGCCGCGGCCAAGTGGATCAAGGACAACAAGTCCACGTGGGAGAAGTGGATCCCCAAGAAGTGATGCTGCGCTTCGCTGCCTGAGGCAGCCATCCCCACCTCTCCCGCCCCCGTGACGCCCGCCGTCACGGGGGCGCGGTGTGTTCTCGCGGCCGGACGGCCTGTCGTCCGGCCCGCCCCGGGCCCTCCGGCGGGCGTCGGCTCCTGGTTCTCATTCGGGTGTTTGTAGCCTGAGACCCCAGGAACGAGCACCGAGCACGTACGGGGGTGATCCGGATGAACGGCAGCCTCCGGGCGGTGTGGATCTGGTCCGCGGTGTGCGCGCTGGGAGTACTGGCGGCGCTGATCCGGATGATCGCCGCGCCATCGACGCCGCTGCCCCGCTGGGACCTCGTCGGCTGCCTCGGGACAGCCGCAGTCGGGGCCCTCGGCGGGCGCCGAGCCGTACGGAAGCGCCCGGACCGGGGCGCAACGGCGTACTGGTGGCCCGGGCGGCGCCCTGGTCTGATCGGGGGCGGGTTCCTCGTCTGGCTCCTGGTGGTGGTCGCCCTCGTCACCGCGCCGCTCTCCTTCGCACCGGACGCCTGGCGGATGCGGGAGGCCGGCTACACGATCCGCGCGCTCCCCGTGGAGAAGGTCCTGTCGACCGAGTCGCACGGCGGCCGCACGACCTACTTCCTCAACGATGTCCGGATCGCGGTCCCCTTCGACAGCGGCGAGGTGACGACGACCGTGTCCCTGCGGACCGAACGCAGGCCCGAAGAGGGCAGCAGGTTGCGGGTATGGGTCCTGTACGTCCCCTCCGTGAAGGAGCTCGGCTGGATCACCTCGCACGACCGGGCGGAGCTGGAGGCCGAGGTCGGCGGCCCGGCCGATCCGGTGTCGGTCACCATCGTCGCCCTGGGCATGGGCATCGGCCTGGCGCTCGCCGCCGCGTGGGGCAGGACGACAGGCGGTGGCCTTGCCGGGCTGACCCGGCGGGGGCACGGGCGTTCTCTGCCGGTGACGGTCGTCGGCGCCGGGGCGGCGAACGGCGAGCGGCGCGAGCAGGGCAAGCCGCTCGAACAGGCGGCGCCACGCCTCGTCCTGCTGACGCCGAGCGAAGAGGAAGCGGCCCCCCAGGGCTGCACGCGCCTGGAGTTCTTCCTCGACCCGGCCCTCGACCCGGCGGTCCTCGCACCGGACGCCGCCGCACCCCTGATCGGCAGCGGGGCCCGGGTCTGCCGTGCCGAGCGGACGGCACGGGCGACCCGACGCGGCGCCCACGGCGCTCCGTCCGCCGATGCCGTACTCCTGCTCGACGACGGACGGTTCGCACAGGGCAAGCTGCAGACCGCCGCGGGCGAACCGCTCCCGGACGGTGCGCGCATGCCCACGATGACGGCCGAAGCCGCCCGGGCACAGGCGCGGAGTGCGCTCCCCACCCCGCCGTGGGACCCGCTGCTGCATCCCCGGAGCTTCTCCGCCCTCCTCCTCGGCCTGCTCCTGCTGGCGGCCACCGCCTACGGTGTCGGCTCGTTCTGGACGAAGAGCGCGGGCGCGGTGGCCGTGCTGGCCCCACCGCTCGCCTGGCTCTCCGTCGTCGTCGGCCACAGCATGCGCTGGAGCGATCGTGCCGATGCCGAGGCCCGGGCCGAGTCCGGAGAAGCGGCACCGTCGAAGGAACCTCCCGTCCCTGCCACTGTCCCTTCCCCCGTGCCCGCCGCGTCCGACCGCGGAGGCGCCGTCGTCCCACCCACCGGTCCTGCCCCGGCCGATCCCGAACTGCCCCGCGCCCTGCGGAGGATGTGCCTGTGGGCCGCGCTGACCGCCGCGGCTCTGGGCACGGCATGGGGTTTCCGCGACGGCGACCACCAGACCGTCGCGCTGACCGCCCTCCTCGCGGGCTTCGCCCTGCTCCGCCCCCTGTACGTCTCCGCCAGGGCACTGCGTGCGCTGCGCCTCGCTCCCGGAAGTGCGGAGGCCGCCCCGGGGGCGCGGCGGGAGGTCTGACCACGTCGGGACGTCTGACCGCCCGGAGAACCTCGGGGGCGAGAGCGGGCGAACTCCCTCCCTCAGCCTCCGCGGGGCAGCTCCGCTGCCAGGTCGCGTACGCCCGCGTAGGCGCGGGCCGCGAGGCCACCGCCGAAGGTGACCCGCGCGGCACCGGCGGCGGCCAACTCCGCGGCGCGGGGTCCGTCTTCCTCGGCCAGCGCATTGACCGGCACCGGCAGCGCGCGGGCGAGGACCGCGAGGTCCTCCGACGGCGCGCCGATCGGATACACCCCGTCCGCGCCGGCCGCGACGTAGGCGCTGCCCCGTGCCAGCGCCTCCGCGAGCGGCTCCTCCGCGCCCCGGATGTAGACGTCGATCCGCGCGTTCAGAAAGGGTGCGGAGCCCAGCGCGGCCCGTACGTCCGCCAGGAAGTCGGCCTGCTCCCCGGCAGGCAGCAGCACTCCGTCCGCCGAGTCCTCCAGGTTGCAGCCGACGGCCCCGGCGGCGCGGAGGCGCGCGGCGATCTCGGCCGGGGGAAGGCCGTATCCCCGTTCGATGTCCGCGCTCACCGGGATGGTGACGGCGCGGGTGATCCGGGTGACGGCGGCGAACATCTCGTCGGCGGGGCACGCGCCGTCCTCGTATCCGAGCGAGGCCGCTACCCCGGCGCTGGGGGTGGCCAGCGCGGAGAACCCCGCCTGGGCGAAGATCCGGGCGGAGGCCGGATCCCAGGCGCCGGGCAGCACCAGCGCCTCGCCCGGCTTCCGGTCGCGGTGCAGCCGGCGGAACCGGGCAGCGGCCTCCGCGTCGTCCGCGGTGGCCATCAGGCGGCCCGGCCGCCGTCCCGCAGGCTCTGCGGAAGGCCCCGCACGGTCACGTTGAACCGGTTCCAGGCGTTGATGGCCACGATCTGGCCGATCAGCGCCGCGAGTTCGGCCTCCTCGAAGTGCGCGGCGGCCCGCTCCCACACCTCGTCCGGCACGAAGCCGTCCGTCAGGTCGGTGACGGCCTCCGTCAGTGCGAGCGCGGCCCGCTCCCGCTCCGTGAACAGGTCGCCGCTCTCCTCCCAGGCGGCGAGCAGGTCCAGCCGCAGCTGCGACTCGCCCGCCTTGCGCGCGTCGGCCAGATGCATGTCCAGACAGTAGGCGCAGCGGTTGATCTGCGAGGCGCGGATCTTGACCAGCTCGCCGATCACGGGTTCGAGTCCCGCCGCCGACGCGGCCTCCTGGAAGGCATACATGCCCTTCATCAGCCGGGGTGCGGTCTGCCAGATGTCCATCCGCGGTGTGGTCGTCATGGCTGCGAGCCTATGCGGAAGTGGTTCAGATGTATGGTCCACTTCCATGGCAGATTCGTGGGCCAATTCTCGGCATCGCCGGGACCGCCGCACCGGCAGTGACCTCCACCTCGACCTCGATCTCGGCTCCACGGCGGGCCCCGGGGCGCCCCGCCCCCGCGCCGCCCTGCTGGCCGCGCTCCGCGACGCCGTCCGGACCGGCCGGCTGGCCCCCGGCACCCGCCTGCCCTCGTCCCGCACCCTCGCCGCCGATCTGGGCCTGGCGCGCAACACCGTGGCCGGGGCGTACGCCGAACTCGTGGCCGAAGGGTGGCTGTCCGCACGGCAGGGCTCCGGGACCCGGGTGGCGGACCGCGCGGCCCCGGCGCCCCCGCGCCGCCCGGCCGCCCGGACCCGCGCCGAGCGGCCCTCCCGGCTGTCGCTCGCCCGGGACCGGCACGGACAGCAGCGCCCCGCCCACGATCTGCGCACCGGCGCACCCGACGTCTCGGCCTTCCCCCGCTCGGCGTGGCTCACCTCGGCACGCCGCGCCCTCACCGACGCACCGGCCGGCGCCTTCTCGCACGGCGACCTGCGCGGCGCCGGTCAGCTCCGGCAGGCGCTGGCCGACTATCTCGCCAGGGCCCGCGGAGTCCGCCCCGACCCGGACCGCATCGTCATCTGCGCCGGATTCGCCCAGGGCATCGCACTGCTGGCCCGGGCGGTGCCGGGGGACATCGCCGTCGAGG
Source organism: Streptomyces sp. WMMB303 (assembly GCF_029351045.1). Classification (NCBI taxonomy): domain Bacteria; kingdom Bacillati; phylum Actinomycetota; class Actinomycetes; order Kitasatosporales; family Streptomycetaceae; genus Streptomyces; species Streptomyces sp. WMMB303. Next base: position 6,059,830 of record NZ_JARKIN010000001.1, on the reverse strand, counting down.
AGTACGGACTGCCCTTCCACCGCGAGTTGCTGGAGCAGACCTCCCGCCCCCGCACCCGCCCCCTGCCGGTCGACTCCCACGGCGCCCGCGCGCAACTCCTCGACACCGAGGAGCAGTTCACCGGTGTACGGGTCGTACTGCTCACCCCGGCACACCAGTATCCGCTCGGGGCGCCGCTGCACCCCGACCGCCGGGCAGCCGTGGTCGACTGGGCCGGCCGGAGCGGCGGACTGGTCCTGGAGGACGACTACGACGGCGAGTTCCGGTACGACAGGAACCCGGTGGGGGCGCTCCAAGGGCTCGACCCCGACCGGGTCGTCTACCTGGGCACTGCCAGCAAGGCCCTCGCCCCCGCGCTACGGCTGGGGTGGATGGTGCTGCCCGAGCACCTGGTGGACGCCGTGCTGGCCGCGAAGACGCCCGCGGAGTGGACCACCGGCGCCCTCGACCAGCTCACCCTCGCGGACTTCCTGGAACGCGGCGCCTACGACCGCCACGTACGCGCCATGCGGCAGCGCTACCGTGTCCGCCGCGACCGGCTGGTGGAACAGTTGGCCCTGCGGGTCCCCGAGGTGAGCGCCACCGGTATCGCGGCCGGACTGCACGCCGTGCTGCGCCTGCCGCCCGGGGTCACCGAGGCGGACGCGCTGCGTGCCCTGGACCGCGCCGGGGTCGCCCTCGACCCGCTCTCCGCCTTCCGCCATCCGGCGGCACCCGCGCAGCCGCCGCCGGACCCGGCGCTGGTGGTCGGCTACGGCACCCCGCCCGAACACGCCTGCACCGCCGCGCTTAACGCCCTGTGCGGGGCGCTGGCGCGCGCCTGTCACTCCGGGGGACGGCTGTAGCGCTCCAGCGCCGCCTTGCTGGTGGAGCTGTGCTGGAAGACGAGTTCCCACGGGCCCGAGTTGATGTCGAAGTCCTTCCCGAACCCGATCCACTTGCCGGTCATCCGGCGCCCGGTCGGCTCGACGAGGAGCTGGAGCGCACCGTGGTAGCGGGCGCCGGCGTAGTAGCCGTCGGGAGCGGACTGCTCGGTCCAGGTGCCGGTGACCACGTTGCGGTCCACGGTCACATCGAGGGTGAGCGGGGAATCCGGGTTCGCCGAAGCGCCGGGCAGCGACTCCCCGGTGATGCGGTTCCCGTGCTGGACGAGTACGAGGTGGTGCGCGCCGGTGAAGGTGTCGCCGCGGCCGGAACTGTAGTACTCGTAGCGGCTCAGCCAGATTCCGCCGCACTGGGGCGCCGGCGCCGGGGAGGGCTGCGAACGGTCGCGGTCCCCGCCCGTTTCCGTGGCCTCCGCGTCCACATCGTGACCGCCGTGTCCGTCGTCTCTGACGCGCAGGCGGGGCATCGGAAGCGCGAAACCGAGTGCCTCCACGGGGCGCCCGGTGACCAGTTGCAGGGCCCGGGCGTACACCGGTCTGGGCGACCGGCTGATGCCCGATTCCCAGCGCTGCACCAGCCGCTTGTTCGCGTCGTTGGGTTCCCCGGCCGCTTCGCCCGCCCGCCGCAGTTCCCGGGCCAGGTCGTCCTGGCTGAGTCGCAGCGCGATCCGCACCGCCCTCAGCGTGTCGTTCGGTACCTGCTCCGCTGTCGTCATACGGCTCACGCTAGAACGTGGCGCCCTCATATGACACCGGTTTGACGCCTTTTGGCGACGCCGATCAGACGCCGCCGGCGTCGTCGCAATGCCTCTCGGCCCCGAAGACCATGACGTGCAGGAGAAAGGAGCACCTTGTGGCCGAGAAGTACGAACCCGTCGTCGGTGAGGACCTGCGCCTGCTGCCGTGGACGTCGGAGACCGGGAAACCCTGCTACCTGGCGCCCGGGGCCGAGGACGGGATGATCTCCGCGCTGGCCGATGCGACCGAGGAGCGGCAGATCCGCGACGCGGCGGGGGTGTTGGGGGAGGGCGAGGCGCTTCTGGCGGACCCCGGCGCCGGGGCTCTCGCGCTGCGCCTGGCCCTGACTGCGGCCGTGCGGGCCCTCCGTGACGCGCTGCGCATCGCGCACAGCCGGGGGCTCCGGCTCGCGGTCTGCGACGACGGGTAGCCCGGGCAGCAGCGCGGGGACGCGCTGCCGGCGTGCTGCGGCTCCGCGCCGCGCCCGGCTTCGGCTGCCCCCCCTGCTGCCTCCGCGCGAAGCGGGACAGGGGCACGCCGGGAGTCACCCCGCGACGCACAGGGCGCCGCCGCCCGGAGGGGCCGGGCGGCGGCGCCGTGCCGTGCGGGCCGTGTCAGTCGACCGGCGGCGGGGTCAGCTCGTGAGCACGGACCTGAGCTGGTCCAGGCCCCAGTCCAGGTCCTCCCTGGAGATGCACAGCGGCGGGGCCAGCCGGATGGTGGAGCCGTGGGTGTCCTTGGCCAGCACCCCGCGGGCCAGCAGCCGTTCGGAGATCTCGCGGCCGGTGCCGTACGACGGATCGATGTCGACCCCCGCCCACAGGCCGCGGCCGCGGACCTCGCGGACGGCCGTGGTCGGGAGCAGGCGCAGCTCCCGGTGCAGGTGTTCGCCCAGGTCCTTGGCGCGCTGCTGGTACTCGCCGCTGCGCAGCATCTCCAGGACCTCCAGCGCCACCGCGCAGGCCAGCGGGTTGCCGCCGAACGTCGAGCCGTGCTCGCCGGGGCGGAAGACGCCCAGCACCTCGCGGGTGGAGACGACGGCCGAGACGGGCACCACGCCGCCGCCCAGCGCCTTGCCCAGCACGTACATGTCGGGGACGACGCCCTCCTGCTCGCAGGCGAAGGTGGCGCCGGTGCGGCCGAGCCCGGACTGGATCTCGTCGGCGATGAACAGCACCCCGCGGGAGCGGGTCAGCTCGCGGACCCCGGCGAGATACCCGGGCGGGGGCTCCAGAACGCCCGCTTCACCCTGGATGGGCTCCAGGAGGACGGCCACCGTGTGTGCGTCGACGGCCTCCTCCAGCGCCGCGAGATCGCCGTAGGGGACGATCTCGAAGCCCGGCGTGTACGGTCCGTAGTCGGCCCGGGCCTCCTCGTCGGTCGAGAAGCTGATGATCGTCGTGGTGCGGCCGTGGAAGTTGTTGTCGGCGACGACGATCTTCGCCTGTCCGTCGGGGACCCCCTTGACCTGGTAGCCCCATTTGCGCGCCGTCTTGACGGCGGTCTCCACCGCCTCGGCGCCGGTGTTCATGGGCAGCACCATCTCCATGCCGCACAGCTCCGCGAGCTGCGCGGCGAAGTCCGCGAAGCGGTCGTTGTGGAAGGCACGCGAGGTGAGGGTGGCCCGGTCGAGCTGGGCCTTGGCCGCCGCGATCAGGCGCGGGTTGCGATGGCCGAAGTTCAGCGCCGAGTAGCCGGCCAGCATGTCGAGATAGCGGCGCCCCTCGACGTCGGTCACCCACGCGCCGTCCGCGGTGGCGATGACGACAGGGAGCGGATGGTAGTTGTGCGCGCTGTGAGCCTCCGCTGTGGCGATGCTCTGTGCGCTCGAGGCGCTTGAGAGGGTGGGTTGCGTCGACATCGTCGTCTCCGTTCCGCCGTGCATACCGGCATACCTGCCCGGTGGGGCCGCACCTTTCTATCGTCCCTCGGCAGGCGGGGGGTACGAGAGCGCCCGATCGGTTCCGCCGCGCGCCCCCGGCCCGGGCCGTGAGCCCCCGTGCCTCCGTGCCGGGCCCGCGTGCTCCCGCGGATCTCTCCCGTGCCCCAGGTCACCCGGGACGGGGGCATCGGCCGGTCCGGACACCTGAGAGAATGACGGCATGGTCAATGATCGTCCTCGTGTGCTGTCCGGTATCCAGCCCACTGCCGGTTCGTTCCATCTCGGCAACTACCTCGGTGCCGTGCGCCAGTGGGTGGCCCTCCAGGAGACCCACGACGCCTTCTACATGGTCGTCGACCTGCACGCCCTGACGATCCCCAAGGACCCGGCCGACCTGCGCGACAACTCGCGGCTGGCCGCGGCGCAGCTCCTGGCCGCCGGACTGGACCCGCAGCGGTGCACGCTCTTCCTGCAGAGCCACGTGCCCGAGCACACCCAGCTGAGCTGGATCGTGGAGTGCCTGACCGGGTTCGGCGAGGCCGCGCGCATGACGCAGTTCAAGGACAAGTCGGCCAAGCAGGGCACCGACCACACCAGCGTCGGGCTGTTCACCTACCCGGCACTGATGGTGGCGGACATCCTGGTCTACCAGGCCCACCAGGTGCCGGTGGGCGAGGACCAGCGCCAGCACCTGGAGCTGACCCGCACCATCGCCGAGCGCTTCAACGGGCGGTACGGCGCCACCTTCCCCGTGCCCGAGGCGTACATCCTCAAGGAGACGGCGAAGATCTACGACCTCCAGGACCCCGGGGTCAAGATGAGCAAGTCGGCGTCCACTCCCAAGGGCCTCGTCGAGCTGCTGGACGAGCCGAAGACCACCGCGAAGAAGATCAAGAGCGCGGTCACCGACACCGACACCGTCATCCGCTTCGACCAGGACAAGAAGCCCGGCATCAGCAACCTGCTGACGATCCACGCCACGCTCACCGGTTCCGGAATCCAGGAACTGGAGGATAAGTACGCGGGCAAGGGCTACGGTGCGCTGAAGACCGACCTCGCGGAGATCGTCACCGAGTGGGTGACACCTTTCCGCACCCGGACGCAGGAATTCATGGACGACCCGGCGGCGCTGGACAAGATCCTGGCCGACGGCGCGGAGAAGGCCAGGGCCGTGGCGAGCGAGACGCTGCGGACCGTGTACGACAAGGTGGGCCTCGTGCCCGGCAGGCAGTGAAGGGAGAACCTATGGGCGCGGGAGCGACCGTCACCCTCGGCGTATCGCTCGCTGTCCCGGAGCCGTACGGCACACTGCTCCAGGCGCGGCGGGCCTCTTTCGGCGACGCCGCCGCCCATGGCATCCCCACCCACATCACGCTGCTGCCGCCCACCGAGGTGCCCGCCGCGGCCCGGCCGGAGATCGAGGCGCATCTGGCGGCCGTGGCGCTGGCCGGACGCGCCTTCCCGGTGCGGCTCTCCGGCACCGGCACCTTCCGGCCGCTCTCGCCGGTGGTCTTCGTCCAGGTCGTCGAAGGAGCCACGGCCTGCTCCCGGCTCCAGGAGCAGGTCCGCGACCCGCAGGGCCCGCTCGATCGCGAGCTGCACTTCCCGTACCACCCGCACGTGACCGTCGCGCACGGCATTCCGGAGCCCGCCATGGACCGCGCCCACCGGGAGCTGGCCGACTTCGAGTGCGCCTGGACGGCCGCCGGGTTCGCCCTCTACGAGCAGGGCGCGGACCAGGTGTGGCGGCTCAAGCGCGAGTTCCCGTTCGCGCAGCACCCCAGCGCCGGCCCGGGCCCGGCGGCCGGCCCCGGCCATCCGCAGGGCCCCGGGGTGGAGGCCGCGCCCAGCTTCGAGGTCACCCTCCCGTCCGGAACCTGCCGCCCGCCGTACCAGCGGCGCTCGGCCCGCCCGCCCGCCACGCTCTGACCGCCTCCCCCGGACGGGGAACGCCGAGCAGGGCAGCGCCCCCGCGGCGTGCGGTACGCGATACCGTCCGGTGACGGCTGGAGCGCGCGGGGCTGGGCAGGTGGCTGGTGTGGAAAAACTGACGAAGCTGCCGATCGTGGGCTCGTCCCTCGCCCGGCTCCGCGCCACCCGCCTCTGGCGGATCTACGAGCACCTGGACACCCGGAAGTGGACCCGGCTCGCCGCCGCCATCACCTTCAACAGCTTCCTCGCGCTGTTCCCGATGCTGGCCGTGGGCGCCGCCGTGGCGGCCGCGCTGCTCTCGCACGGCCAGATGACCCGGCTCCAGAACACCCTGACCGAGCAGGTGCCGGGCATCTCCGACCGGCTGGAACTCCAGTCGCTGGTGGACAACGCGGGCACCGTCGGCGGCATCGCGGGCGGACTGCTGCTGCTCACCGGCGGCCGCTGGGTCGGCGTACTGCGCGAGAGCCTGCGGGCCATGTGGGACCTGGAGGAGGACCCCGGCAACCTCGTCGTGCGCCGCGCCGTCGACGTCGGCATCCTGCTGGGCCTCGGCGTCGTCGGACTGGTCTCCTTCGGCGGCTCCGCCTTCGCCGTGACCGCCGTCACCCGGGTCGCCGAGCGCCTGGAACTGGCCGAGGGCGGAGTGGGCACGGTACTGCTGCGCACCGCCGCCTACGCGGCGGCCGTCGCCGCCGACTTCCTGCTGCTGTGGTACGTCCTCACCCTGCTGCCCCGGGTGCGGCCGCCGCGCCGCGCGACGGTGGCGGCCGCCCTGCAGGGCGCGGTCGGCTTCGAACTGCTGAAGCTGCTGCTCGGCGGCTATCTGCAGCAGGTCGCCGCCAAGAACCTCTACGGCGCCTTCGGCGTCCCCATCGCGCTGCTGCTGTGGATCAGCTTCATGACCAAGCTGCTGCTCTACTGCGCCGCCTGGACGGCCACGGCCCCGGCACCCGACGGGGGCCCCGAGGACCGGCAGCCGGTCAAGGACCTGGCCGTGAGCGGCGACGACTCACCCGACGCCGAGGGCGCCGAGGGCAGCGAGCGCGAGGCCGCCGGGGGCAGCGAGGCCGCCACCGGCGGTGCGGCGGCCCGCGCCGGTGAGGAGTCCACCGCCGGGCCCGACACCACCGGAGAAGGCGCCACCGGCGAAGGGGGTCCGGACGCCACCGGCGGAGGCGAGACGGGCCCGGACGCCACCGGCGGAGGCGACACGGGACCGGACGCCACCGGCGGTCGGCACACCACCGGTGGCGCCGACGTCACCCGCGACGGCGGCGGGCCAGTTCCGGAAGCGGCCAGCGGCGGTGCACCCCGTACGCCACCAGAGCCAGGACGACCAGAACACCGGCCGTGATCCCCAGCGCGGTACCGGCACCGCCCGAGGGCTTGTCGGCGGAGTGCGCGGCGGCACGTGCGTCCGAGCCGCCCGCCTCACCGTCCTTGCCCGCCTGGGGGCCGCCGTTCGTCGCGCTGTCCGGTGCCGCCAGGAGACCGACCGGCTCCACCTTGCCGTCGGCGGCGAAGCCCCAGTCCAGCAGCTTGGCGGCCTCCTTGTAGACGCTGTGCGGCTCCTTCGCGTCCGGGTGCATCACCGTCACCAGCAGTACCCGGTCGCCGCGCTGCGCGACGCCGGTGAAGGTGTTGCCCGCGTTCGTCGTGAAGCCGTTCTTGACGCCCGCGATCCCCGGGTAGGGGTCGACACCGACATCACCGGTCAGCAGACGGTTGGTGTTCTGGATCTGGAAGCTCCCGCGCTTGGTCTTCCCGGTCTTCTTGTCCTTCTTCGTCTCGCCGGGGAACTTCGCGGTGGCGGTGGCCGCGTACTCGCGGAACTCCTCGTTCTGCAGGCCGGAGCGCGCGAACAGCGTCAGGTCGTAGGCGGAGGAGACCTGGCCCTCGTGGTCGTAGCCGTCCGGGCTGAGCACCTCGGTGTCCTCGGCGTGCAGCGCGCGGGCCTTCTCGTTCATCTCCCGCACCGTCTTCGGCACGCCGCCGTTCATCGCCGACAGCACGTGCACCGCGTCGTTGCCCGAGCGCAGGAAGACGCCGAGCCACAGGTCGTGCACCGTGTACGACTCGCCCTCCTTCACTCCGACGAGGCTGCTGCCCTCGCCCATCCCCTCCAGGTCGGACGGGACCACCTTGTGGCTGCGGTCCTTGGGCAGCTTGGGCAGCACCGTGTCGGCGAAGAGCATCTTCAGGGTGCTGGCCGGGGGCAGCCGCCAGTGCGCGTTGTGCGCGGCCAGCACCTTGCCCGACTCCGCGTCCGAGACGATCCACGAACGCCCCGAAAGCTTCTCGGGCAGCTCGGGCGCCCCCTCCTTCAGATTCACCTGGGTACCCGGCCGGCCCAGCTGCTCGCCGCCGATGGTCGACATCTGCGCCGGAGGCTTCGGCTCGGCCGGCTTGCCGCCCGGCTCGTTCTCGTCCGCGTAGGAGGGCTGGGCACCCGCGGCAGCCAGCAGGCAGAGGGCCAAGGCGGCGGACGCGAGGCCACCGCGCGCCGCCGTACGCCGCGTGCGCGCGGTGCCGCGCGGGCACGAGCGCGCGGCGGGAGCTGAATAATGCGAAGAAATGGGCACCCTGCGAACGTACAGGCCCATCGGCGCGCCGGGGACGCCGAGGCCCGCCAACCACGGGTCCAAGTAGCCCAACTCGCCCAGTGCCGTAGGCCAATGGGGGGTAGCGGGCAGCGCACCCGGACCCCCAGGGCCGTCCCGAAAGCTCACCAGGGGGGCGCCCGGCAGCCACCGACGGCACACCGGCCATACTGGACATCATGCGCGACGCCTCCACCACCCCGCCCACCGCGGACCCCGGCCCGGGGCCGGAAACTGAGTCCCCGGCCCGGCGGCGCACCGGGCTGGTGCTCTCCCGGCGCGTCTCCTGGTTCCTGCTCGCCTTCGGCGTCTGGTCGTGGTTCGTGTGGGTCACCTTCGTCAAAAACCTATGGAAGGACAGCAGCGGGCTGGCCTTCGACGACGCCGGTGCGCCCACGGGCTACTTCTGGGTCCATCTGCTGCTGGCGATCACTTCGTTCCTGCTGGGAACGGCCATCGGCGTGCTCGGACTGCGCGGACTGCGGGCGGCCCGGCGCACCTGAGGCGGGCGCGGAATCCGGTGAGCGGGGGAGACGAGGGGGAGGGACGACTTCCATGGTGGTTGTGTTCGTACTGATCGGGCTCATCGTGCTGGGCCTGCTGGCCGGCACGCACCTGTACCTGTGGCGGCGCTTGGTACGGGACGTGTCCGCGCCCCGGAGCGGGTGGCGCCGCCTGGGCACGGTGCCGGCGGTGCTGCTGCCGGTCACCACCCTCGGCGCGCTGGTCTCCGGCCGGGCCGGTGCCCCCTTCCTGACGGAGCAGATATTCGCCTGGCCGGGCTTCCTCTGGCTGGCCTGCCTGCTCTATCTGACCCTGGCGCTGCTCGCCGGAGAACTGGTGCGGTTCGTCCTGCGGCGCACCCCCTGGGGGAGGGCACGGTCGGTCCAGGCCCCCGCCACGGAGTCGGCCCCGGCCGTGGTGGAGCCGGCGCCGGTCGCGGAGCCGGTCACCCCTGCGGGCGGCCCTGCGGTCACCCCTGCGGGCGGCCCTGCGGTCACCCCTGCGGGCGGCCCGTCCCCGTCCGCCGGGGCGGCCGTCCCGACGGACGCCGCCGCGGAATCCGGTCACGCCGTCGCGGAATCCACCGCGACCGGCTCCACCGAGGCCGGGCCCGAGGCCGGGCCGCACCCCGACGAGCCGCACACCGTGCCCCTCGCCGCGCCTGTGTCCTCCCGCCGCGTCTTCCTCGCCCGCACGCTCGCCGTCACAGCGGGCGCCGCCGGGCTCGGCACCACCGCGGCCGGGGCCTACAGCGTGCTGAACGGGCCGACCCTCAAGCACGTCACCGTCCCGCTGGCCAAGCTGGGCCGCCGCACCCACGGCTATCGCGTCGCCGTCGTCAGCGACATCCACCTCGGGCCGATCCTGGGCCGCGGCCACACCCGGCGGATCGTCGACGCCATCAACGGCACCCAGCCCGACCTGGTGACGATCGTCGGCGACCTGGTCGACGGCAGCGTCGCCCACCTCGGCCCCGCCGCCGAGCCGCTGCGCGAGCTGCGCTCCCGGCACGGGACGTTCTTCGTGACGGGCAATCACGAGTACTTCGGCGACGCCCGCGCATGGATCGACCACCTGCGGGAGCTGAACGTCCACCCGCTGGAGAACGCCCGCCGCGAACTGCCCGGTTTCGACCTCGCCGGGGTCAACGACCTCGCCGGCGAGGAGCAGGGCGAAGGGCCCGACTTCGACCGGGCGCTCCGCGACCGGGACGCCGAGCGGGCCTGCGTGCTGATGGCGCACCAGCCGGTGCAGATCCACGAGGCCGTGGACCACGGCGTCGACCTCCAGCTCTCCGGCCACACCCACGGCGGCCAGCTGTGGCCCGGCAACCACCTGGCGGCGCTCGCCAACCCGACCGTCGCCGGACTCGAACGCTACGGCGACACCCAGCTCTACGTCACCCGCGGCGCGGGCGCCTGGGGCCCGCCGGTCCGCGTCGGCGCCGACTCGGACATCACCGTCGTCACCCTGGCCGCCAAGAAGGCGTAGTCAGGCCGCGCCGAGCGGGCCGCCGCTCACCGCTCCAGCAGGTCGAGAGCCCGTGGCCAGGAACTGCTGCGTGCGGCCTGGTCCGCCTCCGCGGTGGCGGCGACGGCGCCGTCCCGGCCGCCCTCCTGGCCCGGCTGACCCAGCGGGAACCAGTTCACATGGTGGCCGGCGTCCGGATACACCAGCTTCTTCGCGCCTTGCCGGGCCATGGCGGCGGCCGAGGCGGCCGAGCCCCACATCTTGTCGTTGCCGCCCGCGACGGCCAGCACCGTGCCGCGCACCCGGTCCAGCGGGATCGGCCCGGTCGGGACCGGCTCCCCGTGGTCCGTCCATGCGGTCGTACCGCTCAGATACGGACCGTTGACCTTGGACGACGGCGCGTACGCGATCACGTCGCGGAACACGTCAGGGCGCCGCTGCCCGAGCAGCTGCGCGGCCTCGCTGCCGCGCGAGTTGCCCATCACGGCCAGCTTCTCCGGATCGGCGCCCCGCTGCTTGCGGAGCAGCCGCCCGGCCCGCGTGAAGTAGTCCAGATCGATGCTGTCGATGCCGTTCGGGCGCCCGGAGTCCTTCCCGCAGCGGAAGTAGCACACCGACATCGCCGGGTGCCCGTGCGAGGCGAGCAGCGCGGCCGTGTACGTACCGGAGTTGCCCCCCTCCGAGCCGCCGAACACCAGCACGGGCGCCTTCGGGTCCCCGCCGCCGCTCCGCCCTTCGGGCGGCAGGTAGAGATCGCCCGCCACCTTGTCCCCGGCGACGGTCAGCTCACGGTGCGTGGTGCCCTTCGTCAGCCACTGCCGGACCAGGTCGCGGCGTGCCACCCGCTCGCCCTCGTCCTTCCCGGACAGCGCGGTGGCGGTGAGCCGCACCGAGTAGGAGCGCTGCTGCCCGGGCGGGCCCGGGTGGTACGAGAACGCCTTACCGCTGCCGATCAGCTTCTTCGCCCGGCCGCCGGTCGGCAGCATCCGCTCCAGCAGGTCCGCGGTGCCGCCGCTGCCCAGATCGACGGCGCCGTCCTCGTCCGCCGTCCGCCGCACCTCCGCGGCCCACCGCTGGTCGTGCCGGTCCTTCGCCCCGGCGGTGATCCTGACCTTCGTGCCCGGGGTGAGCCCTTCGAGCCGTACGTGCACCGGCGCGTCCGCGCGTGCGACCGGGTGGTCCGCCGCGAAGCGCACTCCGTGCTGCCCGGTCGGCTTCGGCGTCGCCTGGTCCTTCGCGGGGTCGCTCGCCCCACAGGCCGTCGCGGCGAGGGCCATGGCCACTGCCGTTGCCGTCGGTGCGATCCGTATGCGTCCCATCGTCCGCACCATACGCACTCTTCCCCGGCGCCCCCTTGCGGGGGGCGCGCGAAAAGACCCTCGCCCCGGAGGCGGGGCGAGGGCCGGAAGAGGAGTCTTCCGTGCAGGGGTCAGAAGCGGCGGGTGATCAGGGCCCGCTTGACCTCCTGGATGGCCTTCGTGACCTCGATACCCCGCGGACACGCGTCCGTGCAGTTGAACGTGGTGCGGCAGCGCCACACCCCGTCCCGGTCGTTGAGGATCTCCAGCCGCTGCTCGCCGCCCTCGTCGCGCGAGTCGAAGATGAACCGGTGCGCGTTGACGATGGCCGCGGGCCCGAAGTACTGGCCGTCGTTCCAGAAGACCGGGCACGACGAGGTGCACGCGGCGCACAGGATGCACTTGGTGGTGTCGTCGAACCGCTCCCGGTCCGCGGCGGACTGGTAGCGCTCACGGGTGGGCTCGTTGCCGTTGGTGATGAGGAAGGGCATCACGTCGCGGTAGGCCTGGAAGAACGGCTCCATGTCGACGACCAGGTCCTTGAGGACCGTGAGCCCCTTGATCGGCTCGACCGTGATCGGCTTCTCGGGGTTGATGTCCTTCAGCAGCGTCTTGCACGCGAGCCGGTTGCGCCCGTTGATCCGCATGGCGTCCGAGCCGCAGATGCCGTGGGCGCAGGAGCGGCGGAAGGTGAGGGTGCCGTCCTGTTCCCACTTGATCTGGTGGAGCGCGTCGAGGACGCGTTCCTTCGGGTCGATCTTCAGCGTGAAGTCCTGCCACTGGGCGTCCTCGGAGACCTCCGGGTTGAACCGGCGGATCCGCAGCGTGAGGGTGATCAGGTGCGAGGCGCTGTTCTCGGCCGAGTCGACGGGCCCGGCGGAGTCGTTCTTGTCCAGCGTTGCGGTGCTCATCAGTACTTACGCTCCATCGGCTGGTAGCGGGTCTGCACGACCGGCTTGTAGTCCAGCCGGATCGACTCGGTGCCGTCGTCGCCCACCTCGCGGTACGCCATGGTGTGCCGCATGAAGTTGACGTCGTCGCGGTTGGGGAAGTCCTCGCGGTAGTGACCGCCGCGCGACTCCTTGCGGGCGAGCGCGGAGACCGCCGTGACCTCGGCCAGGTCGAGCAGGTTGCCCAACTCCAGGGCCTCCAGCAGGTCGGTGTTGAAGCGCTTGCCCTTGTCCTGGACGCTGATGTCGCGGAAGCGCTTGCGCAGGGCGCCGATCTCCTCGACGGCTTCCTTCAGCGTCTGCTCGGTGCGGAAGACCATGACGTTCTTGTCCATGGTGGCCTGCAACGCCTTGCGGATGTCGACCACGCGCTCGTTGCCGGTGGCGTCGCGCAGGTTCTCGATCTCGTCGAGGACGAACGTGGCCGGGTCCTCGGGCAGCTCGACGTGGTCGGCCGTGGCCGCGTACTCGGCGGCGGCGATGCCGGCCCGGCGGCCGAAGACGTTGATGTCCAGCAGCGAGTTGGTGCCCAGCCGGTTGGCACCGTGCACCGAGACGCAGGCGACCTCGCCGGCCGCGTACAGGCCGGGGATGGGGGTGCTGTTGTCCGCCAGCACCTCACCCCGCACGTTGGTCGGGATGCCGCCCATCGCGTAGTGCGCGGTCGGCTGGATCGGCACCGGGTCGGTGTAGGGCTCGATGCCCAGGTAGGTGCGCGCGAACTCGGTGATGTCGGGCAGCTTGGCGTCGAGCTGCTCCGGCGGCAGGTGCGTGAGGTCCAGGTAGACGTGGTCCTTGTCGGCACCGCAGCCGCGGCCCTCGCGGATCTCGGTGTAGATCGCGCGGGAGACGACGTCACGCGAGGCGAGGTCCTTCATGACGGGCGCGTACTTCTCCATGAAGCGCTCACCGTCCTTGTTCCGCAGGATGCCGCCCTCGCCGCGGGCGCCCTCGGTGAGCAGGATGCCCATCTTCCAGATGCCGGTCGGGTGGAACTGGAAGAACTCCATGTCCTCCAGCGGCAGCCCGCGCCGGAACGCGGCGGCCTGGCCGTCGCCGGTCAGGGTGTGCGCGTTGGAGGTGACCTTGAAGAACTTGCCGTTGCCGCCGGAGGCGAAGACCACGGACTTGGCGCGGAAGACGTGCACGTCACCGGTGGCCAGGTCGTAGGCGACGACTCCGGCGGTCCTGCGGATGCCGTCCACGTCGTTGAGGAGCAGGTCCAGGACGTAGAACTCGTTGAAGAACTCCACACCCTCCTTGACGCAGTTCTGGTACAGCGTCTGGAGGATCATGTGGCCGGTGCGGTCCGCGGCGTAGCAGGAGCGGCGCACCGGGGCTTCGCCGTGGTTGCGCGAGTGCCCGCCGAACCGCCGCTGGTCGATGGTGCCGTCCGGGGTGCGGTTGAAGGGCAGGCCCATCTTCTCCAGGTCGAGGACGGAGTCGATGGCCTCCTTCGCCAGGATCTCGGCGGCGTCCTGGTCGACCAGGTAGTCGCCGCCCTTGATCGTGTCGAAGGTGTGCCACTCCCAGTTGTCCTCCTCGACGTTGGCGAGGGCGGCGGCCATGCCGCCCTGCGCCGCGCCGGTGTGGGAGCGGGTGGGGTAGAGCTTGGTCAGCACCGCGGTGCGGCTGCGCTTGGTGGACTCGATGGCCGCGCGCATACCGGCGCCGCCCGCGCCGACGATGACGGTGTCGTACTTGTGGATCTTGACGTTGTTCATCGGGAAAACCTCAGCCTTCAGCCCCGGTACGTCAGCGGATGTTCGGGTCGAAGGTGAAGATCACCAGCGTGCCCAGCAGGACGGTGAAGACGGTGGCCGTGTAGAGCAGCATCTTCAGCCAGAAGCGGGTGTTGTCGCGCTCGGCGTAGTCGTTGATCACCGTGCGCAGCCCGTTGGCGCCGTGCAGCATCGCCAGCCACAGCATCGTCAGGTCCCACACCTGCCAGAACGGCGAGGCCCAGCGGCCCGCGACGAACGCGAAGCCGATCTTGCTGACGCCGCCGTCCAGCACCAGTTGGATCAGCAGGTGGCCCAGGACGAGCACCACCAGCACGATGCCCGACAGCCGCATGAACAGCCATGTCTGCATCTCGAAATTGCCGCGGGACGCCTTGGGCGTCTTCGCGGTCCGCTTGCGCGGCGGTTCGATGACGGGGGCGGGGTGGTCCACGTCGTACAGCGTGACGCTGTCGGTGGGCTCGTCCGCGCCGTCGTTCCTGGCGGCCTCGGTCGTCTCGGTCGTCGACATCACGGATCAGCTCCCGAACAGCTCGCGCAGCGTGTGCTGCAGGACCGGGTAGAAGGCACCGGCCATGAGGACGAACCACACGCCCAGCACGGTCCACAGCATCTGCTTCTGGTACCTCGCGCCCTTCGACCAGAAGTCCACGGCGATGACCCGCAGGCCGTTCAGCGCGTGGAAGAGGATGGCGGCCACCAGGCCGTATTCCATCAGGTTGACGAGCGGAGTCTTGTAGATCGCGACAGTGTCGTCGTACGCCTCGGGCGAGACGCGGACGAGCGCGGTGTCGAGGACGTGCACGAACAGGAAGAAGAAGATGAGGACGCCGGTGACTCGGTGAGCCACCCAGGACCACATTCCTTCCCGGCCGCGGTACAGCGTTCCAGCCGGCACGGATAAACCCTCCGGGAGCGGATATTGGGGCCTGCCGGCTTCGGTAGGTCGGGCGGGCCCGGCCGGGTACGGTCCACCGGCCTCGGTCATCGTAGCGACGGGTTGTCGGCACGTTCGCCCAGGGGTGTGCAGGTGTGATCAATCAGGCACGGACGGCCTATCCGCGGTGTGAGCGGCGACACACCGCAGGCCCCGCGGCGGGGCTCAGTCCGCCGGTCGGGGTGCCGCCAGCCGGCCGAGCCGCCCGCGCGCCAGCCGCCGCAGCTCCTCCGCGGTGACCGCCCACTCCTCGTCGGCATCGTTCTCCAACCGCAACCTGATCCCCGCCAGCACCTGGTCCAGTCGCTCCTCGGCGGCGAACCCGTCCAGGCAGTACAGGAACGCGTGTCCGAATTTCCGCTCGTACGCGCCGTGCGCCGCCCGCAGGGCCGTGTGCGCGGCGAGTACGCCCGGTTGCGGCTCACTCTCCAGGGGGTGCGCGGCCGACTCGCAGACCAGCGCCTCCCGCAGATCGGCCGGGGTGAGGTCGTAGCTCGCCTCGTCGGCCGCCGCCAGCAGTGCCGCCACGTCCGGGTAGGGCCGGTGCGCCACGAGCCGGCGCGCCCAGCGCCGGCTACCGCAGCAGCGCAGCAGCAGCGGCTCGACCGTCGCGAGGGGTGCGCTGTTGAACCGGTCCAGAGGTGTCCGCGTCCCCGGGCGGGGAGAGATGGGAAGGGTCATGCGCTCCGTAAGTCCGAAGGATCCGGATGTGGACCCGGATGCGCCACGGTAGTGGCGACCAGGCAAGATCGGCCGTCCGAGTCGCGTTTTTCACCCGTAAGGGAACGCGCGGGCACGCATAGCTGACGGGGAAGGGTTGGGAAGGGGAAATACCGTATCCGTATGGGACGAAACTGGTCGAAGAAGTCGCGACGGACTGCCACCGGGGCGCTCCGCCGCACCGGCGCGCCGCTGGCACTCACCCTCGCCGTCAGCCTGCTCGGCCTGACCGCCTGCGGCGGTGACGGCGGCGGGGGCAACGACTCCCCCTCCGCCTCCGGAAGCGGATCGGCGCAGCCGCCCAAGGGCCCCGACCGGCTCGGCCCCGCACCCTCGGCCGTGCCCTCGGTGCGCCAGTGGAAGGCCGTACGGGGTCCGGGCTGGCAGCGCACGGACCGCACCAGGGTCGTCCCCGGTGCCGACTCGCTCCGCGACGAGGCGAAGCTGCTCGCCGACGAGCTGAAGGTGCCGGTCGCCAAGGGGCCGTCCCACACCGGCGACATCGAGCTCAAGCGCGGCGAGGACGGCGGGAAGTCCCCCGGCGGCAAGGTGAACGGCGGCCCCGAGAGCTACCGGCTGGTCAGCGAGGACGGCAAGATCACCATCACCGGAGGCGGCGACGCCGGAGTCTTCTACGGCACCCGCACCCTCCTCCAGACCTGGCGGGCCCAAGGCCGCTTCGCCGAGGGCACCGTCGCCGACGCCCCCGACCGCCCGCAGCGCGGCTTCTCCCTGGACATCGCACGCAAGAACTTCAGCGCCGACTGGATCGAGGCCCGGATCCGCGAGATGGGCGACCTCAAACTCAACCAGCTCCAGCTCCACCTCTCCGACGACCAGGCGTTCCGCATCGAGAGCGACACCCACCCCGAGATCGTCTCCGACCCCCACCTGACCAAGGCGCAGGTCCGCGGCATCGTCGACCTCGCCGCCTCCCGGCACATCACCGTCATCCCCGAGATCGACTCGCCCGGCCACCTCGGCGCCGTCCTGAAGGCCCACCCCGACCTGCAACTGCGCAGCGCCTCGGGCGCCACCCCGCGGGGCGCGATCGACATCAGCAAGCCCGCCGCCGCCAAACTCGTCGACGAACTGCTGGTCGAGTTCGCCGATCTGTTCCCCGGCAAGTGGGCGCACGCGGGCGGTGACGAGTACCAGGCACTGATGGCGGAGAACCCGGAGCAGACCTACCCCGGGCTCGCGAAGAAGGCACGGGAGGAGTTCGGGGACCAGGCCACCGTCCAGGACCTGGCGACCGCCTGGCTCAACGACCGCGCCGCGACCCTGGACAAGCAGGGCAAGATTCCGCAGGTGTGGAACGACGGCATGCACCGCGGCGGCGTCGTCAAGCCGAACAAGCCCCGCGAGGTCGCCTACTGGACCGGACGGGAAGCGGGCGAGCGGGAGCCGTCCGAGTACCTGAAGGAGGGCTGGAAGGTCGTCAACCTCAACGACGAGTACCTGTACTACGTCCTCGGCCAGCCCAACAACTTCACCTACCCGACCGGCCGGCGCATCTACGAGGAGTGGACCCCCGCCGTGGTGCGCGGCGCCGAGCCGGTGCCGGACAAGTGGGCCGGGCGGGACCGCATCCTCGGCGGCCGGTTCGCCGTCTGGGGCGACCTCGCCGACGCGCAGACCACCGGACAGGTCGCCCGCGGGATCCGGCTGCCGCTCGCCGCGACGGCCCAGAAGCTGTGGGACCCGCAGCAGCCCGAACGCTCCTGGGACGACTTCGTGAAGCTGGTCGACAAGGTGGACTGACCGGGACCGGCCCGCCGCCGGGCCGGCGGACGCCGTCTCACCAGTAGGTGTGCGCCGGCCACGGCTCGAACTTGGCGAAGTCCAGCGGGTCGTCGTCCTCGTCGAGTTCGGCGAAGCCCGGCGCGGCGAAGGCGCCGCGCAGCCACGAGAGCAGGACGTCGGTCAGGGAACCCTCCAGCGCGGGCCCCTGACGGGCGTGCCGCGGCCAGACGAGCAGTGGCCAGCGGTCCGGATCCGCGCCCTCGGTCAGCCAGCCCAGCACGTCGCCGTCGATGGAGTTGGCGAACGGCAGGAAGCCGCCCGGCTCCGGCCAGACCGCCAGCGGATACTGCTCTGGCCAGTTGCCCTTCAGTGTTCGATAGGCGTCGCCGACCTGCTGCACGTGCCAGCCGAATCCGCCGCCCGCCTCCGGATCGGCGGCCGCCCCCGCACGGCGCAGCGGGGTGTGGAAGCGCAGCCACTCCGACCAGCAGCCCGCACCGTAGGTCTCGAGCAGGATGACGTACTCGTGCGGCAGCCTGGTGCCCAGCTCGGCGAAGAGGGGCTCCCAGCCCTCGCCCGCCGCATCGCCCAGGTAGGGCTGCTCCGGCGGCGGGACGAGCGCGGTCAGCGCCGCGAGCCCGCTGCCCTCGCGCAACGCGGCCCGCCGCGCGGGGTCGTGCTCCACCGTGGGCGGCGGCGGGGTCCAGCGGGCGGCCTCGGGAAGGTAGGCGGTGCGCTGTGCGGTTCCGGGCAGCGGTCCGAACTGGCCGCCGCCGTCCATGGGGATGCCGGTGGTCAGCAGGGCGGTCAAGGTTGCGGTGGCGGTGCCGCCGAGGCGGTACCAGGGGCGGCTCTCCGAGGTGGCGTCCGGGTCCGGGCTGGGATAGACGTTCCAGTCGAAGAGGACGACGGGCCACGCGTCCGGGTTCTCGGGGGCGGAGGTGTCCCACAGGAGCACCCCGCCGCCCCGCGTCTGGCCCCACGCCAGCAGCCCACCGGGCGCGGGATGGAAGAGCGGCGGCCCCTCGGTACCGGTGCCCCGGGCGCTGATCCGGGTCTGCCGGTGGGTGTCGTGCAGCCAGTCCGCGTAGTCGAACCTGCCCTCTTGGACACACGGCGCGTGCACCCAGACGTAGGCGCCGAGGTCGAGCGGCCCGTAGGCGGTGACCAACTCCTTGTAGTCCCGGGGCAGTCGCAGGCCCAGCCAGGACTCCACGGCCGGCCAGTCCACCGGAACGGGCGCGGGGGGCGAGGGCGGTGTCGTGCCCGGTCCGGTGCCGGGCAGCGCGAAGTGCGCCGCCAGCGCGGAGAGTCCGGATGACGGGGAGGGCGTGGTGCCGTTCATGCGTCCGCATCGTGGCACGGGCGGCTCCGGCCGGCGGCACCAGGGGCGGCGGAGGGGAGCACCGCGAGTGCCGGAGGAGGGGAACGGGCTCCGGACCGGCGGAGAAAGCCGAGGGCGACCGGGGCCGCCACCCCCCACAGGAGAGACCCCGGCCGCCGTCGGACACGGGCTCACTACGCCAGCGGCTTGCCCGTACTCTCCTCAGCGCCACCGCCTCGCAATGTGTTACGCGCCACGCCGCAACCGTTCGCGGGCCGCCGTTCCGCGCTCACCGCGGAGTCCGGATGCTGACGGTGGGCTACCGCATCCTCACGCACAGCGCGCTGCCGCCCCGCCTCTCCCTTCGGCATGGACGAGCGTGCACACTTGGCCTTAGCGTGCTGCTCGCGCCGCGCCGGGTGGACCGAACCCGGCAGCCGGGACGCGAAAATCCGGCGGCCGGGATGCTGACTCCCGGCAACGGCGCACAGCACAGACACCTTCGCGGAGTGGGGCGAGAGACGGGCGTGCAGGGGGACGACGCGGAGCTGACCGCTGCGGTGCGTGCGGCGCAGGAGGGGGACGAGTCCGCCTTCCGCACCGTCTACCGCTCGGTGCACCCGCGCCTGCTCGGCTACGTGCGCACGCTGGTGCCGGAAGCCGACGCCGAGGACGTGGCCTCCGAGGCGTGGCTGCAGATCGCCCGCGACCTGCCCCGCTTCCACGGCGACGCGGACCGGTTCCGCGGCTGGGCGGCGCGGATCGCCCGCAACCGGGGGCTGGACCATCTGCGGATGCGCGGCCGCCGCCCCGCCGTCGGCGGTGACGAGAGTGAGCTGACCGTCCTGCCGGCCGGCACCGACACGGCGGACGAGGCGTTGGAGGCGCTGGGGACCAGCAGCACGATGGCGCTCATATCGCAGCTCCCCCGCGATCAGGCCGAGGCGGTCGTGCTGCGGGTGGTCGTCGGGCTGGACGCCAAGAGCGCCGCGCAGGTGCTGGGAAAGCGGTCGGGCGCGGTGCGGACGGCCGCGCACCGCGGCCTGCGCAGACTGGCGGAGCTGCTGGAGGAGGGGGCTCTGGGCCCGTCCGGCGACGCGGTCGACGGCGCGGGCGGGACGGCCGTGGCCGACGGCCCCGCCGGTCCGGGCTCCGGGTCCAGGCCGGGCGGTGGCATGGCGAAGGGCAGGACACGCGGCATGGCGCGCGGTGTGACGCATAAAGCCACCCGAACGCTGAGGGAAACGTGATGGCGGACGACCGGTACAGCTGGCTGGATGAAGAGACTGCGGAGCGCTTGCTGCGCGGCCTGCCGGTCGAAGCCTGTGAAGACGGCAGACCGGGTTCCGGTTCCGGGCCGGCCGCCGAGGCGCGGGGTGCCGAGCCGGAGGGCGACTCGTCCGCGGAGCACGGATCCCCCGCCGGGGGAAGGGAATCCGCCCCGGCCCCGGAGCACGCGAACCCCGCGAGCGGGCACTCGGCACCCGCGAACTCCACTGCTCGGACCGGGCGTTCGGGTCGAAGAGCCGGGGGCCGTCTCGACGTGCCCTCACCCGACTGGTTCCGCGAGGCCGACCGCTGTACGGCGGCCCGGCTCGCCGCAGCACTGGACGAGCTGTCCGCCGCTCACAGCGCGCCCCCTCCCACCGCGCCAGGCACCACCCCGGTCGAACTCCCCGGCGAGGCCGCGGCGCTGGACGCTTTCCGCGCCGCCCGGGTCGCTGCCCGCTCCGGCGGCGCCTCCGCGGTCGCGCCGGCGGGCGCGCTCGGCGGCGGCGGGGCGCTGGGCAGTGCCCGTAGCCGAACCCGGCACATCCTCACGGGCCGACCCCTGCGGGCCGGATTCGCCGTCGCGCTGGCGGGCTGTGCGCTCGGCGGGGTCGCGGTCGCGGCCGGTGCGGGCGTGCTGCCGACCCCGTTCTCGAGCGGCGACGCACCCGCCGTCAGCGCCTCCCCGGCCGCCAGTTCGGGGTCCGAGAGCGCGGAGGAGGGCGGCGGCAGCGGTGCAACGCCCGGCCGGGACAGCGCGGGCGAGCGGCACGGCGGCCGCGACCGGTCCGCCGGGCCCGGCGCCGGCAGCGGGGAGGACGGAGACGGCGGGGGCGCCGACGGCGGCAAGGGGAGCGGTCAGGACGGCTCCTCCCGGGATCTCGCCGACGGCGGCACCGGGGGCGACCTGGGCGGCAACGGTCCCTGGAGGGACAGGCCCGGTGGCACCTTCCCCGGCGGGGGTGGGCACCACGGCGGCCACGACGGCTCCCGGAAGGAAGCCATCGCCGAGGCGCTGTGCAGGGCGTACGCGGCGGACAAGCTGGAGACCGACGACCGCCGCAAGCTGGAACGCGCCGCGGGTGGCCGCGCCGTGGTGCGGAGGTTCTGCGCCCGGCACGGGGAGAGCGACAGTTCCGGCGGAGGCGGCGGAGAGAGCGCCGGCGGTGGCGGCGGGCAGAGTACCGGCTCGGGCGGCGGCTCGGGGGAGAGCGCCGGCGGCGGCGACGGCGGTGCGGACGGCGGTTCCGGCGGTGCGGACACCGGCGGTTCCGGTGCGAGCGGGGGCGGCGTGCCGTCCGAGCCCTCGGATCCGGCACCGAGCACGACGGCCACGACGGCCGCACCGACGCGGCGGTGACGACGGCCGCACCGACGCGGCAGTGACCGGTGCCACACGGTTCACCCGGCCGACGGTGTGACACTTTCGCCGGGCACGGCGCTGAAGAGAGTGAGCCGACTGGTCATCGGCGGCGCGGTAAGCCCGAGGTTCCCCCCGTACCTCTGGGTTCGCGCGATGGCGCGGGCGGGACACGTTCCCCCGGTCCCGCCCGCGCCCCCTCACTCCCTCGCTCGTCCCCGGCTGTTCGCGCGGTGGCCCGGTGCGCGGGCGGGGCGTTCTGTCGGGCGGGGCGCCGTCACTTGTAGACCACGACCTTGTCGCCCGGGCGGATCTCCGCGAAGACCTTCGCGATCTTCTTCTTGTCCCGCACGTTCACGCACCCGTGGGACGCGCCCGCGTACCCGCGGGCGGCGAAGTCGGAGGAGTAGTGCACCGCCTGGCCCCGGCTGAAGAACATCGCGTAGGGCATCGGGCTGTCGTAGAGGGTCGAGTGGTGGTGCCGGCTCTTGAAGTCGACCGTGAACCGGCCCTCGCGGGTCGGTGTGTAGGCCGAGCCGAACCGCACGTCCATCGCGGTGCGCACCTTGCCGTCGACCATCCACGCGGCGGTGCGGCTCGTCTTGCTGATGCACAGCGCGCGCCCCGTGGTGCAGCGCGGGTCCGGCACGGCCAGTGGACGGCTGGTGGGCGGGTGCAGTTCGGTGCGGGTGGGCTCGTGGGTGCGGGCCCGCAGCGCGCTCAGCACCGCGTCGGTGACCTTGCCGGTGCGGGGCATGCCGCGCCGCTGCTGGAACGCGGAGACCGAAGCGGCCGTCACCGGGCCGTAGTAGCCGGTCGGGTTGCGGTCGAAGTGGCCCAGTTGCCGCAGCCGCGCCTGGAGTTCGCGTACGTGCGCGCCGCGTGCGCCGGGTGCCATCCGCACCGTCTGCGCGGCCGGTCGCGCGGCCTTGGGCTGCTGCGGCCGGGTGGGCTGCGCGGGCCGGGCCGGTGCCGAGCGCTTCGGCTGCGTGGGCGCCGGTGCGGGCGGCGGCTTCCCGGCCGCCTTCTGCGGGGCCTTGGAGATCCGCACGGACGGGCCGCTCGCACCGTCCTTGACCTCGCATCCGGCGAGCGCCCCCGCCGTCAGCAGCACTGCGGCCGAGGCCGCCGCACCGCGCACGGCCGTTGCTCCCCTCCTGTGCATCCCCACCCCCGGAGGTTCGACAGGTGTACGGGTCCATCACTGCCCAGCCCGCCGCCCCGTGAACCCGCTGCCGGGCCTGCCGACCGCCCGGGCGACGAGTGCCCCGCCCGGTTTTGTTACTGGCGGGTTTAAAACCGGGTGCGGATCGGGGACAGTAGGCGCAGGCGAGACCGACGACCGACGAGCAGCCCGCGAGGTGTCCATGTCGACAGGAACCGGGACGGGGTCCGCCGAACAACCACAGCCCCGCCCCCAGCATCCCCCGCCCGCCCCCGGGGGCGGCGGCATCGGGCCGGAGCCGCTGCCCGGACTCGCCCGGGCCGCCGCTGCGCTCGCCGCGGGCGAGACGACCTCCCGGGCCCTGACCGAACAGGCGCTCGCCCGGATCGAGGCCACCCAGCCCACGCTGAACGCCTTCCGCCGGGTACGCGCCGAGGCGGCGCTGGCCGAGGCCGACGCCGCCGACCGGGCCCGCGAACAGGGCAGCGGCCGGCCGCTGCTGGGCGTCCCGGTCGCGGTCAAGGACGACACCGACGTGTGCGGGGAACCCACCGCGTTCGGCTGCGCCGGAGACTTCCCGGTCAAGACCGCCGACGCGGAGGCGGTGCGCAGACTGCGGGCCGCCGGAGCGATCGTCGTCGGCAAGACCAACAGCCCCGAACTCGGGCAGTGGCCGTTCACCGAGGGCCGCGCCTTCGGCGACACCCGCAACCCCTGGAACCCGGCCCACACACCCGGCGGTTCCTCGGGCGGTGCGGCCGCAGCCGTCGCCGCCGGGCTGGTGCCCGCGGCGCTCGGTTCGGACGGCGCCGGATCGATCCGGATCCCCGCGGCCTGGACGCATCTCGTCGGCATCAAGCCCCAGCGGGGCCGCATCTCCACCTGGCCGGACCCCGAGGCGTTCAACGGCATCACCGTCCTCGGGCCGCTGGCGCGCACCGTCGAGGACGCCGCACTGCTGCTGGACGCCGCCGCGGGGAACCGGGAGGGCGACCTGCACCGGCCGCCGCCCGTGGACGTGCGCGGCGCGCCCGGCCGCGACCCCGGGCGGCTGCGGATCGCACTGTCCACCCGGTGGGCCTTCACCGCCACCCCGAAGCGGCTGGATCCCCGCGTCGACACCGCCGTGCGCGCCCTGGCCGAACGGCTCGCCCTACTCGGACACGAGGTGGAGGAGGCCGACCCGCACTACGGTCCGATCGGGCTGACGTTCCTCCCCCGCGCCACCGCCGGCATCCGCACCTGGGCGCAGCGCACCCCCGACCCCGGGCTGCTGGACCCGCGCACCCGCGCCGCGGCCCGCACCGGACGGCTGCTGGGCGGCCCGCTGCTGCGCGCCGCCCGGGCCGCCGAGGAGCCGCTGCGCCGCCACGTGGGCCGGATCTTCCGCCGCTACGACGTCGTCCTCGCCCCCACCACCGCCACCCCGCCGCCCCGGATCGGCGATCTGGCCCGGCTGTCCAACTGGCAGACCGACCGCAGGATGATCGCCCACTGCCCGTACGCCTGGCCGTGGAACGTCCTCGGCTGGCCCGGCGTCAACGTCCCCGCCGCCGTGACCGAGCCGGACCGGCTGCCGCTGGGCGCTCAGCTCCTGGGCCCCGCCGACAGCGAACCCCTGCTGGTCTCCCTCGCCGCCCAGCTGGAGGCCGACCAGCGCTGGTACGAACGGCGCCCCCCGGCGGTGTGAGCGCGGCGCGGACGATGGGCGCGGCCCGGCATGGACGGCACCCGCCGGGCGGGGCTTCCGCCGAGCCGTGATGTCCGCCTCCGGCGGCGGGTGCGTGCTCGGCAGGCCGATGCCGCGGGTGTCTGCCAGGCTGGGGGCAGTACCCGGCAGGCGCGCCGCACCGGGGAGGTCCGCAGGGGCCCGGGACCCCGAGGGGCGCGCGACGGCACGAGGAGGGCCGGCATGCCGCTCAATCCCGCGCTCACCTACCGCGACCCCCGCGCCGCCGTCGACTTCCTGCAGGCCGCGTTCGGCTTCGAGCCCGTCCGCGTCTTCGAGGGCGACGACGGTTCGGTGGTCCACGCCGAGCTGCGGTTCGGGGACGGCCTCGTGATGCTCGGCACCGCCCGCGACAGCGGTCTGATGGCCGGACTGGGGCCCGGCGCCGTCTACGTCTCCGTACAGGATCCGGACGCGCACCACGCCCGCGCGGTGGAGGCGGGCGCGGAGATCGTGCTGCCGCCCACCGACCAGGACTACGGCTCGCGCGAGTACGCCGCCAGGGACCCGGAGGGCAACCTGTGGTCCTTCGGCACCTACACCCCCACGGCCTGACCCGCCGCGCCCTCGGCCGCCCCGGTGCTCCGCCCCGCGCCCGGACTCAGCCCAGAGCCGCGCGCTTGAGCGCCCGCGCCCGGCGGGCGACCCGGCGCACCGCACGGTTGCGGGGGACGAAAGCGAACTGGCGGGGCACCGCGCCGGGCAGCGCCAGCACGGTCAGCCGGCGGCGGGTGAAATAGCGGCGGGTCGCCGGGGACAACCGCTCCGCCAAGAAGCGCTCCGCCTCCGGACGCAGCTCCGGGAGCACCCGCGGCTGCATGCAGAACCCGACAGCGCGGACCAGCGCCGCCGGCTCGCCGCGCGGAAGCGGGGCCGAGCCGTCCTGCGAACCGTCCTCCAGACCCGGCAGCAGCGCGTCCACCAGCGTCAACGGCACCCGCTCGGCGCTCTCGTAGGGCGCGAGCCGCTCCAGCAGCGGGCCGGTACCGGCCCGCACCACGGGCAGTCCGTAGAGCGCCGACGCCGTCAGCAGCGCCGTCGAACAGCAGCCCACCACCAGGGCCGGGCGCATCCCCTCGTACAGCACCTCCGCCGGTGTCCGCGGATCCGCCACCATCAGCGCGACGCCGAGCTCGCCCGCCTCCTTCCCCACGGCACGCGGCAGGTCCGCGGGCGCGGCCGGATGCGGCTTGAGGACCACCTCGCGGTGACCGCGCGCCGCGAGCCCGCGCAGCATCCGCACCTGGAGCCGCTCCACCTCGTCCGGGGAGAGCAGCTTCGGCGCGGCCGGCGACGGGCCCAGCAGCAGTGCCGCACCCCGAGGCGCGGTGGCCACCGAAGGCGGCGCCTCCTGCGCGAACTCGGCCACCACCGCACGGAGCGCCTCGGCCGGTACCGGCTCGGCCCGCACGCCGAACTCCGACAGCTGCAGCGGCGCCACACCGGGCACCAGGTCCGGATGGAGCAGCCGGCGCACCCGGGCGCCCACCAGCGGATCCAGCTTGCCGCCGGTGGGACCGTAGCCCGCCAGCCCGCCCGCGTACGCCTCGATCGGCGCGTCCGCGAACAGCTGCGCCACCGCCGCCCCGGGCTCGTCCCCGAGCGTGTCCAGCACGAGCGTGACCTCGTCCTCGGGGCCGTCCCCCAGGTCCCACATCCGGCGCAGATACCGCTCCCACAAGGGGGCGTCGTCCGCGCGCGGCGACCAGCCCGCCGGGTGCAGCGGCCGGATCGTCTCGTTCCACGACAGTACCCGGTCGAAGCGGCCGCGCAGCCGCTCGAAGCCCGGCGCGGTCTCCAGCGCGGGCGCCGTCTCGGGAGTGGCGGCGTTGTTGCTGACCAGCAGCAGCCGCTGGTCGGCCGGTTCGAAGCAGCCCGCGTCGAGCGCCGCCGCCAGGGTGGCGGCGCCGTACAGGGTGCCGGCGAGGAACACCTGTGTCCGCATCAGGCCACCGCTCCCTTGTCGTGCGCGCCGGAACCGGCGGCCTCGGTGGTGTGCGCGCCCGGGTCGACCGCCTCCGGGGCGTCGCCCTCCGCCCCCGCCGTGCGTCCGGGGCGGGCCGGGCGCCTGAGCAGCCGCCGCAGCCGGACGGACCGTTCGCTGTCCATCGAGTCCAGCGCCTCCGACAGCAGCCCGGCGGGCAGCCGCTTGAGCGCCGCCGCGCTCTTCGTCCGCAGCGTGCGCGCCACCGCGGGTTCGTACCTGTCGCTCGTCAGATGGTGCGAGACGAGCGCGCAATAGGTGCGCACCGCCTTGGGCAGCAGCTGCTCGGCGTCCCGGTCCCGCGCGGTCTCCTCGACCACCCGGTCGAAGGCGTGGAGGAAGTCGAGCTGCCGCACGTCCCCGATCCGGGTCAGCGAGGAGGCCACCCCGCGCCGGTAGAAGACACCCAGCAGCCCGACCGCGGCGAACGAGCGCGCCTCGCGGTGCAGCCGCCAGATCCACGGCCGGTCCTCGGCCGTCCGCAGCCCGTCCGTGAAGTGCAGCAACCCCTCGTCCAGCAGCCTGCGGTGGTAGATCCCCGCCCAGGCGTAGGCGTAGTCCACGGACGTGCTGCGGGTCGCGGGCAGGATCGCCGCACGCGGGTCCTCCACCACGCCCCGCCGGCCGTGCGGCACCCGGGCCAGGGTGCGCGAGCGCCCGGTGCACCGGACGTGGTCGGTGCGGACGAAGTCGCAGCCCAGCCGCTCGATACTGGCCACCAGCCGCGGACAGTGGCCGGGCGCCAGCCAGTCGTCCCCGTCCAGGAACGTGACGAACTCGCCGCTCGCCCGGTCCAGCCCCGAATTGCGGGCCGTCGCCAGACCGGCGTTGCGCGCGTGCCGGACCCGGACCACCTGCGCCACGTCCCGGAGATCCTTCTCTGCCCGCTCCAGAATGTCCGGCGTCTCGTCCTGGGAGGCGTCGTCGACCAGAACGAACTCGAAATCCCGACGGGCGTTCGCCCGGAGACTCCGGAGTGTTTCCGGGGCGTATGACTGCACGTTGTAGAACGGCACGATGACGGAGAGCTTGACCACCCGAAGGACCTTAGGGTTCTCGTCCCGCCCCGTCTTGACCTGCGGCGGGCCCGTGAGTGAACGGCGCGTGGCGGGAGGGTGAACGGGCTTTCCCCGCCGCCGCGTTGGGCATTCGTCGGTGTGCTGTTAACCGGCTGTTGCCGTCGCGTTGGGCCGCCTTCCGGAATCCCTTCCTAGCGTCGGGGACGTGCCCTCACGAGAAATCCCCTCCGCAGCGAACACCGCGGCCGCGCCGGCCGGAGCCGCCCCTGGTGGACGGTCGGCGCCCCGCCGGGTGGTCGTCCTCGCGGATTCCGACACCCGGTGGAAATGGGGTGTCCTGACCGCCCGCAGGCTGGCCCCCGAGGCCGCCGTCGACGGACTGCTGCTGCGCGGCCGCGCCACACCCACACCGCGCCAGCTCGCCGAGGTCGGCGTCGCCGTCGAGTCCCTCCGTGAGGTCACGACCGCCGAGTTCCTCCGTGCCGCCACCGCGCCCGGCGCCTACGACGTGGTCGTCCTCGCGTGCGTCGGCGGCGCCGTGCAGGCCATGCTGCACGGGCTGCGGCGGGCCGGGATCGGGAGCGGGGCCGCGGCCGGGGCCGACGGTGCTGCCACCGGCGGAGCCGCTTCCGAGGCGGCCCCCGCCGGAGCCCCGGCGGGCAGCGGACCGGACGGCGAGCTGTCCGCGCGGCGCCGCCCCGTGGTCGTCACCGGCTACGTCGGCGTCGTCTACGAGAAGCTCACCGACGGACTGCTGCTGCGGCACGGTGCCGACCTCGTCCTCGCCAACTCGCCCTTCGACGCCGACCGGTTCCGCGCGGTGTACGAGGGCGTGGGCGCCGACGCCGCAAGCGTGGCCGAGTGCGCGCTGCCGTTCCTGGAGGGGACGGCGGCACCCGCTCCGGCCGAGGCCACCGACGGGCCGTTCACCGTGGTCTTCGCCGTGCAGCCCTCCGTCCCGGCCGGCCGCGCCGACCGCGCCTACCTGCTGCGCCGGGCCGTGCACCACGCGCTGCGCCACCCCGAACGCGAAGTGCTGATCAAACTGCGCAGCAAGCCCGGTGAGCACACCACGCACATCGAGGAGCTCCCGTACCAGAAACTCGTCCGCAAGCTGCCCGGCGGACGCGACGGCGCGACCGGCGGACTGCCGCCCAACTGCCGCCTCGTCTACGGGAACATGGGAGAGATCCTGGACCGGGCGCGGCACACCGGCGGCCTGCTGGTGACGGTCAGCTCGACCGCCGCGCTCGAATCCCTGCACCGCGGCGTACCCACCGCCGTCCTCACCGACCTCGGCGTCCGCGAAGCCCTGGGCAACCACTACTTCACCGGCTCCGGCTGCCTGGCCTCCTGGGACGAACTCGACGACGGGCTGCTCCCGGAAGCCGACGAGAAGTGGGTGCTGCGGCAGGGCGTGCGCGGCGGCGACGGCTTCGCCGCGGCCCGCGACCGGGTCGCCCGCCTGGTCGGCCGCGCGGCGAGCGGCGGACTGCCGCCCCTCGCGCCCTACTACACCGCCCGCACCGCCCCCGGCTACCTGCCCGGCATCCTGCGGCGCTACGGGCTCGAAGAGGACGGATCTCCGGGCGCCGGAAGCCCCACCGAGACCGCCGACGGCCTCGGCGCCGCCGGTCGCGGTGCCGTCCGGCGCGTCGTCCGCGAGGCGGCCCGGGGCGCCTACCGGCACGGGGTCCAGCGCGTCGCCCCGCTGATCCGGAAGGCGGGCGAACTGTGACTCCGCCACCACGCGACAGCGCCCCGTCCGGTGCCCGTTCCGTGCCGTCGTCCGGTGCTTCCGTGCCGCCGGCTGCGCCGCAGCCCTCGTCTCCGGACGCGCCGCCGGGTGCGCCCGGCGGCGCCGCCCCGTCCGCATCCTCGCCCGACCCAGGAGCCAGCATGTCCCCAACCCCCGCCGTGCTCGCGGTGATACCCGCCCGGGGCGGGTCGAAGGGCGTAGCCGCCAAGAACCTCGCACCGGTCGCGGGCGTTCCGCTCGTCGCCCGTGCGGCACGCGAGTGCCTCGCCGCGCGGAACATCACCGATGTCGTCGTCTCCACCGACGACCCCGCCATCGCCGAGGCGGCCCGCTCCGCCGGAGCCGAGGTCGTCGACCGGCCCGCAGACCTGGCCGGCGATCTGGCCAGCAGCGAGACGGCCGTCCTGCACGCCATGGACGTCTACGAGGAGCGGCACCGGCGACCGCTGCAGACCGTGCTGCTCGTGCAGTGCACCAGCCCCTTCCTGGTACGGGAGGACGTCGAGGGGGTGGCGGCGGCCGTCATCGAGGACGGCGCGGACAGCGCCCTGACCGTGGCGCCGTTCCACGGCTTCGTCTGGCGCGACGGCGACACCCCGGCGGCCGCGTCCGGTGACGCCGCGGCTGCCGCGTCCGGTGACGGTGATGCCCCTGGCGAGGTGCCCGGAGCTGCCTTCGGGGCGGCCTCCGGCGCGGCAGGGGCCTCCGGCGCCGACGGCAGCGCGTACGGCGTCAACCACGACCGGGCCGTACGCCCCCGGCGCCAGGACCGGCCCGAGGACCTGCTGGAGACCGGCGCCGCCTACGCCATGGACGCCATGGGGTTCCGCGAGTCCGGCCACCGGTTCTTCGGGCGGACGGCCGTCGTCCGCACCGACCCCGCCCGCGTCCTGGAGGTCGACGACCCGC
The DNA here is from genome assembly GCF_029351045.1 of Streptomyces sp. WMMB303. NCBI lineage: Bacteria > Bacillati > Actinomycetota > Actinomycetes > Kitasatosporales > Streptomycetaceae > Streptomyces > Streptomyces sp. WMMB303. The sequence continues at coordinate 6,029,906 of NZ_JARKIN010000001.1, read as the reverse complement.
ACGACCTCGCCCGAGCCCGCCTGCTGGCGCCGCTGCTGGACGCGCACCGCGACGGTCCGGGCGCGCTGCCGAGGCGGGAGGACGTGGACGCCGTCGTACTGGACTTCGACGGCACCCAGACCGACGACCGCGTCTGGATCGACGCCGAGGGGCGGGAGACCGTCGCCGTCCACCGCGGAGACGGACTCGGCATCGCCGCGCTGCGCCGTGCGGGCCTGGAGGTGCTGATCCTCTCCACCGAGACCAACCCGGTCGTCGCTGCCCGCGCCGCCAAGCTGCGGCTGCCCGTACTGCACGGCATCGACCGCAAGGACCTGGCGCTCAAGCAGTGGTGCGAGGAGCGGGGGATCGCGCCCGAGCGGGTGCTGTACGCGGGCAACGACGCGAACGACCTGCCGTGCTTCGCACTCGCCGGATGGCCCGTCGCCGTTGCGGACGCCCACGACGTGGTGCGGGCCGCCGCCCGTGCCGTCACCACCCGGGGTGGGGGAGCGGGAGCCGTCCGCGAGATCGCGGGGTGGTTGGTGGGGGCCGAGCTGTGAGGGGGGTGAGGGGCGGGCGCAGGCTCTGCGCCTTGGTTGGGCCCACCCACAAAGGAAGCCCGCCGGAGCCCCGACGCCCCCCACCCGCCGCCTCCTGACCAGCGCAAACCGTACCCGGATCGGCGCACTCGGCACCCCGTGCAGCGCCTGACGACCTTTTGCACACACCAGAGAAAGAAACTCCCGGAAATGGTGAACATGACCAGCAACGCCCAGCACACCGACGCCCGCCGCGACCTCCACGGCGTCTCCCGCATCCGCAACCTCGGCACCCGGACGGTCGGCCCCGGCCACCCCGTCTACGTCACCGGTGAGATCGGCATCAACCACAACGGCGACCTGGACAACGCCTTCGCCCTGATCGACGCCGCCGCGGAGGCGGGTTGCGACGCGGTCAAGTTCCAGAAGCGGACTCCGGAGATCTGCACCCCCCGTGACCAGTGGGATCTGGAGCGGGACACCCCGTGGGGCCGGATGACGTACATCGACTACCGGCACCGTGTCGAGTTCGGCGAGGACGACTACCGCGCCATCGGCGAGCACTGCGCCGAGCGCGGCATCGACTGGTTCGCTTCCCCGTGGGACGAGGAGGCCGTCGCCTTCCTGGAGAAGTTCGACGTACCCGCGCACAAGGTGGCCTCCGCCTCCCTCACCGACGACGATCTGCTGCGCGCGCTGCGCGCCACCGCGCGGACGGTCATTCTCTCCACCGGCATGTCCACGCCCCAGCAGATCCGGCACGCGGTGGAGGTGCTGGGCAGCGAGAACATCGTGCTCTGCCACGCGACCTCCACCTACCCGGCCAAGGCCGAGGAGCTGAACCTGCGGGTGATCCACAGCCTGCAGGACGCCTACCCGAACGTCCCGATCGGCTACAGCGGCCACGAGACGGGCCTGCAGACCACGCTGGCGGCGGTCGCTCTCGGCGCTGTCTTCGTCGAGCGGCACATCACCCTGGACCGCGCCATGTGGGGCTCCGACCAGGCGGCTTCCGTCGAGCCGCAGGGCCTCCAGCGTCTGGTGCGGGACATCCGCACCATCGAGGAGTCCCTCGGTGACGGCGTGAAGAAGGTGTACGACAGCGAGCTGGCGCCCATGCGCAAGCTGCGCCGCGTCAAGGGTGTCGTGGCCGAGGGCGCGGAGGCCGCGGAGGAGACGGGGGCTCGCGAGCCGGTCACGGTCTGAGGCGGACGGGCACCGCCTGTACGGGCACCGGCCCGTACAGGCCCCAGGCCCCCGCCCGGCCCGCCCCCGGCGGGCCGGCCCAGGCCGGTGCCACACCCCTGGTCCCGGCTCGCACGGACAGCAGCCCCGCACCCCGCACCTCTCACCCACCCCCGCTCACCCACCCCCGCTCACCCACCCCCGCTCACCCCACCCCCCGACCCCGCACAGCGGAACGGAGCGTATGCGCACATGTCCCGTAGCCGCTCCGCATCAGGAGCGATGAGCCACTCCGGCCCCGCCGCACATGCCGCGGCCCGCCCCGCCGCCGACCGCGCCCCGGACCGTGCGTCCAGTCAGGGAGCGGGGCCGGCGGTCCGGGCCGCTGCCGACCCCGGGGGCGGAGCCAACCCCGGGACGCGGGACGGGGCTCTCGCTTTCGTCGAGAGCCCCGTCCAGCTCCTCAACGTGCTGGAGTGGGCACACAACCATCCGGCGCCCGATGCGGTGAGTCCGCTCGCTCTCGTCGTGCTGCCCCCGCACGATCCGATGACCCGCGGGCAGTTGCGGCGGATGGCGGAGCTGGCCCGTGACGAGGGGATCGGGGTGAGTTGGCAGGAGGCCAGGGACGGCCTGGGTGGCGCGCTCAGCAGCCTGCTCGCGCTGGCCCGCAGGGTGCGCAGAGCCCGCACCCTGGTGATCGGCGACCCTTTCTCGCGGTACGTGCAGCTGCTGCTGGCTCTGACGCCCGCGCGCGCCGAGCGGCGGATCACGGTGGTGGACGACGGTACGGCCACCATGGAGTTCGTCTCCCAGCTGGCTCAGGGGGAGCGCTTCGTACGGTGGCATCGGCGCGGGGTGCGGGGAGGGGTGCGCGGACTGCTGTTCGCGCCGGTCTCGCGCCGGGCACGGCGCCGTCTCACTCCGCGCCAGGACGGCTCCCGCCCGGTCGAGGTGTTCAGTTCGATGCCGGTGGAGCCTCCCGAGAACGTGATCGTGACGGCGAACGAGTTCGCGTGGACCCGCGCCCGGTTCGGTCCGCCGCGTCTGACCCGGGGTGCCGACCTGGTGGGCACCTCGCTCGTGGAGACGGGTGTGGTGGACACCGAGCGGTATCTGGAGGCGGTCGCGTCGCTGGCCCGTGCCTATGGTGCCACCCGGTACTTCGCCCACCGCCGGGAGAGCAGCGAGAAGCTGCAGCAGGTCACGGCTGCCACCGGGTTGGAGATCGTCCGCCCGGATCTGCCGCTCGAACTGGTCGCCCGCCGCGGGCCCGTCGGCAGGACCATCCTGAGTTTCCCCTCCACCGTCGTCCACACCCTGCCGCTGGCGCTCGCGGGCACGGCGGTGACCGTGGCGGTGTGCGACGTCGACCCCGCCTGGCTCACGCGTACCGCCTCGCCGCGCGCCCAGGGCTTCCTTGCGGGGGTCACGGGGACGGCCCGGGGGGTGCGCAGGCTCCCCTCGACGCTGCCCGCCCCACCGGGCCGGAGCGTATGAGCCCAAGGCGGCACCGCCGCACGCACTGCCCTGCGCTGCTGCTCTCCCTCCCGGTCGGCCGGGAGGCCGCACAGGGAAAATTTCGCAGGTATACCCAACCGCATAGGGACATAACCGCCGCCCAGCCTAGATTTTCTTCCCCTGAGAGGTTGAACTTTGCTGGATCTCTGGTCAGTTGCGGTGTCAAGGGGCCTACTCTTCGGACCATGAACGAACTCCTGTCCCCTGCAGTACCGGAGGTAGACGCACGCGAGGCCGCCGGCGTACTTCCCGAGCTGCCCGGCCGGCTGACCGATCCCCTCCGCCGTGAGCTCATCGCCTTCCGTCGCGATCTCCATATGCACCCAGAGCTGGGCAACCAGGAGTTCCGCACGACCAAGGCGATCAAGGCCCGGCTGGAGCGTGCCGGGCTGCGCCCCCGGGTGCTGGCCATGGGCACCGGCTTGATCTGCGACATCCACCCCGAGCCCGGCCCGGGGGCCGACCAGCAGACCGCCGAGCAGCAGGCCGCCGGGCAGAAGGGTGCCGCGGTGCCGCAGGCGGCGGGTCCTGCCCATGCGGCCCCGCCCATGCTGGCCCTGCGCGCGGACATCGACGCACTGCCGATCCCGGACACCAAGGAAGTGCCCTACCGCTCGACGGTGCCCGGCCGGGCCCACGCCTGCGGGCACGACGTGCACACCACCGTCGTACTCGGCACCGGTCTGGTGCTGGCGGAGCTGGCCAAGGCCGGTGCCCTGCCCCGTCCGGTGCGGCTGCTGTTCCAGCCCGCCGAGGAGGTGCTGCCCGGCGGTGCCGCCGACGCGGTGGACTGCGGAGTGCTGGACGGCGTCGGCTCGATCCTCGCCGTGCACTGCGACCCGCGGGTCGACGCGGGCCGGATCGGGCTGCGTGCCGGGCCGATCACCTCGGCCTGCGACCGGCTGGAGGTGGTGCTCACCGGCGCCGGCGGGCACACCGCGCGGCCGCACCTGACCACCGACCTGGTGACGGCGGCGGCGAAGCTGGCCACCGAGGTGCCGGCGCTGCTGGCCCGGCGGGCGGACGCGCGCTCCGGCCTGTCGCTGACCTGGGGCCGGATCGAGTCCGGGCACGCGCCGAACGTGATCCCGCAGCGCGCGGAGCTCTCCGGCACGCTGCGCTGCCTGAATCTGCCGACCTGGCGGGAGGCTCCGGATCTGGTGCACGAGGCCGTCGACGAGGTGGCGACGCTGCACCGGGCCAAGTGCGAGCTGACCTACGTACGCGGGGTACCGCCGGTGGTCAACGAACCGTCCGCGACCGCGCTGCTGCGCGAGGCGATGGCAGCCCGCTCGGGCGCCGCTTCCGTGGAGACGACGGAGCAGAGCCTGGGCGGGGAGGACTTCTCCTGGTATCTGGAGCACGTCCCCGGCGCGATGGCCCGGCTCGGGGTGCGGCCCGTCGGCGACCGCCGCAGCCGTGATCTGCACCAGGGCGACTTCGACGCGGACGAGTCCGCGATCACCACCGGCGTCGAACTTTTCACCGCCGCCGCGCTGCTGCACCGTTCCTAGCCCGCCCACCCGGGGCCGCGACCCGGCCTCCCGGACCGGCGAACCGAGGACCGGAACGCACCACGGACTCCGGCGCCACCCGCGCCACCCACGGACTCCGGCGCCATCCGCGCCACCCGCGCGCCGCTCGGCCGTTCCGCGCCACCCGCGCCGCTCACCCGGCCCCGCCCGCGCCGCCTCACCCGGCCCCGCCCCACTCGGCAGGGGCCCGGGGAGCACCCCACCCGCTGCCCGGCGGCGGAGTCCGGGCAGCGACCCGGCTGTAGTCCCGCACGGTGCCGCACATTTCGCCCTTACCTCGGGGCAGGGGAAATTCCGCACCGCCACAAAAAGGTCAAAAACGTACATCAGGGCGTCGTTCGCGACGATCCGATAACAGCGGTTCCCGTCTTCTTCTGCTGGAAATCTACGCGCGTTAATCTGTGGCCGTCTCAAGGGCCGGAACCCGAACTGCGGGGCCGGAACCGGTGCTCCACGATTCGAAGGGGACCCTGTTGCGTCGGGTAACAAAACTGGCTGCGGCGGTCACGGCCACCGCGGCTCTCGCACTGACGGCCACCGCGTGCGGTGAGAGCTCTACGGAGTCGGGTGGCAAGAAGAACAAGGGCGTCGGACTCGCTTTCGACGTCGGCGGTCGGGACGACCACTCGTTCAACGAGGCGGCGGCCCGCGGCACGGACAAGGCCGAGAAGGAACTCGGCGTCAAGACCAAGGAGATGACCGCCGGCAACAACGAGACGGAGGAGACCCGCGAGCAGCGGCTCACCTCGCTCGCGAAGGCGGGTTACAACCCGGTCATCGGCGTCGGCTTCAACTACGGCAAGTCGGTCAACAAGGTGGCCAAGGACTTCCCCGACACCACCTTCGGTGTGGTGGACGAGCAGTCCCACGCCAAGAACGTCGTCGGGATGACCTTCGCCGAGAACGAGGCTTCCTACCTGGTCGGCGTGGCCGCTGCCAAGAAGACCAAGACGGACAAGGTCTCCTTCATCGGCGGCGTGGACAACGCGCTGATCCAGAAGTTCGAGGCGGGCTACGTCAAGGGCGTCAAGGACACCGACCCGAAGATCAAGGTCGAGGTCGACTACCTGTACAAGGAGTCCGACAAGGGCTTCAACGACCCGGCGCGGGCCAAGAACATGGCCAAGGGCATGCTCTCCCGCGGCAACGACGTGATCTACACGGCGGCGGGCCAGTCCGGCGCCGGCTCCATCGAGGAGATCAGCAAGAAGAAGGGCGCCTGGGCCATCGGGGTCGACTCCGACCAGTACCGGCAGAAGGGCCTGGGCAAGTACAAGGACGCGATCCTGACCTCCTCGGTCAAGAACGTGGACGTGGCCGTCTTCGAGCTGATCAAGAGCGTCAAGGACGGCAAGCCGCTCACCGGCAACCAGACCTTCTCGCTCAAGGAGAAGGGTGTCTCGGTCGCCACCTCCGGTGGCTTCATCGACGACATCAAGGACGACATCGACAAGGCCACCGAGAAGATCACCTCCGGCGAGGTCAAGGTTCCGACCCGCCCGTGACCCGGTGGAGGCGGCACCGTACGCAGCCCGGCACAGCCGCGGCGCGTACGGTGCCGCCCCCGTCCGCCTCGTCGAGGCGTCCCGTCCGCGGTGCCCCGCGGTACCCGTCCCCGTAGGCAGTGCCCCGGGCACCCGTCTCCGTACGCAGTGCCCCGGCACTCGTCTCCGCATCATGAGCCGTCGTGCCCGCACGGCGGAACCATGCCGTCCGGCCCGGCGCGCGCAAGCGCCCCGGAGCCGGTAGCCGCCGGTCCGCGGACCGGCCGGCCCCAGCGCCAGCAAGGGAGCGCGTCAGTCAAGTGTCCAGCGAGTCCAGCGGCAGCAGCGGCGAGCCGTCCGAGGCGGGTCAGGCGCCCGCGGCGGCCGTCGAACTGCGCGGCATCACCAAGCGGTTCCCGGGAGTGGTCGCCAACCGCGACATCGACATCCGGGTCGACCGGGGCACCGTGCACGCCCTCGTGGGTGAGAACGGCGCCGGCAAGTCCACCCTGATGAAGATCCTCTACGGCATGCAGCGGCCGGACGAGGGCACCATCAGCATCGACGGCGACGAGGTCGCCCTGCACAGCCCGGCGGACGCGATCGCCCGCGGTATCGGGATGGTGCACCAGCACTTCATGCTGGCCGACAACCTCACGGTGCTGGAGAACACGGTGCTGGGCGCCGAGCGGCTGTACGGCATCGGCTCCCGCGCCCGCAAGAAGATCAAGGAGCTGTCGGACGCCTACCAGCTCGGCATCCGCCCCGACGTCCTCGTCGAGGACCTGGGCGTGGCCGACCGGCAGCGGGTGGAGATCCTCAAGGCCCTCTACCGCGGCGCCCGCATCCTCATCCTCGACGAGCCGACGGCCGTGCTGGTCCCGCAGGAGGTCGACGCGCTCTTCGCCAACCTGCGCGAGCTCAAGGCCGAGGGCCTGACCGTGCTGTTCATCTCGCACAAGCTGGGCGAGGTGCTGTCCGTGGCCGACGCGATCACGGTGATCCGGCGCGGGACGACGGTCGCGTCCGTGCGGCCCGAGGAGACGACGCCCAAGCAGCTCGCGGAGCTGATGGTGGGCAGCGAACTGCCGTCGGCCGAGACCCGCGAGTCGACCGTCACCGACACACCGATGCTGCACGTGGACGGGCTGCACCTGTCGGCCGCCGACCCCGACGGCGGCCGCCGCACCGTGCTGGACGGCATCGGCTTCACCATCCACAAGGGCGAAGTGCTCGGCGTCGCCGGCGTGGAGGGCAACGGCCAGGCCGAACTGGTCGAGGCCATCATGGGCATGTGCGACCCGGACGACGGGCTGATCACCCTGGACGGCCAGGACATCTCGCACGCCCCCACCCGGCACCGCCGGGAGAGCGGGATCGGCTACATCCCCGAGGACCGGCACCGGCACGGGCTGCTGCTGGAAGCGCCGCTGTGGGAGAACCGCATCCTCGGGCACGTCACCGAGAAGCCCAACTCCAAGGGGCCGGCGCTCGGCATCCCCGGCGCACCCCAGCTGCTGGCCCTGGGCCAGGCGCGGGCCGACGCCGAGCGGATCGTCGGTGAGTACGACGTGCGCACGCCCGGTATCGAGGTGACCGCCGCCAGCCTCTCGGGCGGCAACCAGCAGAAGTTCATCGTCGGCCGCGAGATGAGCCACGACCCCAAGCTGCTGATCGCCGCGCATCCCACCCGGGGTGTGGACGTCGGCGCCCAGGCGCAGATCTGGGACCAGATACGCACGGCCCGCCGCGAGGGCCTCGCCGTCCTGCTGATCTCCGCGGACCTGGACGAGCTGATCGGCCTCTCGGACTGCCTGCGGGTGATGTACCGGGGCCGCCTGGTGGCGGACGCCGATCCGGCGACGGTCACCCCGGAGGAGCTGGGCTCGGCGATGACCGGCGCGGCCACCGGTCACCTGGAGCACCAGGAGGACGCCGCGGGCGAGCCGGAGGACGACCGTCCGCCGCGGGACACCGACGGCGCGGACTCCGCGGACGCCCCGCGGACCGCCGCAGCCGACACCCCGCGGGACGCCGCGCAGACCGACTCGTCGACCGACCCGGAGAGGGGAGGCGACAAGTGAGCCGCCTCAAGGACAAATTCAGCGCCCAGGCTGTGCTCCAGGCGCTGGCCGCGCCCGCGCTCGCCCTGCTCGCGGCGTTCGCGCTCTCCTCCGCCGTCATCATGGCGACCGGCAAGGACCCCTTCCACGCCTTCTACGTGATGGTCGACTTCGGCTTCAAGAGCGACAGCCAGGTCTGGATCATCAACAAGGCGATCCCGTACTACCTGTCGGCGGCCGCCGTGGCCATCGGCTTCCGGATGAACCTGTTCAACATCGGCGTGGACGGGCAGTACCGGGTGGCCGCCTTCTTCGCCGCGGTCGTCGGCGGGGCGCTGGCGCTGCCCGGCGTGCTGCAGATCCCGGTGATCATCATCACCGCGATGGCGGTCGGTGCGCTGTGGGCGGGCATCGCGGGCGTGCTCAAGACCACCCGCGGGGTAAGCGAGGTCATCACCACGATCATGCTGAACTCCATCGCGGGTTCGCTGATCGGCTACTTCCTCTCCGAGAACAAGCTGGGTGTGAAGGACGGCAACCTCTTCCACACCCCGACCATCCCCGACTCGGGCCGGTTCTTCCTCATCCCGACCACACCCGACCCGATCTACGGCACGGTGATCATCGCCGCCGTCATCGGGCTGGCGTACTGGTTCGTGCTCGGCCGCACCCGCTTCGGCTTCGACCTGCGTGCCGTGGGCCGCAGCGAGTCGGCTGCCGCCGCCAGCGGGGTCAGCGTCCGCCGGATGGTCGTCACCAGCATGCTGCTCTCCGGCGCGGTCGCGGGCCTGGTCGGTATGCCGACGCTGCTGAACAAGTCCTTCAGCTACGGCACCGACTTCCCCACCGGCGTCGGCTTCACCGGCATCGCCATCGCCCTGCTGGGCCGCAACCACCCGATCGGCATGGCGCTGGCCGCGCTGCTCTGGGGCTTCCTCGAACGCACCGGCATCCAACTGGAGTTCGAGGGCTACGAGCAGGAGATCGTCGGCGTCATGCAGGGCGTCATCGTGCTGTGCGTCGTGATCGCGTACGAGATCGTCCGGCGCGTGGTGCTGCGCAGGCAGCAGAGCGCGGTGGGCGCCGAGCTGAGCGCCCAGAACACCCCGAGCACGGAGAGCACCCAGGCAGAGAAGGCGGGGACCACCGCATGAGCACCACCACGTCCGCGCCGAAGAAAGCCCCGGCGTCCGCATCCCCGCGCGGCAAGCGCAAGCTCTCCTACCCGGTCGTCCTGCTCCTCGTCGCCGGTGGGCTGCTGCTGCTCTCGCTCGTCCGCGTCATCACCGGGGACGTGCAGCTCAGCAACAGCCAGCAGTTCTCCTCCGCGCTCGGCGCCGCCGTCCCCATCGGACTGGCCGGCCTCGGCGGGCTGTGGGCCGAACGCGCCGGCGTCATCAACATCGGCCTCGAGGGCATGATGATGCTCGGCACCTTCGCGGCCGGATGGATGGGCTGGCAGTACGGCCCGTGGGCCGCCGTCCTCGCCGGGATCATCGGCGGCGCGCTGGGCGGGCTGCTGCACGCGCTGGCCACCGTCACCTTCGGCGTCGACCACATCGTCTCCGGTGTCGCGCTCAACATCCTCGCGCTGGGCCTGGTGCGCTACCTGGCCAAGCTGTGGTTCGGCGCCACCGGCAGCGCCGCGGCCGAGGCCGGGGGCAACGACAAGCAGTCGCCGCCCATGGACAGCATGTCCACCTTCTCCGTACCCGGCCTCGCCGACGGACTGGGCAGCATCGAGAAGCACCACTGGTTCCTCGTCTCCGACCTGGCGGGCATCCTGCGCGCCCTGGTCGACGACGTCTCCTGGCTCACGGTGCTCACCGCGCTGCTGTTCGTCGGCAGCTTCTTCGTCCTGTGGCGCTCCTCGTTCGGGCTGCGGCTGCGCTCCTGCGGCGAGAACCCGGTGGCGGCCGAGTCGCTGGGCGTGAACGTCTACTTCTACAAGTACGCGGCGCTCACCATCTCCGGAGCGCTGGCCGGGCTCGGCGGCGCGTTCCTCGCCGTCGGCGTGCACATCTACCAGGAGAACCAGACCGGCGGCCGCGGCTACATCGGCCTCGCCACCATGATCTTCGGCAACTGGCGGCCCGGCGGTGTCGCCATGGGCGCCGGGCTGTTCGGCTTCATGGACGCGCTGCGCGTCGTCGGCGGCGGCACCACCGTGCACGCCATGCTGCTCCTGATGGCCGTGCTGCTGGTGGGGCTCGCCGTCTGGAAGCTGCGCACCGGCCTGCGGGGCGCCCGTATCCAGGCGGCCGTCAGCCTCGTTATCGCCGTGCTGCTCGTGCTGTGGTACGCGCTGACCGACACCGTGGCACTGGAGTTCGTCGAGATGACGCCGTACGTCACGACGCTGCTGGTGCTCTCCCTCGCGGCCCAACGCCTCCGTGCGCCACGCGCGATCGGCAAGTCGTACCGACGAGGCGAGGGAACATAACCGTGCACGAGGCCGCCGCGACCGCACCCGGCACCGACATCGACTGGCAGGAACTGCGCGCCCGCGCCCGGGCCGCCATGGCCCGGGCCTACGCGCCCTACTCCGGCTTCCCCGTCGGCGCCGCGGCGCTGGTGGACGACGGCCGCACCGTGACCGGCTGCAACGTGGAGAACGCCTCCTACGGCATCGGACTGTGCGCCGAATGCGGACTGGTCTCCGACCTCTGCGCCACCGGCGGCGGCCGACTCCTCGCCTTCACCTGCGTGGGCGGCGACGACGGGAACGTCGTCGCCCCCTGCGGCCGCTGCCGCCAACTGCTGTGGGAACACGGCGGCGGCAGCCTCCTGGTGGAGGCACCCTCGGGGGTACGCCCCCTCTCGGAACTGCTCGCCGACGCGTTCGGCCCCGAACAACTGGCCCGCTGAGCCGGCCCCGCCCGCGGGCCCTCGGAACGGGACCGCCGGGACGGGACCGTCGGGCGAGACCGTCGGAACGAAAGAGGAACCACAGCATGGACGCCATCTCCGTCATCCGCGCCAAGCGCGACCGCCAGGAGCTGACCGGCGAGCAGATCGACTGGGTCATCGACGCCTACACGCGCGGAGCGGTGGCCGACGAGCAGATGTCGGCCCTTGCGATGGCCGTGTACCTGAACGGCATGACCCGCACCGAGATCTCCCGGTGGACCGCCGCGATGATCGCCTCCGGCGAGCGGATGGACTTCGCCGCGCTGGCCCGCCCCACCGCCGACAAGCACTCCACCGGCGGCGTGGGCGACAAGATCACCCTGCCGCTGGCGCCCCTGGTGGCGGCCTGCGGCGCGGCCGTCCCGCAGCTCTCGGGCCGCGGCCTCGGCCACACCGGCGGCACCCTGGACAAGCTGGAGTCCATCCCCGGCTGGCGTGCGTCGCTGACCAACCCCGAGATGATGCGGGTACTGGACGAGGTCGGCTCCGTCATCTGCGCCGCGGGCGACGGACTCGCCCCCGCGGACAAGCGCCTCTACGCGCTGCGCGACGTGACGGCGACCGTGGAGTCCCTCCCGCTGATCGCGTCCTCCATCATGTCCAAGAAGATCGCCGAGGGCACCGGCGCGCTGGTCCTGGACGTCAAGGCGGGCTCCGGCGCGTTCATGAAGAACGTCGAGGACGCCCGGGAGCTGGCCACCGCCATGGTGGAACTGGGCACCGACCACGGGGTGCGGACTGTCGCACTGCTCACCGACATGAACACCCCGCTCGGCCTGACCGCGGGGAACGCGCTGGAGGTCCGCGAGTCCGTCGAGGTCCTGGCCGGCGGCGGCCCGGCCGACGTCGTCGAACTCACCGTCGCGCTGGCCCGGGAGATGCTCGACGCGGCGGGACTGCCCGACGCCGACCCGGCCAAGGCGCTCGCCGACGGCTCCGCGATGGACGTCTGGCGCCGCATGATCGCCGCCCAGGGCGGCGACCCCGACGCCGAACTCCCGCGCGCGCGGGAGCAGCACGTCGTCACCGCCCCCGCCTCCGGTGTGCTGACCCGGCTGGACGCCTACGCCGTCGGCCTCTCCGCCTGGCGCCTGGGCGCGGGCCGCGCCCGCAAGGAGGACCCGGTCCAGGCCGGAGCCGGCATCGAACTCCACGCCCGCCCCGGCGACACCGTCACCGCCGGCGCCCCGCTGCTGACCCTGCACACCGACACCCCGGACGCCTTCGGCTACGCGGAGGACGCCCTCGAAGGCGCCTGGGACATCGCGGCGCCCGGCACTTCCCACGAGCCGACGCCGCTGATCCTGGGCCGCATCGGCTAGATTCGGCAGCACCGAGTCGATCAGTCGGGGGACCGGTTCCCGAGCCCGCTCAGGCCCGCTTCCGGGCCGGTTCCCCGCCGCGCTGCAGAGGAGCAGCCCCATGCTCACGTCCATACCGGTCGAATGGCTCTGGCTGCTGGCCGCGGCATCCCTCGCCCTGTCGAGTTACCTGCTGGGAAGCTGGATCCCGCTGCGGAAGTTCCGCATCGCCTATCCGGTGGTCATGACCGTGGGTGGCGCGCTCCTGGTCGCCGTCTGCCGCTGGAACGACATCGGCCTGAGCGGAGCCCTCGTCATGTACGCCTGCGCCCACATCGGCCTGACCGTCGGCCTGCTGCCGCAGCGCACACTGTTCCGGGAGATCCTCGACCGCTGGCGCCGAGGCGAACCCACCCACCACCTCAAGGCCCCACCCCGCCACCAGCTCTTCCTCGCCGCGTCGGTCGTCACCGTCCTCCTGGCGGGCTTCGCCCTGACCCGCTGATTCGCTGCCCATGCGCGGTCCGGGGTGTTGACGTGGTCGCCGAGGTCGACAGGGCCGGCCGACCTCTCGCACGAGGCGTGTGCGCAAGTTCTCACCTGCTCGCGAGAATGGGCGAAGGGATCTTGCTTCACCCGTTCCCCGGTGCTTTTGACGGGTCAGGCCTGTGAATCGTCCTCCCATGCCACCACCCATCGGGCTTCCTCGAAGAACTGCTCAAGCGAAGCGTAGTCCTCCACCCACTCGTCGCCCCCGGCGAGCTGAAAATCGCGGTCCGATGCGGTGAGAACCAAATAGCTGGTAGGAGCGCCAGAAAACTCTTCGATTTTCACGAATTTTCCTTGCTCGTCACCCGACGCGATTCTCCCCACTTTGTTGATCATGATTGCTCCGGCTGTTGCTCTGATCTCGACGCGCGCATAAGTGATCGACAAGCCGTAGATCTCCCGTGCGGCATTCCTGATCTCGTCAATTTCCCGGCAGTGTCCCAGCTCTTGAGGGATTTTCCCTTCCAGCGGTCGCGGTTCCCAGCTGCTTGTCGGGTAGCACCAACCGGGAAGATCTGAATCGGCACGTTCATCCCAGGTCAACGTCCAGTCGGTTCCCGAACTCAGATAGACATCGACCCCGTTCGCCAGTTGCAGCCGGATCCCTTCGAGGTCGCTGACTCCGACCGCATCGGGGTATATGTAGTGGATTGTGTCAACGGATTGTGTGGGACAGGTGCGTAGGAGTTCAGTGTGCATCGCGTGCCCAATCGTCGATGCGCCGTGTTGATGTCAGTGAACAGTTCATGGCAGTTCGACGCCGGCTGCCGCCGGTTGCTGCCTCAGCACGGGTGAGGAGAAGCGCAGTTGACGACGTGGCGGCTGGCCAAGCAGGGGCAAGGGCGGCGGGCCGCTCGGCCGCGTAGGAAGGCGTTGCCGCCACAGGTAGCGCTCCACCCCGCCAGCAGCCGGGTGGTCAGCTCACAGGATGGTGGCCGCCGTCCGCGCGGTGAAGGCTGCCCATGCGGTGGGCGAGACGGCGAGGGGGCGGATTCCGGTGTCCTTCGAGTCGCGGACGTGGACCGTCTCCGGCCCGACAGCGACCTCGACGCAGTTGTCACCTTCCCCTCCGCTGTAGCTGCTCTTGAACCAGGACAGGTCATCGGCCGTGCTCATAGCGCTCCTCATCTCCGCGTTCGTCCGGCTTCCCATCTCCAGGATGCGATCGAGGGGCTGCGGGTGGCATCCGTGCCGCCCATGCATTGGTCCAGAAGGCATTGGTCGACAACGAAGCCGAAGGCGCTGTTTGGCCGCTCAACCGGGCAAGAAGGCCGTCGCCGAGCAGGACGAACTGGTGCTGGGCGCCGGGTGACCGCTGAGTGGCGGGGCGGACGGGTGGTGCTCCGCCCCGCCGACGGCTGAGTGGTCAGCTCACAGGGTGGTGGTCGCCGTCTGAGTGGTGAAGGCTGCCCATGCGGTGGGCGAGACGGCGAGAGGGCGGATCCCGGTGTCCTTCGAGTCGCGGACGTGGACCGTCTCCGACCCGACAGCGACCTCGACGCAGTTGTCGCCGCTACTGCCGCTGTAGCTGCTCTTGTGCCAGTCCAGTTCGGTGCTCATAGCGCTCCTCGCATCTGCTTCAGCAGCCTCACCGAGGCTTCGTGGCTCAGGGCCTGTGAGCGCATCTTGCCATAGCGCTGGAGCATTGCACTGACAGCTTTCGGGTCGGTGAGGAGAGCGCTGCTCTCGTGTCCCTCCACGTACCCGACCCACTCGTTGGTCTGTGTTTCTGCCAGGTACATCTGGCCGTCAGCACCCACGTGCTCCGGCTGGTGAACCGGCATGAGCTGGATCTCTACATTGATCCGGCGTCCCATCTCCAGCAGGTGGTCGATCACTGCGGCGGTCACCTCGGGACCGCCCAGATCGCGTTCGAGAAGGTACTGCTCGATGATGAAGCTGAAGGCGGTGTCGGGGCGCTCGACCAGAAGGTTCTGGCGTTCCAGCCGGGCAGTCACCTGCCAGTCGATCTGCTCCGGGGTGAGGGGCGGCAGCCTGCGTTCGGACAGGCCCCTGATGTACGCCTCCGGCTGCAACAGCCCCGGGATCGCCCGGCACTCGTAGGCGTACAGGGTGATCGCTTCCTCTTCGATGCCCGCCCACTGCTGGAACCAGGAGGCGAGTCCGGCCTTGCGCCGCAGGCTCTTGGCGGCGGCTTTGAGGATCTTGGCGGCGAGGGGGCCCAGTACCGGTTCGGACCGCTGGGGCAGGTCTCCCGGAGGGAACCGCTTGCCCTGTTCGATCTTGGCGACGTAGTGGGTCGAGTAGCGGATGCGTGGGGCGAACTCCTCCTGGGTGAGGCCCGCCTCGTCGCGCAGGGCCTTCAGCACCGAGCCGAAGGTCTTGAGTCCGTCCGAGACTTCGGGTTCGCTGGGTGCGGTCGCGTCCTGGTCCGACGTCATCGTCGCGTGCCTTCCGTGCCGTGTGCCTTCCCCGCTCAACCCGTTCAGGGTCACGGACGGTGGCGGGCCCAGTCCAGTGTGTGAACCAGTACAGCGGGATCTGTACCGGTGCCGTATCTGTCAGTGACCAGGGCGTCCCGGAACGCTGGGGATCATGCACGCTCCCCGGGCCGAAGTGCCCCTCACCACGGATGTGTTCGTACAGCGGTTCTCCGCGACCCGGCGCGGCGCGCGGCTCGCCCGCCGACTGGCCGCGTACCAGCTGGATGTGTGGGGTGTGCCGTACGGCGCCTCGCTCTCCGAGGCGGTTACGCTGATCGTCGCGGAGCTCAGCTCCAATGCGGTGCTGCACGGCCGCGTTCCGGGCCGTGACTTCGAACTGCGGCTCCTCCGCGACCGGGAGAGCGGACGGGTGCGGGCCGAGGTCTCCGACACCTACCCCGGGCTTCCCGTACGGCTGGCCCCCTCCACGCACCAGGACTGGGGGCGCGGCCTGCTGCTCGTCGACGCGCTGGCCTCCCGGTGGGACGTGAGCGCGCGGCTGGGTCCGGGCAAGACCGTCTGGGCCGAGGTGGACGCCCCCGGGCACGCCTGACCGGCGTGCCCGGTCGTCAGGTCCACAGGCGGAACAGTTCGGTGTCTCCGCCCAGCGCTCCGGCGCCGGTCACCGCATCGGGCAGCGAGGCGCCGAGAGTCGGCACCTGGTAGGAGAAAGCGGAGAAGTAAGCCAGAAGGCTGCTCCCTCTGGGGATCTCCGAGGCGCGAGGTAGGCAGCGCACCCTCCGTCCAGGAAGGCGCGTACCAGGGCGTCGGTCCCGGTCGTGCAGCCGGTGCTGAGCACTGCGGACCGAGGCGAGTAGCCCAGCTCGGCTACGAGTCCGCCGCCAAGTGCGGTCGCGCCAGCATGCCGAAGAAGCAGAATACGGGTGTGGGTGGTGACCTCGGCCGGAAGACCGTGCAGTGGCGCCTGCTGGAGAATGATTCCTACTGGGTGGATGCCGGTGCCGGAAACGGCTAGCACCCGCTCCCCTGCGGCCTGGTCCGCCGACCGGGGACCAGGTCGCACAGTGATGATCTGACCAGTGAGGCGGCATCGCGAAAATGAAACTTTTGCCGAACTCGGAGCTGTACGACACCGGATACTGCGCTCTCTTCGTACGCAGGATTTCACCCGCGGACATTCTCTCCCGGATATCGGGTGATGAGTGTCGCGCCGTTCTTGTGGACCGAATGGAAGCCGAGGCCATCAAAATGGCTGGGGAGGATCTCGAAGAGGAGGACGTTCCTGAACTGGATATCGATGAGCTGCGCAGTAGCGGAATGATCTGCGCCGACGGCCCGTTGTTGCGCGCCGGTACTCACGAGGACTGGTGCTTCGTCATTGAGTCGGAGGGGCCTTACCTGGCCAAGCAGGAGATCATCCGCTCCGTATCACGGGGTGCAGTCGCTCTCTCCGCACTGAAAAGTGAAACAGGAATCACCTGGATATCCTACGCAGAGGACGAGGAGATCCTCTCTTCTTTCGATCCCCTTCTTCCTCAGTGCGACACCGGACTTCGGCCGGACGTACTCGACAACATAACCGGGTACCGAGAGGCGATCGAGCGCGGCGCCCCCGCAAAGGCCCACCAGAACGCGCTACGGAAGATCCAATACGAACTCGGCTGTGCTGTGCCCCAGGAAGCAGACGCCCCCCGTCTGTTGGCTGTCCGCATTCCTGGAGGGTACTGAGACGATCCCGCCAGTGAGGATTGTTGCCGGCGTCGTCGTTCCTCCACCAGACATTTCTGTCCGCCGCGCTCGTCGCCGGCCCGTGCGTCACCACCTTCTTGCATGTCGGGAAACCCTCAATGGGAGCGGTGAGAGCGGTGACGCGGCTTGCGACACCCCTGCCGCCCCGTCGCGGATCCTCCGCCCGCCCGGGGGCTGTTACTCCGCCGGGGTCAGCAGGGGGCTCAGCAGGCGGCCCACCTCGGCCATGGCTTCCGGTTGGCCCATGGCGCTGTGGGTGCAGGGGAGGTCGTGGACGGTGAGGGTGCCGGTCAGGTGGGGGTGCCAGGCGTCGGGGGCGGGTGCCAGGTCCGGGGCGGTGCCGGTGGCGCGGAAGTAGTGGGCGTCGCCTTGGTGGACGGCCGGGGTCCAGGTCGGGCGGAGCGAGGCGTAGTGCGCCAGCATGCGGGTGACGGCAGTCAGCCGGGTGTCGTCGGGCAGGTCGTGGCCCATCGCCTCGGTGATCAGGCGCCGCACCACGGCCGGGCCGGCGTCCGGGTCCAGGCGCGGGGTGCGGTCGAGCGGTGCGGCGTCCAGCAGGGCGAGGACGTCGACGTGTTCGCCCTCGTCCTGGAGTCGGGCGGCGACGGCGTGTGCCAGTGCGCCGCCCAGGGACCAGCCCAGCAGCCGGTAGGGGCCGTTGGCTTGGACGGAGCGGACGCGGGCGGTGTAGGCGGAGATCAGGCCGGGGAAGGTGGCGGCCGACGCGTCCCCGGCGCGCAGGCCCTGCGCCTGCAACGCGTAGACGGGGACGGACGGCGGCAGGTGCGGGGGCAGTGTGGCGTAGCACCAGCCCAGCCCGCCCGCCGGGTGGACGCAGAACAGCGGCGCCTCCGTGCCGTGGGTGCGCAGGGGGAGCAGCATCTCGTAGGCGTCCGGCGCGCTGTCGGCGCTGTCGGTCCCTTCCCCGGACGGGTGCGGGTGGGCGGAGGCGTCCAGCCGTTTGGCCAGTTGGCCCGGGGTGGGGGACTCGTAGAGGGCGCCGAGGGAGAGTTCCGTGCCCAGTTCGGCGTGGACGCGGCCCAGCAGGCGGGTGCCGGAGAGGGAGTGGCCGCCCAGGGCGAAGAAGTCGTCGTCCGGGCCGACGCGGGGCAGGTCCTCGGGGCTCCTCGGCGGCAGTTCGAGGACCTCGGCGAACAGGGCGCACAGGGCTCGCTCCCGGTCGGTGGCCTGCCGCTCGCGGGGTGCGCGGGCGGCGGGGAGGAGCGGGGCCGCGGCGGTGCGCAGCGCGGTGCGGTCCAGCTTGCCCTGCGGGGTCATGGGCAGCGCCTCGTGGGTGTAGAAGGCGGCGGGCACCATGGCGGACGGCAGCCGGGCGGCGGCCCAGGCGCGCATCTCGACCGGATCGAGGGCCGGGGCCTGATCCGGGTGCTGCTGACCCTTCCGTGGCGCGGGCACCACGTGTGCGGCCAGCCGCACGGTGCCGGTCGTCGCGCCCTCGGCGGCGGGCTGTGCGGCGACGGCGACCTGCGCGATGTGCGGGTGCCGGGCCAGTACCGTCTCGATCTCCTGGGGTTCGATGCGTACGCCGTGCACCTTCAGTTGGATGTCGGAGCGGCCGAGATACTCCAGTACGCCGTCCTCCGTCCAGCGCACGAGGTCTCCGGTGCGGTACCGGCGGGCGCCCGGCGGGCCGTGCGGGTCCGGGCCGAACCGCTCCGCCGTCGGACCGGACGCGCCCAGGTAGCCGCGGGACACCTGGGCGCCGCCGAGGTGGAGTTCGCCGACGACGCCGGGTGGGGCCAGGTGTCCGTGCCGGTCGAGGACGTAGGCGCGGACGTTGTGGCCGGGGCGTCCGATGACCGGGTGCGGGCCCTGCTCGTCCAGGCGGCACCAGACGGCGTCGACCGTGCACTCGGCCGGGCCGTAGCAGTTGTACACGGACGTGTCCGGGAGCGCGCGCAGCCGCTGCCACAGCGTGGGGTCCAGCGCCTCACCGCCGACGATCAACGCCGTCGGCCGGTGCCCGGCGGAGTCGAGGAGCCCGGCGGCGAGCAGCGCGCGCACATGGGTGGGGGTGAGGGCGAGCAGGTCGATGCGCTCTTCCCGGATCTGCTCGGCGAGCGCGGCCGGGTCGTGGCGTACGGCGTCCTCGATCAGGTGGAGCCGGTATCCGGCGGCCAGGCACAGCCATCCTTCCCAGGAGGCGTCGAAGCAGAACGAGGCGGTCTGCGCGGCGCGCAGTCGGCGGCCGGGTCCGGGCGGGGACGAGGGCGGGGACGAGGACGCGGGTGAGGATGCGGATGCGGACGAGGAGGCGGACGAGGAGGCGGGCGTGGGCGCCGCGGGGCGCAGCAGCGCGGTGCGGTGGTCGTGGTACAGGTTGGCCAGCTGCCTGTGCTCGACCTGGACGCCCTTGGGGCGGCCCGTCGTGCCGGAGGTGAAGGCGAGGTAGGCCACGTCGTCCGGCCGCAGCGCGCGGGGCCGGTCGCGGTCGCCGGGGTCGGTGGCCGGCTGCTGCTCCAGGGCTTGTGCGGTCGCCGCCGCGCCGAGGTCGAGGAGCGTGTGCGGCGGACGGGAGTCGGCGCAGGGTGGTTGCCCGGCCGTCAGTACGCACACGGGTGCGGTGTCGGCGAGCATCTGCCGGGCGCGGGCCATCGGGTGGTCGGCGTCCAGCGTCAGGCAGGCGGAGCCGGACTTGAGGACGGCCAGCAGTGCGACGGCGTAGTCGGCGGTGCGGGGCAGTACGAGCGCGACGGTGCTGCCGGGGCCCGCGCCCCGGGCGAGCAGCAGGTGGGCGAGCCGGTTGGCGCGCGCGTTGAGTTCGCCGCGGGAGAGGGCGACGGCGCCGGTACCCGTGCCGCACACCAGCGCGGTCGCCGCGGGTTCCTCGCGCACCCGCTCCTCGAAAGCGGTGTGCAGCAGCTCTTGGCCGAAATCGGCCTCGGGTCCGCGGCCCCACTCCAGGACGCGCGTCCGCTCCTGCGGCGTCAGCAGTTCGATGTCGGCCAGCGGTGTCGCCTCGGTGGCGTCGGTGAGGGTGTGCAGCAGTGCGAGGAAGCGGCGGTGGTGTGCGGCGATCCGCTCGGCCGGGTAGATCTCCGGATCGGACTGGAAGTCGATGCGCAGGGAGCCGTCCGAGGGGCGGTCGTAGACGTTGACGGCCATGCCGGTGACCGGGCCGTTGGAGAGGTTGTGCAGCGTGGCGGGGTGGCGGCCGAAGCTGATCTGCGGGTCGTGCAGCATGACGTTGATGCCCCAGTCCTCCATCCTTCCGGCCGTCGGCCGCCGGGCGTGCGGGCCGCGTACCAGGTGGACGTAGGAGTAGCGCTGGTGCCGCAGCAGCGTCTTGGCCTGTGCGGCGGTCTTGCGCAGCAGTTCGCCGACGGTTCCCGAGGACGGCTGCGGGACGCGCAGCGGCAGCACGTTGGCGACCATGCACGGGACGTCGCGGCTGGCCGGACCGCGCGCCGCGACGGTCATGTCCACGACTGCGTCCTCCCGGCGGTCGTCCGCGAGCCGCTGGACGTAGAGGGCCAGCGCCGCCATGGCCACGGTCGCGAGCCCGGTGCGTGCGCCACGGGCCAGCGCGCGCAGCTTCCCCGCCGTCTCCGGGTCCAGATGGCCGGTCTCCCGTACGAAAGAGGGCGCCGGCCTGGGCAGCCGGCCCGGCGCCTGGTGGGTGGCCGCGGCGCACCGCTCCAGCTCGCCGGACCAGTAGTCGCGGTCCCGCCGCATCCGCTCGGAGCCCGCGTAGGCGGCCTCTTCCTCCAGCGCCTGCCGCAGTGGCGCCAGCCGGGTGGGCGGTACGGGGGCACCGGCCTCCAGCGCGGTGTAGACCTCGGCGACGCGCGGCAGGAACAGGCTGGTGGCGTAGCCGTCCATCAGGATGTGGTGGCTGCTGATGTAGAGGAGGTAGCGGGCGTCGCCCGTGCGCAGCAGGCCGAACGAGAACAGCCCGGCGCCGCGCATGTCCAGCGGCGACTCCAGGTCCGCCCGCATCCAGGAGTGCGCCGCGGCCCAGGGGTCGGGCTCGCCCCGCAGATCGAGGCGGTGCAGCGGCCAGCCCTCGCAGGGCTCGACGACCTGCCGGACGCCGCGGCCTCCTTCGGGCCCCTCGGGGACGAACCGGACGCGCAGCGCCTCCGTCTCCGTGACGGTGCGGCGCAGGGCGCGCTCCAGCAGCTCCTCGTCGACGGCGCCCCGGATCTCGACCACCTCGGCGGGCTGGAGGCAGGGACTGTCCGGCGCGAGCTGCTGGGTGAACCACATCCCCGACTGCGCCGCCGTCAACGGCAGACCCTCACCGATGTCGAACCTGGCCATCCGTACCAACTCCCGATCGCAGCCTCACGTCTGGGAGCACAACGAGACGGACAGGGGAGAGGGCACCTTTCGGAGACAGGCGTTTCGAACATGGTGCGGCGGTCGCCGGGCAGGGCCGTTCGGGTGACGTTCTTCCGGCGCACTTCGGCGACTCGCGGAGCCCTCCGGCACTCGCAGCGCTCGATCTTCGCCGCGCGCCGGGCTGTTCCCCGCCGTGCGCCGTACCCGTTCTCCGCCACGCGCCCCCCGGAACCGGAACAGCGCGCGGCGGAATGGGATCAGGCGCGGGCCGGAACCGCCGCGCGGCGGCTCGCGTACAGGGTGATGCCGGCCGCGAGCACCATGGCGCCCAGCGCCAGCGCGACCGTGGCGGCCCAGCCGGCCGCGGCGAACGCGACAGTGCCCAGCGCGCCGCCCAGGGAACTGCCCACGTAGTAGCTCATCTGGTACAGCGCGGACGCCTGGGCGGCTCCGTGTGCCGCGGTGCGGCTGACCGAGCCGGAGGCCACCGCGTGCCCGGCGAAGAACCCGGCGGTGATCAGCACGAGGCCCGCCACGACGGCCGCGACGCTGTCCGCGAGGCTGATCAGCAGCCCCGTGGACGCGGTGCCGATGCCCAGGTAGAGGGTGCCGCGCCGGCCCAGCCGCGCGTTGAGCCGCCCGGCGGTGGCGGAGGCGGCCGTGCCCACCAGGTAGATGGCGAAGACGGAGCCGACCAGGCCCTGCGAGAGCCCGAACGGTTCAGCCACCAGCCGGTAGCCGATGACGGTGTAGACCGCGCCGAAGACCACCATGAACAGCAGCCCGATCGCGTACAGCCGCAGCAGCAGCGCGTTGCCCAGGTGCGCGCGCACGGTCGCGGCGATCCGGCGCGGGTGCAGCGGAGCGGGGGTGAAGTGCCGGGCGGGCGGGACGAGGAGCCGGAAGGCGACCGCGCACAGCAGCGAGGTGACGGCGACGGCGCCCAGCCCGGCGCGCCAGCCCCACGCCTCGGTGACCCATCCGGTGAGGATCCGCCCGCTCATCCCGCCGACGCTGTTGCCCGCGACGAACAGCCCGACGGCGCCCACCAGATGCCGCGCCCGCACCTCGTCGGACAGGAACGCCATGGCCGAGGCGGGCACCCCGGCGACGGCGGCGCCCTGGAGCGTCCGCAGCGCGATCAGCGCCGGCAGGCTGGGCGCGAAGGGGATGACCAGGGCGAGGGCGACCGCCACCGCCAGGGAGGCGGTCAGCATCCGGCGGCGTCCGAACCGCTCGGAGAGCGCCGCCAGCGGCAGGACGGCGACGGCGAGCCCGACGGTCGCCCCGGAGACGGTCCAGCTCGCCTGCTCGGGGGCGGCGTGCAGCGCCTGCGAGATCTCGGGGAGGAGCGCCTGGGTGGAGTAGAGCAGCGCGAAGGTGGACAGTCCGGCGGCGAAGAGCGCCAGCCGCATCCGTCCGTGCCCGGGGTCGCCGGGGCTCAGCTTGGTCGCGTCGGAGTGCTCGGCTGAAGCGGCATCGGGAGCGGCTGGAGCATCGGGAGCGGCTGGAGCGGCGACGGCAAGGGCGGGGGAGGCGTCAGTGACAGGAGAGGCGGGACCGGCGGGGGAGGCGTCCACCGGACCGGAGGACGCCTCGGTATCGAGAGCAGGCATGCCCCGAACGTACGACTCGGCCTTTCATCCGTCCAATGCATGAAAGTGCGACAATCGATCCCCTTATGCATCATCGCAGCCAGCCGACAGCGGGAGCGTCCTGTGTCACCGCCGCGCAACAAGAAGGACCCCTCGTTCACGGTGCCGGGCCAGGCCGCGCCGCCCTCGGCGCTCACCCTCACCCCGCGGTTGGCGCAGTTCGCCGCGGTGGCCCGCCATGAACACGTCACCCGTGCCGCGCAGGAGCTGGGCATCCCGCAGTCCTCCCTCAGTCGCGCCCTGGCCCGGCTGGAAGAGGACCTGGGCATCGCCCTGTTCGCCCGGCACGGCCGCGCGCTCTCCCTCACTCCGGCCGGCCGCACCTTCCTCGCCTCCGCGGAACGCGCCCTGGCCGCCGTCGAACAGGCGGCCGAGGACGTGCGGTCCGACGCCGATCCCGCCACCGGCAAGGTCGCCTTCGGCTTCCTGCACACCCTCGGCTGGGAGACGGTCCCCGAACTGCTGCGCGCCTTCCGCGCCGACCATCCGCGGGTCCGTTTCGCGCTGGTGCAGAACTACGGTGACGCCATGCTCGAGCGGCTCCGCGCCGGTGAACTCGACCTGTGCCTCACCTCGCCCATGCCGGAGGCGCCGGACCTGGTGGTCCGACGGCTGGACGAGCAGCGGCTGCGGCTGGTCGTACCGGACGACCACCGGCTCGCCGCGCGCAGAAGGGTGCGGCTCGCCGAGGCCGCCGAGGAGTCCTTCGTCACCCTGGAGCCCGGCTACGGGATGCGGCGCATCCTCGACACGCTGTGCGCCGAGGCCGGGTTCACACCGCGGATCGCCTTCGAGGGCGAGGAAGCCGAGACGATCCGCGGGCTGGTCGCCGCCGGGCTCGGCGTCGCGCTGCTGCCGCCGCCGGTCTTCCCGCGGCCCGGCGTGCGCGAACTGACGGTGACCGCGCCGCGTGCCGTCCGCGAGATCGGGCTCGCCTGGCTCGCGGGGCGCCCCGACCCGCCGCCGGTCGCGGCGTTCAAGAAGTTCCTGCTCGGCCGCAGGGGACACCTCCTGCGTGCGCCGTCGCCCCACCCCGCCCCCGACCGGTCCGCCCACCCCGCCTCCGAGGAGCGTCCATGACCCCGCACCCGCACGACCCCCGGCACGCCGCCCCGCACACCGGACACACCGGGAACACCGGGACCGAGCCCGACTGGGAGGCGCTGGCCGTGCACCTCGAACGGGAGGCCGAGCTGAAGGTGCCGTTCCTCGAGGAGGCCGCCGCCTGGCTGCACGACCTGCTCGGCCCCCTCGACGTCACCCGCGTCCTCGACCTGGGCAGCGGCCCCGGAGTCACCACCGTCGCACTCGCGCACGCCTTCCCCGGTGCCGAGACCGTGGCGGTCGACAGCTCCCCCGCGCTGCTGGAGCGTGCCCGGGCCCGCTCCGAACGGGAGAGCCTGGCAGCCCGCATCACCTTCCGCGCGGCCGAACTCCCGGCCGGGCTGCCGGACCTGGGAACCGCCGAACTCATCTGGACCAGCAACGTCGTCCACCACTTCGGGGACCAGCGCGCCGCGCTGGAGACCTTCGCCGGGGCGCTGCGTCCCGGCGGGGTGCTGGCGGTCCGCGAGGGCGGCCTGCCGACCCGGTTCCTGCCCCGCGACATCGGTATCGGACGCGCCGGCCTGCAGGCACGCCTGGACGCCGCCGAGGAGGACCGGTTCAGCGCGATGCGCGCCGAACTGCCCGACCACACCCGCGTCGTGGAGGACTGGCCCGCGCTGCTGGTCGCCGCCGGACTCACCCCCACCGGCAGCCGCACCTTCCTCACCGACCTCTCGGCCCCGCTGGACCCCGTCGCCCGCGCCCATGTGCGCGCCCGCGTCGAACGCCTCCGCGAGAGCCTGGCGGACGACCTGTCCGCCGAGGATCTGGCCACCCTCGACACCCTGCTCGACGACGTCTCGCCGGAGGGCCTGCTGCGCCGCCCCGACGCCTTCTTCCTCACGGCGACCACCGTGCACACGGCGGTACGCACCTGAAGGGCATCCGTCTCCGGCCGCCGCCGCGCGCCGGCCCGCCGCTCGCACCCGTACTGCCGCCCGGCGGGCCGCCGTCCCGGCGCAGCCCCGCCGGAGCGGGCCCCGTGCCCCGGGCCTTGGGCCCTGGCCCGGGACACGGGCCCGGTGCCGCCGCGGAAGGCGCGGTGGCAGGTCCAGCGGCGTTGCGACTAGCGCAGGTTCTTGCCGAAACCGCTCGCCAGGGGCATCCGCAGCCCCAGCGGCGGCGGCGCGGCCAGGGCATCGGTCAGCGGGCGGCACAGATCGCGGCCGCAGAGCGTGCCGAGGGCGAAATCCTCGGTCAACGCCGCGACCTCGGCGGCGTATCCGCGCAGGCCGTGCCCGTCGGTGTGCACCTCGAAGCGGCACACCCGGGTGTTGACCTTCTTCGCACGCTCCGCGAGCCGGAAGGACAGTTCGGGGTCGCAGCGGGTGTCGTTCGTCCCGTGCACGATCAGTACGTCCCGTCCGCGCAACTGCTGCACGGGTTCCTCGCCGTCCCCGCCCCCGCTCCGGTCGCCGGCCCCGCTCGCGTTCCCCTCGGCGGGCCGGTCCCCGGCCCCGCTCCCGCTCCGCGGGTGGTCCGGGTCCGTCCGCAGCAGCGGCCCGAGGGCGACGGCGGAGGCGACCGCCTCGTGCCCCGCGGCGCGCAGTGCGGCCAGGGCGCCGACATCGGTGCCCACGAGGCACACCGGGATGTCGCCGTATCGCCGCACCACCTCCGCGACCGCCTCCTCCGCGTCGGCCGCGCAGTCCGCCGTCCGGCGGGCGGCGTCCGCTCCGGGGCGGGGCCGCCGTCCGTTGCGGTAGTGCACCAGGTGGGTGACCACGGGGTCGTCGTCCGAGGTCGCGCGCCCCAGCCGGCGCGCCAGCGGCAGCGCGGAGGCCGCCGCCAGCACGCTTCCGCCGCGGGCGCCCCCGGACGATCCGCCGCCCGGCAGGACGAGGACGGCGGCGTGCGGGGCCCTTCCCGCGGCCCCGCGGGGCCTTCCCAGACGTGAGTCCCTCTCGGGCGAAGCTCGCTGAGCCATGGCGCAACAATGGCACGGCCGCACGCGTACGTAAGGCAGTTGGGAAAGCACATGCGATCTACGCGCGTAGGAGCTACAGTGCCGTGATGGTAAGCGAATCTTCGAGCACCGTCCCCACCCAGGAGCAGATCCACCGGGCACCCAAGGTCCTGCTCCACGATCACCTCGACGGCGGGCTGCGCCCCGCGACGATCGTCGAGCTGGCCCGCGAGACCGGCTACGACGCGCTCCCGGCGACCGACGCGGCGGAACTGGAGGTCTGGTTCCGCGAGTCCGCCGACTCCGGCTCGCTGGAGCGCTATCTGGAGACGTTCACCCACACGGTGGGCGTCATGCAGACCCGCGACGCGCTCTTCCGGGTCGCCGCCGAGTGCGCCGAGGACCTGGCCGCCGACGGCGTGGTCTACGCCGAGATCCGGTACGCACCCGAACAGCACCTGCTCGGCGGGCTGACCCTCGAACAGGTCGTCGAGGCCGTCGACGAGGGGTTCCGCGAGGGAGAGCGCCGCGCCCGCGCCGCGGGCAACCGGATCCGCGTCGGCGCGCTGCTGACGGCCATGCGGCACGCGGCCCGCGCCCTGGAGATCGCCGAGCTGGCCAACCGCTACCGCGACCTGGGCGTCGTCGGGTTCGACATCGCCGGGGCCGAGGCCGGCCACCCGCCCACCCGCCACCTCGACGCGTTCGAGTACCTCAAGCGCGAGAACAACCACTTCACCATCCACGCGGGCGAGGCCTTCGGGCTTCCCTCGATCTGGCAGGCCCTCCAGTGGTGCGGTGCCGACCGGCTCGGCCACGGGGTGCGCATCATCGACGACATCCAGGTCGGTGAGAACGACGCCGTCAAGCTCGGCCGGCTGGCGTCCTATGTGCGCGACAAGCGCATCCCGCTGGAGCTGTGCCCCACCTCCAACCTGCAGACCGGAGCCGCCCCCTCCTACGCGGAGCACCCCATCGGACTGCTCCGGCGGCTGCACTTCCGGGCGACGGTGAACACGGACAACCGGCTCATGAGCGGGACGAGCATGACCCGCGAATTCGAGCACCTCGTCTCGACGTTCGACTACACGCTGGACGACATGCAGTGGTTCACGGTCAATGCGATGAAGTCGGCGTTCATTCCTTTCGATGAACGTCTCGCCATGATCAACGATGTGGTCAAGCCGGGCTATGCCGCGCTGAAGTCCGAGTGGCTCTTCCAGGACTCACCCCGCTGACCCCCCGTGACCAGCGGTTCAGCCGTCGTCGCACACCCTGTGCGGGACGGCTGGGCCGGTGCCGCACGGAGCCGGAATGCGCCGCGCGGCGGCGACTTACGGCAGCACCAGGGTGTTTGCGGCCCCTCGGAATTCCTGGCTACGTTCGCCGGGCTGCTCAAGCCCCTTTCCGGGTTGCTCAAGCCCCCATTTCGAGGACGTAAAAACTGATGAAGCAGGTAGCCAAGAAGACCCTGGGTGTCGCCGCGATGAGCGCGGCGGTCGTCGTGGCGGGCGCCGGTGCCGCCTCCGCGCTCCCCGTCGAAGGTCTCGGTGCCCCCACCGACGTGGTCGGCACCGACGCGGTCGGCGCCGGTGGCCGGGCCCTGGGCCCGCTCGCCCAGACCGCGGGGCGGACCCTCGGGAACCTTCCCCTCGAGGAGGCCACCCAGGGCCTTCCGGGCGGGCTCTCGCAGCCGGTCGGTGTCGCCCAGGAGGCGCTGTCCGGCGCGCTCACCGGCACCCCGCTGGACGCCACCGAGAAGGTGGCCGGCCAGGCGCAGAAGTCCGTCGAGGGCAAGAGCTCCGCACCCGGCGGCGGCATGATCGGCGGGCTGCCGCTGGGCAGCGCCCTGCCGGTCGGCGGCTCGCACTGACCGAAGCGTTTCTGCCCCCGGGCAGATGCGTACGGGCACGTAGGCGGCGGCGGGCACCCCTCGGGGGCCCGCCGCCGCGCGCTGCCGCCCTCGTGCGGCGGCGCCCGCCGGACGGCCCTCAGGCGATCACCAGACGACTGCCGGGTGACTACCAGGCGGAGCTGTGTGTGCGCCCCTCCTCCGGGAGGAGGATCCACAGGGCGAGGTAGAGCAGGAACTGCGGTCCCGGCAGCAGGCACGAGACGAGGAAGATCACCCGCATCGTGGTGGGTGTGGTGCCGAACCTGCGGGCCAGTGCGGCGCACACGCCGGCGATCATCCGGCCTTCGGTGGGGCGGGCGAGTGTGGACATGAGGAATGCTCCTTAGCTCTCCGGTCCGGTGCGGCTGCGCGGTCGCACTGTCTGCGCCGTACGGTTGCCCTGCCGGGTGCCGCCGCGGCCGCCGTCGCTGTGCTGACGTCCTGCCTTCGACGGTAGACCGGACAGAGGGTGCGAAACCTCCCCTCAGGGGGCTGTTCCGACCCTGGTCGTCCTCGGGGTCGGACCCTGAGTCCTCCCCTCCCGCAGCCGGAGCCCGGCCCGCGGTGCCACGCTCGCGGAGTGCGCTCGCCTGGACCGCCGGTCGGCCACCCGCCCGTCCGTCCCCCGTACCTCCGCGGTTCCGGCGCCGTTGGCCCGGCTGCTAACGGTCGGGCCGTCCGCGACGCCGGCATCCCCGAGCAGTTCGGTTCTCGGCAGTTCGGTTCCCCGTCGTCCGGTCCGGAGCCGGTCGGCTCTGCCGGGGCCGCCGTCCCGGTGCCGCAGCCTGCGCCGCAGCGGCGGGAAGGCGAACCCGACGGTCAGCGCCACCCCCGTGGCGTTCAGGAGCATCGCGTCGACATCGGCCACGTGCCCCGGCACCCCCGACTGCGCCAGGGTGAGGACGACCGAGAGCATCGCGCCCGCGAAGACGGTCCTGGTCACGGTGCCCGGCAGCCCCCGGTGCAGCCGCCCGGTGGCGAGCGGCAGCAGGACACCCAGTGGGGCCAGCAGCAGCAGATCGCCACCGATCCCCGTCAGCGCGGCGCGGGGGCCCTCGGACAGATCGGTACGGATGGTCGCCAGCGGATGCAGATTGGCCGGCGTCACCCAGGGCACCGCCAGCGGGCGCAGCGTCAGCCAGCCGACGAGACACAGATGCGCCGCCAGCAGGAGGAGTCCCGCGAGGCGGATTCGGGAGGCGGCGGAGGTCGGGCCGCCGTGGCCTAGGCGCTGCACGTCACTGAAGACGCCCTTCCGTTCCGCCGCGGTTCCGGCGCGGTGTCCTGAGCGGGTCAAGGCTGTGTCACACGCGTGTTCCAGCGGCTGTCGGTCCTGCCCCTCCCGTCACATCCACACCTTGCGCCTCAGTCGCCTCGAGCAGCCGGGCAGCCGGGCAGCCGGGCAGCCGGGCAGCGCGGGGCCGCCCCGAGCACCGGAGGCCCGGGGCGGTGCTCACACCTGGGTGCCGGCCGACTCGGCGGACCGGGGGTGGGTGCGCAGTGCCGTGCCGCACTCGTAGCGGCGCAGCGGCGAGCGGGCCTCGCCGTCGGCGCCCTCGGCACCCTCCGCCTCGCTGACGGCGTCGTCGCCGCCCGCGGAACGGTCGCCGGCGGGCCCCCCGAGGATCACACCTCCCTCGGCGTCGGCCGCGGAGGTGTCCGCGTACGTGCAGACGATCTGCGCCAGCGCGTAGGGCGGCAGTTCCTCGAGCGGCTCACTCAGCCGCAGCGCCCCGTCCGGGTCGCCGTCCGTCCCGCCGCTGACCGTCAGCCTTCGCGGTACCGCCGTCTCGAAGCCCGCCGTGTCCTCCCCCGGCTCCGGCCGCTGCCGCAGCTCGTCCAGCAGTTCCCGGGCCACCGGCAGCCGCCGGGCCGAGGAGCGCCCGTCGGGCATCCGCACCTTCCGCTCGACGGGCGAGACACGCGCCCCGCACACCAGATAGACCCGGACGACGGACGCTCCGCCGCCGCCCTCCGGGCTCTTGCGGTCGTCCGGCAGCACGCAGCCCACCCGGGACGGCGCAGCCCCCGCGTCCACCGGCACGGACGTGGCACGGATGCCGCACCCGGCGGCCGGCAGGACGAGGACGGACAGCGCCAGGGCGCTCAGCGCGGCGCGGCGCAGTCCCCGGCCCCGCCCGGCGCCCGGCACGCGGCCCCCCGCTACCCGGCGACGCGGGGACGCGGCCGCCGGGGTCGGCGCGGGCGCGGTCGCGGGCGTGGGCCGCGTGGTGGTGTGCGGCATCGTGCGGTCGGCCGTACGGTCGCTCATCGGTCACCTCCCCGGTCCCGTCCGTCACTCGGGCGCGCGTCGTCGTCGGGGTCGCCCCCGCCCTCGTCCGCGTGCTCGTCGCCGCTCTCCCGCTCCTCGGCGATCCGGCGGGCGTCCCGGGGCAGCCGCAGAGTGAAGACCGCGCCGCCCTCGCCTTCGGGCGCGTTGTGCGCGGTGATCTCACCGCCGTGGATGTGAGCGTTCTCCATCGCGATGGACAGGCCCAGACCGCTGCCCTCGGAGCGGGGGCGGGAGGCGCTGGCCTTGTAGAAGCGGTCGAAGACGTGCGGCAGTACGTCCTCCGGGATACCCGGGCCCTGGTCGGCGACCTCGATCACCAGCTCGTCGCCGCCTCCCGCGACTCCGGCGCCGTCCTCCCGCTCCCGGGTCCGTACCGAGACCCGCACCGGGGAGCCGCCGTGCTTGAGCGCGTTGCCGATCAGATTGGCGAGGATGACATCGAGGCGCCGCGGATCGAGCCGGGCCATGGTGCCGCGATCCGCGTCCAGTTCCACCGCGTCCAGCCAGGCGCGGGCGTCGATGCAGGCGGTGACCTGGTCCGCGACGTCCACGTCGTCCAGCACCAGCTTGGCCGTGCCCGCGTCGAAGCGGGTGACCTCCATCAGGTTCTCCACCAGGTCGTTGAGCCGCCGGGTCTCGCTCACCACGAGCTGCACGGCCGGAGCGATCATGGGGTCGAGATTCTCCTGCTCCTCCTCCAGCACCTCGGTGACCGCGGAGATCGCCGTCATCGGGGTCCGCAGCTCGTGCGACATGTCGGCGACGAAGCGCCTGCTGGAGGCCTCCCGGGCACTCAGGTCGGCGACCCGCTGCTCCAACGAGGCGGCCGCGTCGTTGAATGTGCGGGAGAGCTGGGCCAGTTCGTCCGTGCCCGAGACCCGCAGCCGCGTCTCCAGTTTGCCCTCGCCCAGCCTGCGGGCCGCGTCGCCCAGCCTCCGCACCGGGCGCAGCACGGTGGTCGCCGCCGCCTGGGCCAGCAGCATCGCACCGATCAGGGCCAGGGCCGTGGCGATCCCCAGCGACCAGGCGAGCGAGTTGAGGTCGTCGCGCTCGGGCCCCAGGGACTTGAGCAGATAGCCGGTGGGGGTCGGCTCGTCGCCCACCACCTTGGCGCCGCCCACCAGATAGGGGTCGCCGTCCAGCGTGATCCGCTGCCAGTACAGGTGGTACGGATGCTTGTTCTTCTCGTCGACGGTGCGCTTCTTGGCCACGGCCCTGCGCAGTTGCGGGGGGACGTCGGCGAGGGTGAAGTCGTCCTCGTTGGAGGCGGTGGCGCAGGTCCTGCCGTCCTCGGCGCGGTCGATGAGCAGCACCTGGTAGTTCTGCGAGCTGTGGGCCATCTTGGCGGCGGCCTCGCGCAGTTCCTGGCAGCTCAGCTTGCGCGGCAGGTTGCCCGCGTTGTCCTCCATCGCCTTGCGGAAGTCGTTGAGGGACGCGTTCTGGGCACGGGTGAGGACCGCGTCGCGGTTGAGCCAGTAGGCGATACCCGAAGCGGAGACGGCGGCGGTGAGCGCCACCAGCGCGAAGACGACGACCAGTCGCAGGCGCAGAGTCGGCAGCACACCGGCGAGGCGGGTGCCCAGCCGCCCGCCGGTGGAGGGAGCGTCTGTCACGCGGCGGATCCGTTCGCCGTGCACGTCGCCACCGGCGCCCGGCCCGGTTCCGTCGTGCGTGGTTCCGTCGTGCGTGCGCGCACCGTGGGGAGTCGTGCGCTCACTGGGGAACGTCCAGCCGGTAGCCGACACCCCGCACCGTGCGGATCAGGGTGGGCGAGGAGGGCACGTCCTCGACCTTGGCCCGCAGCCGCTGCACGCAGGCGTCGACCAGCCGCGAGTCGCCCAGGTAGTCGTGTTCCCACACCAGCCGGAGCAACTGCTGCCGGGAGAGGGCCTGGCCGGGCCGCCGGCTCAGCTCCAGCAGCAGCCGCAGCTCGGTCGGCGTCAGCTGCAGGTCCTCGCCGTTCTTGGTGACCGTCATCGCCGAGCGGTCGATCACCAGCGAGCCGAACGTCGCCGAGTCGTTGGACTCCCGTTCGCCGCGCCGCATCACGGCGCGGATGCGCGCGTCCAGCACCCGGCCCTGCACGGGCTTGACGACGTAGTCGTCCGCGCCCGACTCCAGGCCCACCACGACGTCGATGTCGTCGCTGCGGGCGGTCAGCAGGATGATCGGCAACTGGTCGGTACGGCGGATGCGGCGGCACACCTCGAAGCCGTCGATGCCCGGAAGCATCACGTCCAGCACGATCAGGTCGGGGCGCTGCTCGCGCAGCAGTTTCAGGCCGTCCTCGCCGGACGCGGCAGTCACCACGCGGTGCCCCTGGCGGGTGAGACCCATCTCCAGGGCGGTACGGACAGCGTCATCGTCCTCGATCAGCAACAGGAAAGGCACGCGCGCCATTCTGGCCCATGGCGCACCCATAGTTCGACCGGTGGTCGCCGCAGCGCAGCGACACGCCCGCCGACCTGCGCAGTATGCGGCCCGCCGAGCCTTGTGACACCGCTGTGACAGACGGGGGACCTGGCGATGAAGTCGGGGCGGCAGTGTTTACGGGGTCAAGCAAGCGACTGGGTCTGCTCCGAGGGGGCGCGAGATGAACACACTGCACGGCACCAACACGAGCGCAGTACTTCACACGCGTCTGCACCTCCCCTCGGTTCCCGCTCAGCAGACCCGGTCTGCGGAGAAGCCCGGTGCCGTGAGCGGACGGGGGTGCGCTCGCGGCACGGGGCGTATGCGTCCGCGGACCGTCTTCGGTCCCGCGGTCGAGGGGCTCCGGGGGGAGGCCCCTGGGGGGACGGGGGAGAACGGGAGCAAGGGGGGCTCCCGGGGAAGTGGCGAGTACAGGGAGGCGGCCGTCCTGGGGACGGCCGGGGCGCCCACGGGGGACGCCGTCGCGGACGGTGCGGACGCGGACGCCGAAGCGGCGTTCACCGCGTACGTACGCGAGCGCCGGGCCTCCCTGTACGCCACCGCCTACCACCTCACCGGTGACCGGTACGAGGCGGAGGATCTGCTGCAGAGCGCCCTCTTCTCCACCTACCGGGCCTGGTCGCGGATCAGCGACAAGGCGGCACTCGGCGGCTATCTGCGCCGCACCATGACCAACCTGCACATCAGCGCCTGGCGCCGCCGGAAGCTGAACGAATACCCGACCGAGGAGCTGCCGGAGACCGCCGGCGACCAGGACGCCATGCGCGGCACCGAACTGCGCACCGTTCTGTGGCAGGCCCTCGCCCGGCTGCCCGAGATGCAGCGCACCATGCTGGTGCTGCGCTACTACGAGGGGCGCACCGACCCGGAGATCGCCGAGATACTGGACATCAGCGTCGGCACGGTCAAGAGCAGCATCTGGCGCTCGCTCCGCCGCCTCCGCGACGACGAGGTCCTCAGCTTCGGCCGGGACCAGGGGGAGAGCTTCGGCGAGCTGGTCGCCTGACGGCGCACCGCTCGGCCGCACGAACGGTCCTCCGGCCGCCCCTCGGGGACATGGGGCGCAAGGGGGATACGGGGGAACGGGGGAAAACGGGGAAACGGGGGGAACTGGGGAAAGGGAAAAGGGGAAACAGGGGGAATCGGGGGATGAGAGAGGGCGGTTGCGCCCGGGACGGGGGTCCCGGCCGCAACCGCCCTCTCAGCGGTTCCCGTGCGGCACCGGTGCGGTCGTCCGGCCGAGGCGGGCGATGCGCGCCGCAGCCTCCCGGTGGGCGCAGGCGTGCGCGCCCAGCGACCGGTGGCGGGCGACGATGGCGGGTTCGGCGCGCAGCAGCCGGACGCCGCGGGTGAGCAGCACCGGGAGCGGCTTGCGGGACTCGCGGATGTCGCGGAGCAGGCGTCGGCGGAACGTGGTGGTGGGGTGGCCCCGCAGGCAGATGGCGTCGGCCAGCAGGCCGAGTGCCGCGCAGCGCGCGGTGATGTCCGCGGCGAAGATGCCCTCCGCGATGAAGAGCGGGGACCCGCCGAGTGCCAGGTGCTCGGCGCCGGTGCGGGCGCTGGTGGCGATGTCGTAGAGCGGCACCGTGGCCGCGCCCTCGTGGCAGAGCCGGGCGATGGTGCGGACGGCCGCTTCGGCGTCCCAGGAGAGCGGGGAGTCCCAGTCGGTCCCGGCTCCGATACGCGGGAGGGTGGGGTCGTCGCCCTCCTTGTAGAAGTCGTCCAGGCGGAGCACGGGGAGCCCGCTGCGCGCGGCGAGGCGGGTCTTGCCGGACCCGGAAGGGCCGGTGAGCAGGATGACCCGCGCGGTGCCCCCGGCGGAGGCGGTTCGCTCGGACAGGTCGCATGCGTGGCTGGAGTCGGTCACGGGCACCCATTGTCCGCCATCACCCCGCCGGATTCGAAGGCGCGTGCGGAAGAGAGCGGGAGTCGGGGCGGCACTCCCGCGCGGCGGGGCGGCACCCCCCCGTGGCGGGCCCGCACACCCCGCGCGGGCGGGCCGCGGAAACTCGTCCGGGCCGACTCGGCTCCGCCCCTCCCGAAATCGGCCCCCGGCCAGCGAGAATGACCCCCCAAGCAGCCGAGGGAAGAGGGAGGCCCGCACGTATGGCTCAGGAAGTACGCGGAGTCGTCGCACCGGGCAAGGACGAGCCGGTGCGGGTCGAGACGATCGTGGTTCCGGACCCGGGGCCCGGCGAGGCCGTCGTCCAGGTGCAGGCGTGCGGCGTGTGCCACACCGACCTGCACTACAAGCAGGGCGGCATCAGTGACGACTATCCCTTCCTCCTCGGGCACGAGGCGGCGGGTGTCGTGGAGGCGGTCGGTGACGGGGTCACCGAGGTGGCGCCCGGGGACTTCGTGGTCCTCAACTGGCGTGCGGTGTGCGGACAGTGCCGGGCCTGCAAGCGCGGGCGGCCGTGGTACTGCTTCGACACCCACAACGCCGAGCAGAAGATGACCCTCAAGAGCGACGGGCGGGAACTGGAGCCCGCGCTGGGCATCGGTGCGTTCGCGGAGAAGACACTGGTCGCCGCCGGGCAGTGCACCAAGGTCGACCCGTCGGTCTCGCCCGCCGTCGCCGGACTGCTGGGCTGCGGCGTCATGGCGGGGATCGGCGCGGCGATGAACACCGGCCAGGTGACGCGCGGCGACTCGGTCGCGGTCATCGGGTGCGGCGGGGTGGGGGACGCCGCCATCGCGGGGGCGCGGCTCGCGGGCGCGGCGAAGGTCATCGCCGTGGACATCGACGACCGCAAGCTCACCACCGCCGAGAAGATCGGCGCGACCCACACCGTCAACTCCGCCACCACCGACCCGGTCGCCACCATCCGGGAGCTGACCGGCGGGTTCGGCGCCGATGTGGTCATCGAGGCGGTCGGCCGTCCCGAGACCTACAAGCAGGCGTTCTACGCCCGCGACCTGGCGGGCACGGTCGTCCTGGTCGGCGTGCCGACGCCGGAGATGACGCTGGAGCTGCCGCTGCTGGACGTCTTCGGCCGGGGCGGTGCGCTCAAGTCCTCCTGGTACGGGGACTGCCTGCCCTCCCGGGACTTCCCGATGCTGATCGACCTGCACCAGCAGGGGCGGCTCGACCTGGGCGCCTTCGTCACCGAGACCATCGCGCTGGACGAGGTGGAGAAGGCGTTCGAGCGGATGCACGGCGGCGACGTGCTGCGTTCGGTGGTGGTCCTGTGACGGCGGCCCGGATCGACCACCTCGTCACCAGCGGGGAGTTCCGCCTGGACGGCGAGACGCACCAGGTCGACAACAACGTCTGGATCGTCGGCGACGACACGGAGGCCGTCGTCATCGACGCGGCACACGACGCCGATGCCATCGCGGCGGCGCTGGGGCAGCGGACGCTGCGCGCGATCGTGTGCACACACGCGCACAACGACCACATCGACGCCGCGCCCGCCCTCGCGGACCGCACGGGTGCACCCGTCCTGCTGCATCCGGACGACCTGCCGCTGTGGAAGATGACCCACCCGGACCGGTCGCCGGACGGGGAACTGGCCGACGGCGAAACCGTGCAGGTGGCGGGCGTCGAGCTGACCGTCCTGCATACCCCGGGCCACGCACCGGGCGCGGTCTGCCTCTACGCTCCCGCGCTGGGCACCGTCTTCACGGGCGACACCCTCTTCCAGGGCGGCCCGGGTGCCACCGGCCGGTCCTTCTCCGATCACCCCACCATCGTCCGGTCGATCAAGGAGCGGCTGTTGACGCTGCCGCTGGAGACCGTCGTGCGCACCGGGCACGGCGACAGCACCACGGTGGGGGAGGAGACGGCGAACGTCTGACACGGCGCCCGGTACCGTCCGTTCCGCCCCGGGCCGGGGCGGAACGGACGGTCACTGCCGGTAGCTCTCCAGGAAGCGGCCGATGCGGGAGACGGCCGCGTCCAGGTCCTCCGCCCTGGGCAGGGTGAGCACCCGGAAGTGGTCGGGGCGGGCCCAGTTGAAGCCGGTGCCCTGGACGACCTGGATCTTCTCCCGCAGCAGCAGGTCGAGGACGAACCGTTCGTCGTCGTGGATGCGGTGCACCTCGGGGTCCAGCCGGGGGAAGGCGTACAGCGCGCCCTTCGGTTTGACGCAGCTGACACCGGGGATCTCGTTGAGCTTCTGCCAGGCCACGTCGCGCTGTTCGTGCAGCCGCCCGCCGGGCAGTACGAGGTCCTCGATGGACTGGCGGCCACCCAGCGCGGCCTGGATGGCGTGCTGCGCCGGGGCGTTGGGGCACAGCCGCATGGAGGCGAGCATGCCCAGCCCCTCCAGGTAGTCGCGGGCGTGCTGCTTGGGGCCGGAGACCAGCAGCCAGCCCGAGCGGAAGCCCGCCACCCGGTAGGCCTTGGACAGTCCGCTGAAGGTGAGGCACACCAGGTCCGGGGCGAGGGCGCCGACGTGGTGGTGGACGGCGCCGTCGTAGAGGATCTTGTCGTAGATCTCGTCGGAGAGGACCATCAGCCCGTTGCGGCGCGCCAGGTCGAGGATGCCCTCCAGCAGCTCGCGCGGGTAGACGGCGCCGGTCGGGTTGTTGGGGCTGATGATGACGACGGCCTTGGTGCGAGGAGTGATCCTCGCCGCCATGTCGTCCAGGTCGGGCAGCCAGTCGGCCTGCTCGTCGCACACGTAGTGCACGGCCTTGCCGCCCGCCATCGTCGTCACGGCCGTCCACAGCGGGAAGTCCGGTGCCGGGATGAGGATCTCGTCGCCGTCCTCCACCAGCGCCTGCACGGCCATGGAGACGAGTTCGGAGACGCCGTTGCCCAGGTAGACGTCGTCCACGTCGGCGTCGGGGAAGCCGCGCTGCTGGTAGTGCTGGGCGACGGCGCGGCGGGCCGGCAGGATGCCGCGGGACTCGGTGTAGCCGTGCGCCTGGGGGAGCATCCGCACCATGTCCTGGATGATCTCCTCGGGCGCCTCGAAGCCGAAGAGCGCGGGGTTGCCGGTGTTCAGCCGCAGCACGCTGTGGCCGGCCTCCTCCAGCGCGTCGGCCTGCTCGATCACCGGACCGCGGATCTCGTAGCAGACCTCGCTGAGCTTGTTCGACTGCCGGAACTCCATGCTGCCCCACCCTCCTCGTCCAACCTGGCTTCTTGGTTCTACCAAGTCGGCACTTGGAAAGTCCAACCACATGTCTACACTGAACGGCATGCCGAGCCACGCCAGCCAGCCGAGTCCGGGGCGCACCCGCCGCAGTTACGACCAGTTCTGCGCCACGGCGCGCGCCCTCGACTCGGTGGGGGACCGCTGGACCCTGCTCATCGTCCGCGAACTCCTCGCCGGACCGCGCCGCTACACCGATCTGCACGCCGACCTGCCCGGCGTCAGCACCGACGTGCTGGCGGCGCGGCTCAAGCACATGGAGGGCGAGGGGCTGGCCGAGCGGCGCCGACAGCCGCGCCCCGCCTCCGGCCACGTCTACGAACTGACCGAGCGCGGCCGTGCGCTGCTGCCCGTGCTGACCGCGCTCGCCTCCTGGGGAGCCCCCGCGCTGGGCGCACCCCGCCCCACCGACGCGGTGCGCGCCCACTGGTGGGCCCTCCCGCTGCGCGACGCGGTCGGCCGGCTGACCGGGGCCGGCGCGGCCGCGCTCATCGAGGTCGTCCTGCCCGAAGGGGCGTTCCACCTGCGGGTGGGCGACGCGTCGGACGGTCCGCTGTACGGCGAGGGCCCGGCGGACGACGCCGAGGCGCGGCTGGAACTGGACGCGGAGGCGTGCGCGGCCCTCGCGGAGGGCTCGCTGGCGCTGGCCGACGGCATCCGGGCCGGGACGGTGCGGGTGACGTTCCCGGACGGCGCCCGGGAAGGGCCGCTGGCGCACGCGCTGGCCGCGGCGGACTGAGCGCTCCCGCCGGCGCCCCGGAAGCGGGGCACCGGGGCAGCGCGGGCCGGGCCGCGGACCGCGCCGGGCACACCGCGGCACCGGCCGCGGACCGTGCCGGGCGCACGAGAAGAGCCGCGGACCACGCCCCGCCAGGGGGCGCGGGCCGCGGCCCGACCGGGAGCGAGGCGCGCCCGCCGCGCGGGGCGCCGTCCCGGCTGTGCTCAGGCGCCGATCGGATGCCAGACGGTCTTCGTCTCCAGGAAGGCCGTCATCCGCTCCAGCCCCGGCTCGGCCGTCCAGTCGACGGCGCCCGGCGCCGGGCGCAGCACCCGCTTGAGGTTTTCCGCAGCAGCCCGCTCCAGCTCCGTGCCCAGCTCCGGGTCCGCGCCCGCGAGGTCGATCGCGTTCACGTCCTGGTGTGCGGCGAGCGGCCGGGCGAGTTCGGCGGTCTCCCCGGACAGCACGTTGACCACGCCGCCGGGCAGGTCCGAGGTCGCCAGCACCTCCGCGAGGGAGAGCGCGGGCAGCGGAGCGTCCTGTGCGGCGGCGACGACGGCCGTGTTGCCGGTGACGATCACCGGCGCCAGCACGGAGACCAGACCCAGCAGTGACGAGTTCCGCGGGGCCGTTACCGCCACCACACCGGTCGGCTCGGGCGTGGAGAGGTTGAAGAACGGGCCCGCGACCGGGTTGCCGCCGCCCACCACCTGGGCCACCTTGTCCGACCAGCCCGCGTACCAGACCCAGCGGTCGATGGCCGCATCCGTATGGGCCTGCGCCTTCGCCTTCGACAGCCCCTCGGCCGCTGCCACCTCGGCGGCGAACTGCTCGCGGCGGCCCTCCAGCATCTCCGCGACGCGGTAGAGGATCTGGCCGCGGTTGTAGGCCGTCGCGCCCGACCAGCCGCCGAACGCCTTGCGGGCCGCGACGACCGCGTCCCGCGCGTCCTTGCGGGACGCGCGGGGGGCGTTGGCCAGCCACTGGCCCTTCGCGTCGGTCACCTCGTACACCCTGCCGCTCTCGCTGCGGGGGAACTTGCCCCCCACGTACAGCTTGTAGGTCTTCAGCACGGACAGTCGTGCGCCCCGTGCCGGGGATGTACGTGCCTCAGGCGTGCTCAAGGTATGCCTCCAGACCGTGCCTGCCACCCTCGCGGCCGTAGCCGGACTCCTTGTAGCCGCCGAACGGCGAGGTCGGATCGAACTTGTTGAACGTGTTGGCCCAGACGACGCCCGCGCGCAACTGGTTCGCCAGCTTCAGGATGCGCGAGCCCTTCTCCGTCCAGATGCCCGCCGAGAGCCCGTAGGGCGTGTTGTTGGCCTTCGCGACCGCCTCCTCGGGCGTACGGAAGGTGAGCACCGAGAGCACCGGGCCGAAGATCTCCTCCTGCGCGATCCGGTGCGCCTGGCCGACTCCGGTGAAGACGGTGGGCGCGAACCAGTGGCCGCGCTCGGGCAGCTCGCACGGCGGGGACCAGCGCTCGGCGCCCTCGGCCTCGCCCGCCTCGGCCAGCTCGGTGATCCGGGCCAGCTGCTCGGCGGAGTTGATGGCGCCCACGTCGGTGTTCTTGTCCAGCGGATCGCCGACCCGCAGGGTGCGCAGCCGCCGCTTGAGCGCGTCCAGCACCTCGTCGTGCACCGACTCCTGCACCAGCAGCCGGGAACCGGCGCAGCACACCTGCCCTTGGTTGAAGAAGATCCCGCCCACGATGCCCTCGACGGCCTGGTCGAGCGGGGCGTCCTCGAAGACGATGTTGGCGCCCTTGCCGCCGAGTTCCAGGGTCAGCCGCTTGTCCGTACCGGCGACCGTCCGCGCGATCTCCTTGCCGACGGCGGTCGATCCGGTGAACGCGACCTTGTGCACGTCCGGGTGGCCCACCAGGGCCGCGCCCGTCGCGCCGTCGCCCGTGAGGATGTTGACGACGCCCTTGGGCAGTCCCGCCTGCCGGCAGATGTCCGCGAAGAACAGCGCCGAGAGCGGCGTCGTCTCGGCGGGCTTGAGCACCACCGTGTTGCCCGCGGCCAGCGCCGGGGCGATCTTCCAGGCGAGCATCAGCAGCGGGAAGTTCCACGGGACGACCTGTGCGGCGACCCCCAGCGGCCGCGGGTCGGGCCCGCAGCCGGCGTAGGAGAGCTTGTCGGCCCAGCCCGCGTAGTAGAAGAAGTGCGCCGCCACCAGCGGCAGGTCCGCGTCCCGCGTCTCGCGGATCGGCTTGCCGTTGTCCAGGGTCTCCAGTACCGCCAGCTCGCGCGAGCGCTCCTGGATGATCCGGGCGATCCGGAACAGGTACTTCGCCCGCTCGGCACCCGGCAGCGCCGACCAGGTCTCGAACGCCGCGCGTGCGGCGCGCACCGCCGCGTCGACGTCGTCCGCCTGGCCGTAGGCGACCTCGGACAGCACCTCCTCGTCGGCCGGGGAGCGGGTGGTGAACACCATGCCGCCGGCGGCCTCGCGGAACTCCCCGTCGATGAACAGGCCGTAGGACGGTGCGATGTCGACCACGGACCGCGACTCGGGCGCGGGCGCGTAGCCGAACAGAGTCGACGTCGTCGACCCGGACTGCTGGTCGTTCATGGCTCAGTCCACCGTTACGTAGTCGGGGCCGGAGTAGCGGCCGGTAGCGAGCTTCTGGCGCTGCATCAACAGGTCGTTCAGCAGGCTGGAGGCGCCGAAGCGGAACCAGTGGGGGCTGAGCCAGTCGTCCCCCAGCGTCTCGTTGACCATCACCAGGTACTTGACCGCGTCCTTGGCCGTGCGGATGCCGCCCGCGGGCTTCACGCCCACCTGCTGCCCGGTGGCGGCGCGGAAGTCGCGGACGGCCTCCAGCATCAGCAGCGTGTTCGGCGGCGTCGCGTTCACGGCCACCTTGCCGGTGGAGGTCTTGATGAAGTCGGCGCCCGCGAGCATGGCCAGCCAGGAGGCCCGGCGGATGTTGTCGTAGGTGGCCAGCTCCCCGTTCTCGAAGATCACCTTCAGGTGTGCCGCGCCGCAGGCGGACTTCACCTCGCGGATCTCCTCGAACACCTGGAGGTAGCGGCCGGCGAGGAAGGCGCCCCGGTCGATCACCATGTCGATCTCGTCGGCCCCGGCGGCCACCGCCTCCCGGGTGTCCGCCAGCTTGACCGCCATCGAGGCACGTCCGGAGGGAAACGCGGTGGCGACGGACGCCACGTTGATCCCTTCGGCGCCCAGTTCCGTCAGCGCCTGCCGTGCGGTGGCCGCCATGTCGGGATAGACGCAGATCGCGGCGACGGGGGGCGCGGACCGGTCACCCGGGTCGGGACGCGCGCCCTTCGCGCACAGGGACCGCACCTTGCCCGGTGTGTCGGCCCCCTCCAGCGTCGTCAGGTCGATCATCGAGATCGCCAGGTCGAGCGCGTACGCCTTGGCGGTCGTCTTGATGGAACGGGTCCCCAGCGCGGCGGCCCGGGCTTCCAGCCCGACCGCGTCGACACCGGGGAGCCCCTGCAGGAAGCGGCGGAGTGCGGCATCGGAGGTCGCGACGTCGGAGAGGGAGCCCCTCCCCGCGTCGCGAGGGGCCGCATCGGTAGGCATGGTCACCAGAGCACCATATCTACGCGCGTAGGAGCTGTCACCCCCCCCCGGGGGGACCGCCACCGGCTCTCCGGGCCCGGGCTGTCGGCCTTCCGCGGCGTCACTCCCCCTCCAGGGCGCCCGGCGAGCACGTCGGCACGGGTCTGGACCTGTGTCGGAACGCAGGTCGGAAGCCCGAGCGGAACGGCACGTCGCGCGGGGGTTGCCGCCCCTTCGACGGGCGCCCTAGCCTCGTTCACATCACCAGGCACTCGAACCTCAAGTGCGGTGATTCAGCAAGGAGTTCACGCAACTGTCCCTACTGGCACGGGAGAGACCATGGAATTCCTGTCCCAGTTCACGCCCCGCGAGGCAGGGGTGCTGAACCAGGACCCGGAGGTGTCGTTCCACGAGAACGACCTCGCCGCCGGAGCCACCGACCGCTGCCCGATCACCGCCTGCGACTACACCTGCATGGGGACCGGCAACACCGGCTGACCCAGCGCACCACCACCGGGGTGCCCCGACCGCCGCGCGCGGCGGTCGGCGCCCCGCACGACGGCCCGAGGAGGTCGCCGGACCGGACGCCGCGGCGTCCTGGGCCGGGCCGCCTCGGGCCGCCCGTGCGTCAGCGGGCGCTCACCGGTCCGGCGGCGAACGCCCGGCACCCCGTACCGACCGGCTCACACGGTGGAAGCCCAGGGCCCGACCGAGCGGCCCCGAAGACCGAGGAGCGGCGGGTGGCCGACTGGA
Organism: Streptomyces sp. WMMB303; assembly: GCF_029351045.1. Classification (NCBI taxonomy): domain Bacteria; kingdom Bacillati; phylum Actinomycetota; class Actinomycetes; order Kitasatosporales; family Streptomycetaceae; genus Streptomyces; species Streptomyces sp. WMMB303. Next base: position 5,986,977 of record NZ_JARKIN010000001.1, on the reverse strand, counting down.
ACGCGCAGGACGTGCTCCGGAGACTGACCGAGGAGTGCGGCGCTCCGCACTCGCTCGTCACCGGGGCCACCTGGACACGGGTGAGGTGTGAGCCCGCACCCGACCTCCCCGAACACGGCTGGAAGCTGCACATCTCCTCCCGGGCCGACGCGCTGCCGCAACTGGCGCCGGTTCTCTTCCCCCGTCTGCTCGCCGAGGGGTGCGGGTTCAAAGTGGCCCGCTCGGACCGGGTGCTGCGCCGGCTCAACGACGCCGGAGCCGGGTCGGGAGCGGTGGGCAAGGCCGTCACCGTCTATCCGCCGCCCGAACGGGTCCGCGAGCTGGGCCGGGAACTGGCCGAGCTGCTCCGGGGCCATCCCGGCCCGAGAGTGCCCAGCGACCGACGGGTGGCGGAGGACGCCCCCGTGTACTACCGCTACGGCCCCTTCCGCACCCACTGGCGCAGCGGCCCCTACGGCACCCTGGTGGTGGTCATCCACGGCCCGGACGGCCAGGAGTTCGAGGCAGCCGCCTCGCTCGGCTACCGCCAGCCCCCCTGGGTGAGCGACCCGTTCCGTACGGACGAACCGCCGCCCGGCACCGAAGTCGCCCCCGCGGACACCGCGGCTCACCCCGCGCCGGACGACCACGCGCCGCGCCCCGCCGCCGACGTGCTGCTGGGGGGCCGGTACCGGGCCGTCGAGGGCGTGTACGAGTCGGCCCGCGGCAACGTCTACCGCGCCGTGGAGACGACGGGCCGGGCCGGCGACGCCGCGCACGGGCGCACCGTCATCGTCAAGACCGCCCGCGCGCACGTCAGCGAGGACCGCGACGGCAACGACGTCCGGGTCCGGCTGCGCAACGAGCGCCGCGTCCTGACGGCGTGTGCCGGGGTGCCGGGCATCCCCGCCTTCCTCGACCACTTCGCCCACGCCGCCGACGAATACCTGGTCACCAGCGATGTCGGCGACCGCAACCTCATGGAACACATATGGCGCAACGGCGCGTTGCTGCCGGCCCCCTGCACGCCCGCCTCCATGCCCGCCGCCGATGACGGCGAGGACCCCGGGGCCACCGGAGAGGCGGGGGCCACCCGGCCGGCGGACGAGGCCGACGCGTTCACCCGCCTCGCACGTGAACTCGCCACCACGCTCGGCGCTCTGCACGCCGAGGGGGTGGTCATGCGGGACGTGACACCCCGCAACATCGTCCTGGACGACACCGGGCGGTCCCACCTCATCGACTTCGGGATCTCGGCGCTCGACGGCATCCACCTGCCGGGCGGCACCCCGGGCTACGCCCCGCGGGAGCAACTCGACCGCACGCAGGAACCGTCGGCGGCCGACGACCACTACGCGCTCGGCATGGTCCTCGTCTTCGCCGCCACCGGGCTGCCCCCGGTCACCGGGGAGGCGTCGACCGCCCTCGCCCGCACCCGGGCGCTGCAGTGCCTGCACGCCGTACACGGCACCCGGCGGCCGGAACTCCGCGCGGTGGTCGGCGACCTCCTCTCCCGCGATCCGGACCGCTCCGCCGGGGCGCTCGCCGACCTCGCCTCCGGGGACTGGCGCGCCCGCACCGGCGGCCACGCCCTCACGCCTCCCGCGGCCCCCACCGGCCAGGCCGACCTCGCCGACCGGGTGCTGGAGATCCTGCTGGCCGAGGCGGGGGAGTACCACCTCGGCGGAGAGGGCGTGGACTTCCCGGCCGTCGACGCCAGCCTGTACACCGGAAGCGCGGGGGTCGGGCTGGAACTGCTGCAACACCGCCACCGCCCGGGCGTCCCGGAACTGCTGCGGCGGCTCGCCCGGCACGCCCACCGCAGCCTGGCCACCGTGCCCACCGCGGACGGCCTCTTCTCCGGCCGCACCGGCACCGAGGTGTTCCTGGCCGCGGCCCGCCGTGCCGGAGTGGAGGTGCCGACCGGACCGGTGCTGCCCGCCGCCACCCGCGGCCGCGCACCGGACGCCGCGGAGGTTCCGGAAGTGCTGCGGGCCGTCGACATCGACGTCGTCTCCGGGCACGCGGGCGTCGGACTCGGCAGGCTCCTGCTGGCCGACCTCGGCGACCCGGGCGCGCCGGCGGCGGCCGCGGCCCTCGCCGAGCCGCTGCTGCGGCGCGAGGACCCTGCCGTCCCATCCGCACACCTGGCCGCTGAACTGGGCCGCGAGACCACCTTCGGGTACGCGCACGGATATCTCGGCGTCACCGACTTCCTGCTGCTGCTCGCCGCCCGCAACGGCGACCGAGGGTTGCTGGAGACCGGCCGGCTGCGGGCCCACCGGCTGGCCGCTCTCGTCCCGGACGTGGTCGCCGCCGCAGCCGCGCCCACCGCCTCGCAGATGGCGGTCTCCTGGTGCCGGGGGCTCGGCGGCCTGGCCCGTGTCCTGCGCCACGCCTGGCTCGTCCTCGACGAACCGGAGCTGCGCCGGGCCGCCGAGACCGCCACCAGGGGCTGCCTGCCCTGGCTGACCAGGCTCAGCACGCTCGGCCAGTGCTGCGGCACCGCCGGGCTCGGCGCGGTCCTGCTGGACCTGGCCGTGGACACCGGGGAGGACCGCTACCTCGACGCCGCCCACGAGGCGGCACGCCATCTGATGCGGCGCAGCCACGGCCCGGACGACGCGCCCGCCCTCGTGGCCAACACCCACACCAGGGACGCCCCCTACTCGTGGGCGCAGGGCTACGCGGGCATCCTGGCCTTCCTGCGGCGGCTGCGCGAGCCGGCCGGCCCCGATCTGCTGCCGGAGCCGACGGCACGGAACACCCCGGCCCCGCACGGGAGGACGGTCGGCGGCTGAGCCCGCAGGGCCACGCCGGGGCCGGGGCCGGGGTGGCCCTGCGGTGAGTCCGGTCCGGGCGCTGGGGGGCACCGGCCCACCGGCTGTCCCTTCGATGCCGTACCGCAATGTCCGTCATGCGGACGGTCCGGCACAATCGTTCGCATGACGAGCGAGGACAGCGAGGGCACGGGCGAGGACCGCGGCGGCGCGACGGACGGCGACCGCGCGGCCGGAAGGGAACGCGGAAGCGCTCCCGGCTCCGGCGGGGAGACCGGTTCCGGAAGCGACAGCGGCTCCGGGAGCGGGACCGGCGGACAGGAGTTCCCCGACCGGGTGTACCGCTCGGCCGGTGGGATGGCGGGCGGCATCGTCCTGCTCGCCATCGGGCTGTGGCTCGCGACGGACGCGGTCCTCGGGGGCGAGGGCAGGACGCCGTGGCTGACGCTCGCCGCGATGCTGTGCGTCGTGCCGCTCGTCGTCGCCTTCACGCTGCGTCCCGCCGTGTTCGCGGGGGAGCGGCGGATGCGGGTGCGCAACCCGTTCCGCACCATCGAGGTGCCGTGGGGAGCCGTGGAGTCGCTGCGGGCCGGGTACTCCAGCGAGGTGCTGGCCGGAGGCGCGAAGTACCAGCTGTGGTCCATCCCCGTCTCCCTGCGGGCCCGCAAGAAGGCGACCCGGCACAACGAGCGGATCGGTTCGGGTCGGCCGCCCGCCACCGGGCCGGGCGGGCTGTTCGGCGGCCGCGGGATGCCGAACGTGGGTCCGGACACCTCGGAGCTGCGGGAGAAGCGGGCCGCCTCCGACCAGTCCGTCGACGAGCTCCGCGAGCTGGCCGAGACCCACGGCCGGAAGGAGGCGGCCCAGGGAGAGGTCGCCGTCCGGTGGTCCTTCGAGGTCATCGCCCCGGCGCTGGCGGGTGCCGTGCTGCTGGCCGTGCTGCTGGCGACGGGCTGACCCGACCGCGGGCACGGGAGAGCCGGGCAGTCCGGTCCGCACAGTCCCGCCGGCCCGCCGGACGGTTCAGAACCCCGTGGCCCGCTTGAGGTCGTCCTTGATCCGCTCCAGCACCCCGGCCGCGCGCTCCCGCGCGGCCGGGAGGCCGGCCGCCTCTCCGACCGGGACGACGACCTCCAGGTAGCACTTGAGCTTCGGCTCGGTACCGCTGGGCCGCACCACGACCCGGCCCCCGGCGATCCGCCCCGCCGTGCCGTCGGCCGCGTCGCCGTCCGCGCCGCCGAGCAGGTAGCGCAGTCCGTCCGTGGGCGGGAGGGCCGCGCTGCCCCGGTTCAGGTCCTCGGCCCGCGCGACGGCCAGCCCGCCGAGCGAGGCCGGCGGCTGGGCGCGCAGCCGCTCCATGGCGGAGGCGATCAGCGACAGGTCCGCCACCCGCACCGACAGCTGGTCGGTGGCGTGCACGCCGTGTTCGACGTCGAGTTCGTCCAGCAGGTCGGACAGCGTGCGCCCGGCCTGCCTGAGCTCGGCGGCCAGCTCGGCGACGAGCAGCGCAGCGGTGATGCCGTCCTTGTCCCGGACGCCCTGCGGGTCGACGCAGTACCCCAGCGCCTCCTCGTAGCCGTAGCGCAGCCCCTCCACGCGGGCCAGCCATTTGAAGCCGGTCAGCGTCTCGGTGTACGGCAGCCCGGCGGACTCGGCGATCCGGGAGAGCAGCGAGGAGGAGACGATGGTCGTCGCGAGGGTCCCGGCGGCGCCCTTGCGGATCAGATGGGCGGCCAGCAGCGCGCCCACCTGGTCGCCGCGCAGCATCCGCCAGCCGCTTCCGGCCGCCGCGTCCGGTACGGCCACGCCGCAGCGGTCCGCGTCCGGGTCGTTGGCGATGATCACGTCGGGGCGTTCGCCGTGTTCGGTCTCCCAGGCGCGGGCGGTCGCGTACGCGCGGTCCATCGCGCCCGGTTCCTCCGGGTTGGGGAACGCGACGGTGGAGAAGTCCGGGTCCGGCTCGGCCTGCTCGGGCACCGGGACCGGGCGGGGGAAGCCCGCCCGCTCGAAGGCGAGCTGCGCCGTGCGGTGGCCGACGCCGTGCAGGGCGGTGTGTACGACCCGCACCTCGCGGGCCGAGCCCTCGGTGAGCACGGCCCGGGTGCGGGCCAGGTAGGCGTCCTGTACCTCGTCGCCGAGCACCTGCCACCCCGACTCGGGGCGCGGCACGCCCGCGAGCGGGCCGACGGCCGCGATGGCGTCCGCGATCTCGCCGTCGACGGGCGGCACGATCTGCAGGCCGTCGTCCAGATAGACCTTGTAGCCGTTGTCGCGCGGAGGGTTGTGGCTGGCGGTGACCATGATCCCGGCCGCCGCGCCGAGCTGCCGTACGGCGAACGCCAGCACCGGGGTGGGCAGCGGCTCGGGCAGCGTCGCCGCGCGCAGTCCGGCGCCGGTCATGACCGCCGCGGTGTCCCGGGCGAAGTCGGCGCTCCGGTGGCGTGCGTCGTAGCCGATCACGACCAGCGGCGCGTCGCCCTCCGCCGGGTGGGGGAGGCGGGCGCGCAGATACGCGGCGATGCCGGCCGCGGCGCGGATGACGACGGCGCGGTTCATCCGCATCGGCCCCGCGCCCAGCTCGCCGCGGAGTCCGGCGGTGCCGAACTGGAGGGTGCCGGTGAACCGGTTCCGCAGCTCGGCCAGGTCGCCGGCCTCGAGCAGCGCGGCGAGTTCCTCGCGGGTCTCCGGGTCCGGGTCCTCGGCCAGCCAGTCGCGGGCACGGGCGAGCAGCGCGTCGTCCGATCCGGGCGCGGGCGCGTCCGGTGCGGCTGTCGCGTCCTCCCGCAGGCTGTCGGTCATCTTGGTGGTCCTGCCTTTCACGGTGGGGCTGGGGAGCCCGGTGGGGCTGAGGGGCCCGTGGGGCCCGGAAAGAGCCGCCTCCGGGATGCTCCGGGGCGGCCCCGGCCGGTCAGAGCCGCTTGAGTACCTCGCCGAGCAGGGTGCCCATGCGCACCGCGGAGTCGCGGCCGGCCTGCAGGACCTCCTCGTGGTTGAGGGGCTCGCCGGTCATCCCGGCGGCGAGGTTGGTGACCAGGGAGACGCCGAGTACCTCGGCACCCGCCTCGCGTGCGGCGATGGCCTCCAGGACGGTGGACATGCCCACCAGGTCGCCGCCGATGGTGCGGACGTAGTTGATCTCCGCGGGGGTCTCGTAGTGCGGGCCGGGGAACTGGACGTAGACGCCCTCTTCCAGCGTCGGGTCGATCTCCTGGCAGAGCGCGCGCAGCCGCGGCGAGTACAGGTCGGTCAGGTCGACGAAATTGGCGCCGACGATCGGCGAGGTGGCGGTGAGGTTGATGTGGTCGCTGATGAGGACCGGCTGGCCCGGCCGCATGCCCGGTCGCAGCCCCCCGCAGCCGTTGGTCAGGACGATGGTCTTGCAGCCCGCCGCCACGGCCGTGCGCACCCCGTGCGCGACGGCCGCGACACCGCGGCCCTCGTACGCGTGCGTACGGCCGAGGAAGACGAGCGCGCGCTTGTCGCCCACCCGGTGCGAGCGGATCTGGCCGGCGTGGCCCGCGGCGGTGGGCGGCGGGAACCCCGGCAGCTCGGTGATCGTGAGCTCGTGGTCGGCCGCGCCGAGCGTGTCGGCGGCGGGAACCCAGCCCGAGCCCATGACGAGCGCCACGTCGTGGCTGTCCTCGCCGGTCAGGGCGCGCAGCCGGGCGGCGGCCTCCTCGGCGGAGCGGTAGGGGTCGTCGGCAGCGTGAGTAGTGGCAGATGCGTTCACGCGACGAGGGTAGCCCGTTATCGCCTACGCGCGTAGACGCGCGGCGCAACTCGTCCGCAAGTCCGGACGAACACACGGGCGACGGGAGGAGCGGGCGGGGCGCGTGTGGAGATTCTGTCGGCCCGCGACGCTAGCGTTCCGCCGCTAGCACGGTCGTTTGCGGAGCTCCATGACGTAGTCGTGCGGGGCACCGGCGGACTCCGCGGCGTCGGCGATGTCCCCCAGATAGCGGGCCGAGGGCAGGCCGCCCTCGTAGCCGTTGAGGACGTAGCACCAGGCCGGCTCCTCACCCTCCAGGGTGTGCACCCGCACCCGCATCCGCCGGTATATGTCCAGACCGACGCCCTCCCAGCGGTCCATCGAGTCCTCGTCCATCGGCGCGATGTCGTACAGCGCGACGAAGATCTGGGAGCGCGGCGCCTCCACGAGGGTGGCCAGCGCGCCGTCCCAGCCCATGTGCTCGCCACCGAAGGTGAGCCGCCAGTCGGTGAGCCAGCCGGTGCCGCGGAGGGGGGAATGCGGGGCGCGGCGGGCCATCAGGCGGGCGTCGAGGTTGCCGGCGTAGGCGGCGTAGAGCGACATCCCACGAGGGTAACGGGGGCCCTCACGGGAGGGGCGTCTCCCGCGGCCGCGCCCCGTGGGCCGGGCGGTGCGGCCGGAGCGCGGACCCGCCGGGGCGCCGGACCGGCGCGGGGAGGGAGCCCCCCGGCGGGTCCGGACCTGACGGGTGCGGGACAATGGGGCATGTGACTCGGATCGTGATCATCGGTGGTGGCCCTGGCGGATACGAAGCGGCGCTGGTGGCGGCGCAACTCGGCGCGGAAGTCTCCGTCGTCGACTGCGACGGCCTCGGCGGTGCGTCGGTGCTCACCGACTGCGTGCCGTCCAAGACGTTGATCGCCACGGCCGAGGTGATGACCAACTTCGACTCCTCGTACGAGGAGCTGGGCATCCGGGTGGAGGACACCACCCACGACCCGGACGATCCGGCGCGCGTGGTCGGGGTCGACATCCGCAAGGTCAACCGGCGGGTCAAGCGGCTCGCGCTGGCCCAGTCCCACGACATCACGGCCTCGGTCACCCGGGCGGGCGGCCGGGTGGTGCGCGGCCGCGCCAGGCTGGAGCCCGGCCAGGCCCCGGACGGCTCCCGCGTCGTGACGGTCACCGCGGCGGACGGCAGCCAGGAGCAGCTCACGGCGGACGCGGTGCTGGTCGCCACCGGCGGCCACCCGCGGGAGATCCCGGACGCGCGCCCGGACGGCGAGCGCATCCTGAACTGGACACAGCTCTACGACCTCCAGGAGCAGCCCGAGGAGCTGATCGTCATCGGCTCCGGTGTGACCGGGGCCGAGTTCGCGGGCGCCTACCAGGCGCTGGGCTCGCAGGTCACCCTGGTCTCCTCGCGGGACCGGGTGCTGCCGGGCGAGGACCCGGACGCGGCGGCGGTGCTGGAGGACGTCTTCCGGCGCCGCGGGATGAACGTGATGAGCCGCTCGCGGGCCGCCTCGGCGCAGCGGGTGGCCGCGGCCGGGGGCGAGCCGAAGCCGGACGGGGACCGGGTCGAGGTCACGCTCCAGGACGGCCGGAAGATCACCGGTACGCACTGCCTGGTGGCGGTCGGGGCCATCCCCAACACCTCGGACATGGGGCTGGAGGAGGCCGGGGTCCGGCTCAAGGACTCGGGGCACATCTGGACCGACAAGGTCTCGCGCACCTCGGCCCCGGGTGTCTACGCCGCGGGCGACTGCACCGGTGTCCTCGCGCTCGCGTCCGTCGCGGCGATGCAGGGCCGGATCGCGATGTACCACTTCCTCGGCGACGCGGTGAACCCGCTCGATCTGCGGACGGTCTCCGCGAACGTCTTCACCGACCCGGAGATCGCGACGGTCGGCTACAGCCAGGCGGACGTCGACAAGGGGGCCATCGAGGCCCGCGTCGTGAAGCTTCCGCTGCTGCGCAACCCGCGGGCCAAGATGCAGGGCATCCGGGACGGCTTCGTGAAGCTGTTCTGCCGCCCCGGTACCGGGATCATCGTGGGCGGGGTGGTCGTCTCGCCGCGGGCCAGCGAACTGATCCATCCGATCTCGATCGCGGTTGACAACAATCTGACCGTGGAGCAGATCGCCAATACGTTCACCGTGTACCCCTCGCTGACCGGCTCGATCGCCGAGGTCGCCCGTCAGTTGCACACCCGCAAGATGACCGAACTGCACTGAACCGGGGCGGAAGCGGGGTGCCTGCCGGGGCGCCGCAGTCCCGAACAGTCCGCCATACCACATTCGGGGACGCTGGACGGACAACTTCTGTTAATCGGCGGATAGCGCTGAAACCAGACGGTCGTTGGGGTTACTGTCAGTTTCGTGTTCGCTGCGGAACGTCGTCAATTGATCCTAGAAATGGTGCGAGCGAACGGAGCAGTCTCGCTCCGTGAGCTGGCCCGCGTAGTCCAGACCTCCGAGGTGACCGTGCGCCGTGACGTACGGGCGCTGGAGGCCGAAGGGCTCCTCGACCGCCGTCACGGCGGAGCCGTGCTGCCGGGAGGCTTCACCCGGGAATCCGGCTTCCCCCAGAAATCCCACCTGTCCACCGCGGAGAAGACGGCGATCGCCGATCTGGCCGCGGGCCTCGTCTCGGAGGGCGAGGCCGTCGTCGTCGGAGCCGGGACGACGACGCAGGAGCTGGCGCGCCGGCTCGCGAGAGTGCCCGGCCTGACGGTGGTCACCAACTCGCTGCTGGTGGCCCAGGCGCTCGCGCACGCCAACCGGGTGGAGGTGGTGATGACCGGAGGCACCCTGCGCGGCTCCAACTACGCGCTGGTCGGCAGCGGTGCCGAGCAGTCCCTGCAGGGGCTGCGGGTCTCCCGGGCCTTCCTGTCCGGCAGTGGGCTGACCGCCGAGCGCGGGCTGTCCACCTCCAACATGCTCTCCGCGAGCGTGGACCGGGCCCTGGTGCAGGCGGCCGGGGAGGTGGTGGTGCTGGCCGACCACACCAAGCTGGGTGCCGACACGATGTTCCAGACGGTGCCCACCGACGTGATCACCCGGCTGGTGACGGACGAGCCCCCGCCGCACGACGACCGTGCGGAGACCGAACTGCAGGCCCTCGCCGACCGGGGCGTCCAGGTGGCCGTCGCCGGGACGCCGTCCGCCGGTCCGGAGCGGGGCCGCCCCGAGGTGCCGATGCCCACGCCCCGCAGGGCGGCGCCGCAGGGCGGAAACCACTCCGGCGGCCACCCCGGAAACCACAACCACCCGGGACCGTCCGCGGGTGCGCCGGGCGGCCCACCTCCCGGCCATCTGCGGTCCGCACCGGCGGCCGCGGCGCCGCCCCGGGTGGCGGACATGGCACCCAGGCGCCGCTGACCGGCCGCGCACATGACGCGCCCGCCGCCGGAGGCGTACCTCCGGCGGCGGGCGCGGCGTGCGGATCCGGGGCCGGTCCGGGTCAGTCCTTGATCTCGCAGATGACGCCGCCCGCGGTGACCGCGGCACCGATCTCCGCGTTGAGGTCCTTGACGGTACCGGCGCGGTGCGCGTTCAGCGGCTGCTCCATCTTCATCGCCTCCAGGACGATGACGAGCTCGCCCTCCTCGACCTGCTGGCCCTCCTCCACGGCCACCTTGACGATGGTGCCCTGCATGGGGGAGGCGAGCGCGTCGCCGGAGACGGCGGTGCCGGACTTCTTGGCGGCCTTGCGCCGCGGCTTGCGGGCACCGCCCTCGACCGCGGCCCGCGCCAGCGGCATGCCCAGCGAGGAGGGCAGGGAGACCTCCAGCCGCTTGCCGCCGACCTCGACGACGACGGTCTCGCGCCCCGCGGCGTCGTCCTCCTCGGCCTCGCCGGGGGCGGGCGCCGAGAACGGCTTGAGGTCGTTGACGAACTCCGTCTCGATCCACCGGGTGTGGACGTCGAACGGCTCACCCTCGCGGCCGCTCACCTCGGGCGCGAACGCCGCGTCCCGGACCACCGTGCGGTGAAAGGGCAGTGCGGTGGCCATGCCGGTGACCTCGAACTCGTCCAGCGCACGGGCCGCGCGCTGGAGCGCCTGCTGCCGGGTGGCGCCGGAGACGATCAGCTTGGCGAGCAGCGAGTCCCACGCCGGACCGATCACCGAGCCGGACTCGACGCCCGCGTCCAGCCGTACGCCGGGACCGCTGGGCGGCGCGAACGTGGTGACGGTGCCGGGCGCCGGAAGGAAGTTGCGGCCCGGGTCCTCGCCGTTGATCCGGAACTCGAAGGAGTGACCGCGCAGCGGCGGGTCGTCGTACCCCAGCTTCTCGCCGTCGGCGATCCGGAACATCTCGCGGACCAGGTCGATCCCGGTGACCTCCTCGGTGACCGGGTGCTCCACCTGGAGGCGGGTGTTGACCTCCAGGAAGGAGATCGTGCCGTCCTGGCCGACGAGGAACTCGCAGGTGCCCGCGCCCTCGTAGCCCGCCTCGCGGAGGATGGCCTTGGACGCGCGGTACAGCTCGGCGTTCTGCTCGTCCGTCAGATACGGGGCCGGGGCCTCCTCGACGAGCTTCTGGTGGCGGCGCTGGAGAGAGCAGTCGCGGGTGGAGACGACCACCACGTTGCCGTGCTTGTCGGCCAGGCACTGCGTCTCCACGTGCCGGGGCCGGTCCAGATAGCGCTCCACGAAGCACTCGCCGCGGCCGAAGGCGGCCACGGCCTCGCGGACCGCCGAGTCGTACAGCTCGGGGACCTCCTCCAGGGTGCGGGCCACCTTCAGCCCGCGCCCGCCGCCGCCGAAGGCGGCCTTGATGGCGATGGGCAGGCCGTGCTCCTCGGCGAAGGCGACGACCTCCTCCGCGCCGGAGACCGGGTCCTTGGTGCCCGCGACCAGCGGGGCGCCCGCGCGCTGCGCGATGTGCCGCGCGGCGACCTTGTCGCCCAGATCGCGGATGGCCTGCGGGGGCGGGCCGATCCAGTTGAGGCCCGCGTCGAGCACCGCCTGCGCGAACTCGGCGTTCTCGGAGAGGAATCCGTAGCCGGGGTGGACGGCGTCGGCTCCCGAGTCGGCGGCCGCTTTCAGTACTTTGCTGACATCCAGATAGCTCGCCGCCGGGGTGTCACCGCCCAGGGCGAATGCCTCGTCGGCCACGCGGACGTGCAGCGCGTCCCGGTCCGGCTCGGCATAGACGGCGACACTCGCGATTCCCGCATCCCGGCACGCGCGGGCGACGCGGACGGCGATTTCGCCGCGGTTGGCGATGAGCACCTTGCGCACGATGGCTCCCTCCTTGGAACAACCTGAGTTTAGGTACAGGCGACACCTGACGCCGAGCCGCCAAGGGGGGTGAGCTTGCCCACACGGAGTGTCACCCGTGGGTCACGCAGGACCGGATCTCCCCTCGTTGTCCCACGGTACGCCGCATTCGGCGGTGGAATGTGCGCCTCGGGCATGTGGGCTAGCTCTCTGTCGGAGTCGTGCGCCTGAGCGCGTCGTCTTTGTGGGGTCCCTACGACTCATAGACGTAATTTTTGCTTTGCGTCGATTCTCTTGCCCCGGCTTGTACCCGTGAGTAGCGTTCGCCCTGCCAAGAGCACGTACCTGGAGTAACACGCAGCGCGCAGCGGAACCGTGTCGGGCGGGACGGCCGTCAAGTGACCGTCGGCGCACCGAAGATGCAGGCGACGGAAGAGGTGGCGGAGTGGCAGGGCGCAGACGGGCAGTGGCCGCGGTGACCGCGTTGGTGCTCACGATGGAAGCAGCCGTGCTCGTGGGGCTCAATCTCTTCCTGGGCAAGGTCGCGGACGCCCAGCAGATGTCCCTGGCCGGTATCGAACCGCGCGCCATGACGATCTCCGCGGTGATCGGCGCCGTGCTGGTCGGCGGCTATCTGCTCGGCTGCGCGCTGATCCTCCTGCGGACGGCGATACGTGACGTACCGCCGCGCGGCTTCTGGCGCATCGTGCTGATCAGTTGCGCGGTGGTGCACGGGGTGCTCGGCGCCTTCTGCGTCGGCCTCGTCGGCTGGCTGGCGTTCGCGCTGATGGTGAGCGTCCTGGGCCTCATCGTCTGGTCGTTGACCTGGTACGGCGAGGCGATGGCCCAGCCGGCCGGGCGCCCCGCCGGACACCCCGGCGACGGGACCGATGAGCGCCCCGGCGACGGGACCGGCGCCGGCGTCAGCGCGGAGCCCACAGGTCCGTGACGGCGACGCCCAGCTCGCCCAACAGCCTGCGCAGCGTGGGCAGGGAGAGCCCGAGCACATTGCCGTGGTCGCCCTCGATACCGTCCACGAACGGCCCGGAGCGGCCGTCGAGCGTGAACGCGCCCGCCACGTGGAGCGGTTCGCCGCTGCCGACGTAGGCCGCGACCTCCGCGTCGGAGGGCCGCCCGAAGTGCACCGTCGTCGAGGTCGTCACCGAGCGGCGCGCGCCCTCCGCGGCCGCGCGGGTGTCCACGACGCAGTGCCCGGTGTGCAGCACCCCGGAGCGGCCGCGCATGTCCCGCCAGCGGGCCGTCGCCTCCGCCGCGTCGGCGGGCTTGCCCAGCGGCAGCCCGTCCAGCTCCAGCACCGAGTCGCAGCCGACGACCAGCGCCTCGGCGGCCTCGGCCCGCGCGGCGACCGCCGCGGCCTTGGCCTCGGCCAGCACCCGGGCCAGTTCGGAGGGCGTCGGCGCGTCGAGCGCGTCCTCGTCCACCCCGCTGACGACCACCTCGGGCGCCATCCCGGCCTGCCGCAGCAGCGCGAGACGGGCGGGGGAGGCGGAGGCCAGCACAAGACGCGGTGAGTTCATGCGGGCCATCGTAAGGAGTCGCCGGACCGGGTACGGCGGGGGCGCCCGCGTCCAGGGAGGCCGGGGAGGCCCAGGAGACCGGGGAGACCGGGAACGCCTACGAGTAGGTGACCGACAACAGCAGCATCATCACCACCGCGGTGACCACGAGCAGTACCCAGCCGAGGCGGTGCACCTTCTCCTGGGTCCTGCGGATGTCCGGCGGCGGCTCGTCTCGGGGGTCGGACCACAGCATCCGCCCATGGTGGCCGCACCACCGCGCCCGCGCCTGAGTACGCGTACTCAGGCGCGGGCGCACGCGCGGCACGCCGGCGGGCGTGCGCGACCGGTCAGCCGGCCCAGAAGGTGCGGCGCCAGGCCTCCGGCCCCGGAGCCGGCGGCGGGCCGGGCACCGTACGGGCCGGGTCGGACCAGGCGCTGGGCACCGCCCGCCGCGGCGCCTCGGCCGGCACGGCGCCGGCCCGCACCCGCACCACCGCCAGCGCCGCCGCCAACTCCTCGGGAGTGGGGTTGCCCCGGACCACCCGGATGGACGGCTCGTCCCCGGCGTTGCCCTCGGCTGCGCCCCGCGGGGCGGTCTCGACGGACTCCGTCGTCATCGCACTCTCCTCACAGCGGGATGTTGCCGTGCTTCTTCGGCGGGAGCTGCTCCCGCTTGCTGCGCAGCGTGCGCAGGCCGCGGGTGATGTGGCGGCGGGTCTCCGCCGGGCGGATCACCGCGTCCACGTAGCCGCGCTCGGCCGCCACGTACGGATTCAGCAGCGCGTCCTCGTACTCCTGGGTGAGCTGGGCGCGCAGCTCCTCGGTCTGCTCGGGGCTACCGGCGCCGGCCAGCTTCTTGCGGTGCAGGATGTTGACCGCGCCCTGCGCGCCCATCACCGCGATCTGCGCCGTCGGCCAGGCGAAGTTGAGGTCGGCGCCCAGGTGCTTGGAGCCCATCACGTCGTAGGCGCCGCCGAACGCCTTCCGGGTGATCACCGTGATCAGCGGCACCGTCGCCTCCGCGTAGGCGTAGATCAGCTTGGCGCCGCGCCGGATGATCCCGTCGTACTCCTGGTCCGTGCCCGGCAGGAAGCCGGGGACGTCCACGAAGGTGAGCACGGGGATGTTGAACGAGTCGCAGGTGCGCACGAAGCGCGCCGCCTTCTCGCTCGCGTCGATGTTGAGGCAGCCGGCGAACTGCAGCGGCTGGTTGGCGACCACCCCCACCGGGCGGCCCTCGACGCGGCCGAACCCGGTGACGATGTTCGGCGCGAACAGCGCCTGCGTCTCCAGGAACTCGTTGTCGTCCAGCACGTGCTCGACGACGGTGTGCATGTCGTAGGGCTGGTTCGCCGAGTCCGGGATCAGGGCGTCCAGCTCCCGGTCCTCCTCGGAGGTCTCCAGGTCCGCCTCCTCCGGATAGCCGGGCGGCTCGGAGAGATTGTTGGAGGGCAGGTAGGACAGCAGCGCCTTGACGTACTCGATGGCGTCCTTCTCGTCCCCCGCCATGTGGTGCGCCACACCCGAGGTCGCGTTGTGCGTGCGGGCGCCGCCCAGCTCCTCGAAGCCGACGTCCTCACCGGTGACCGTCTTGATCACGTCCGGCCCGGTGATGAACATGTGCGAGGTCTGGTCGACCATCACCGTGAAGTCCGTGATCGCGGGCGAGTAGACCGCGCCGCCCGCACACGGGCCCAGGACCAGGGAGATCTGCGGGATCACCCCGGAGGCATGGGTGTTGCGGCGGAAGATCTCCGCGAACAGGCCGAGCGCCGCCACCCCCTCCTGGATCCGGGCGCCGCCGCCGTCGTTGATGCCCACGACCGGGCAGCCGGTCTTCAGCGCGAAGTCCATGACCTTCACGATCTTCTCGCCGTAGACCTCGCCGAGGGCGCCGCCGAAGATGGTGAAGTCCTGCGAGAAGACGCACACCGGGCGGCCGTCGACGGTGCCGTAGCCGGTGACCACGCCGTCTCCGTACGGGCGGTTCTTCTCCAGCCCGAAGTTGGTCGAGCGGTGCCGCGCGAACTCGTCCAGCTCGGTGAACGACCCCTCGTCGAGCAGGAGTTCCACCCGCTCCCGGGCGGTCAGTTTCCCCTTGGCGTGCTGCTTCTCCACCGCACGCTCCGAGCCCGCGTGCACGGCCTCCGCCGTGCGCTGCTCGAAGTCCGCGAGCTTGCCCGCGGTGGTGTGGATGTCGAGGTCGTCGATGTCGGGGCTGGGCGAGGACATCTCGGAGGGCTCCTTACCGTCGCGGGTTGGCTACCGACCCGTAGGCTATCTGCGACCTGCCCGTCACGGAGTGCGTCGTTGGCCACACTCGGGTCCACCCGGACCGGCGTCCGGCCTCGTCGGCGGGTGGCGGAGGGCCGGATCCGGCGTACGCCCATAACCTGGCCGCATGACGTCACACCGCTGGTCCGACCTCGACCGCCCCCCGCTCCGTCAGGCGGCCCTGCGCAGGGCCCTGCTCGCCCAGGACTCCCTCTGGACCGATCTGGAGGTGGTCGAGTCGATCGGCTCGACCAACACCGAGCTGGTGGCCCGCGCCCGCACAGGGAAGGCCGAGCCCGGCGCCGTCCTCGTCGCCGAGGAGCAGACCGCGGGCAAGGGCCGGCTGGACCGCTCGTGGACGGCCCCGCCCCGCTCCGGCCTCTTCTTCTCGATGCTGCTGCGCCCCGAGCCCCCGGCGGAGCGCTGGGGCTGGCTCCCGCTGCTGGCCGGGGTCGCCGCAGCCGGTGCGCTCGCCCGTACGGCCGGTGTCGACACCGGCCTCAAGTGGCCCAACGACGTGCTGACGACCGGCCGGGGCGGCGAACGCAAGGTCGGCGGCATCCTGGCGGAACGGGTCGACTCCGACGCCGTCGTCCTCGGTATCGGGCTCAACGTCAGCCTCCGCGAGGACGAGCTGCCGGTCCCCACCGCCGGTTCGCTGCTGCTGGCCGGAGCTCAGGGCACGGACCGGGACCCGCTGCTGCGTGCGGTGCTGCGCGCGGTGGAGGACTGGTACGGCCGCTGGACGGCGGCGGACGGCGATCCGGCGGCGTCGGCCGTGCTGGACGCCTACGCGGCGGGCTGCGTGACACTCGGCAGGACCGTGCGCGCGACGCTGCCCGGCGGGGGCGAGCTGGTGGGCGAGGCCGTCGCGGTGGACGGCGACGGCCGCCTGGTCATCGCCTCGGAACAGGGCGTACAGCATCCGGTCGCGGCCGGTGACATCGTCCATCTGCGCCCCGCGGCCGGAGCGTGAGGTAGCGCACAACTGCCGTAGGGTGGGCAATCGGCGGTGACATCGGGTGCCATCCGGGAGCGGTGGCCGGCCCGCCGGCAGATCGGGCAAGAGGGAACGGAAGGGCTGTGCGCAGGGACGACGCGAGGCCGCGACACCACGCCGCGGAGGGTGCGGGGAGCCCGCGGTGACCGCGGACGAACCGGGCGTGCCCGGACGCGGAGCGGCGTCAGCCGGGCCCGCATCGGAACCGGGTGCCACGGGCGCCGGAGCCGGAGCCGGGGACGACGACCGCGGAACGCCGGACGCCGCCGATCCGGCGGATGCCGCGGCGGATCCGCCCGGCGACCCCGCTGACGGTGCTCCCGCGGCGGGCGATCTCGCGGGCCCCTTCGCCGAGGGCGCCGGGGACCCGGACGACGAGCCCGACCCCAGCGCGCTGCGCATCGAGGAGCTCATCCTCGGGTCCGAGCGGCAGTACACGCCCTTCCAGGCCGCTCGTGCCGCCGGGGTCTCCATGGAGCTGGCCTCCCGGTTCTGGCGGGCGATGGGCTTCGCCGACGTCGGCCAGGCCAGGGCGCTGACCGAGGCCGACGTGCTGGCGCTGCGGCGGCTGTCGGGCCTGGTCGAGGCGGGACTGCTGAGCGAGACGATGGCGGTGCAGGTGGCCCGCTCCACCGGCCAGACCACGGCACGGCTCGCGGACTGGCAGATCGACTCGTTCCTGATGGGGCTGACCGAGCCGCCCGAGCCCGGGATGACCCGCAACGAGGTCACCTTCCCGCTGGTGCAGCTGCTGCTGCCCGAACTGGAGGAGTTCCTGGTCTATGTGTGGCGGCGGCAGCTGGCCGCCGCCACCGGCCGCGTCGTCCAGGCGCAGGACGACGAGGAGATGGTCAACCGGCGGCAGGCCATCGGCTTCGCCGACCTGGTGGGCTTCACCCGGTTGACCCGCCGCCTGGAGGACGAGGAACTGGGCGAGCTGGTGGAGGCGTTCGAGACCTCCTCGGCCGACCTGGTCGCCGCGCACGGCGGGCGGCTCATCAAGGCGCTGGGCGACGAGATCCTCTACGTCGCCGAGGATGCGGGCACGGCGGCGGAGATCGGGCTGCGGCTGATCGAGACGATGGCCAACGACGCGACGATGCCGGAGCTGCGGGTCGGTATCGCCTTCGGGACGATGACGACCCGGATGGGTGATGTCTTCGGCAACACGGTCAACCTCGCCAGCAGGCTGACCTCGATAGCGCCCAAGGACACGGTGCTGGTGGACGGTGCGCTGCGGGCCGAGCTGACCGCCTCGGGCGCCGCGCCGGAGTCGGAGAAGGAGAGCGAGGACCTGTCCGGGTACCGGTTCGCGCTCCAGCCGCTCTACCAGCGTCCGGTGCGCGGGCTGGGCGTCGTGGAGCCCTGGCTGCTGCGGCGCCGCGGCACCGGGGGCTAGCTGCGCCGACCCGGGTGGGTCGCGGGACGCGGCCGGGTGCGCGCCGGACGTTGACGGGCGGAAGTTAGCGACCGTTATCGTGGCGGCCATGGATCTCAGCGAGCAGGCGTTCGGGGAGTGGGTGCGGGTCCGCAAGGACGGGCACGTCGCGGAGCTGGTGATGGACCGGAGAGGGGCCATGAACGCCGTGTCGACG
This sequence comes from Streptomyces sp. WMMB303, assembly GCF_029351045.1. Classification (NCBI taxonomy): domain Bacteria; kingdom Bacillati; phylum Actinomycetota; class Actinomycetes; order Kitasatosporales; family Streptomycetaceae; genus Streptomyces; species Streptomyces sp. WMMB303. The sequence goes on along the minus strand of NZ_JARKIN010000001.1, from coordinate 5,968,891 downwards.
GCGTTCGCGGGCGCCCTGGCCGACGCGTGCGCCGCGCTCGCGCGGGACGGCGAGGTGCGGGCCACCGTGCTGACCTCCACGCACGAGCGCGCGTTCTGCGTCGGCGCCGACCTCAAGGAGCGCAACTCCTTCAGCGACGCGGAGCTGGCGGCCCAGCGTCCGCACGCCCGGGCCGCCTACACCGGGGTGCTGGAGCTGCCGATGCCGACGATCGCCGCCGTGCACGGCTACGCGCTGGGCGGCGGGTACGAACTGGCGCTGGCCTGCGATCTGATCGTGGCCGACCCCACCGCGGTGCTGGGCCTGCCCGAGGTGTCGGTCGGTGTCGTGCCGGGCGGCGGCGGCACCCAACTGCTGCCGCGCCGGGTGGGTGCGGCCCGGGCCGCCGAGCTGATCTTCACCGCGCGCCGGGTGGCCGCCGAGGAGGCGCAGGCGCTCGGCCTGGTCGACCTGCTCGCGGAGGAGGGTGAGGACCGGGCCGAGGCGCTGACGCTGGCGGCCCGGATCGCGGCCAACTCGCCGGTCGGGCTGCGCGCCGCCAAGCGGGCGCTGCGCACCGGATGGGGGATGGACCTGCGGGCGGGGCTGGAGGTGGAGGAGGCCGCCTGGCGCACGGTTGCCTTCTCCGGTGACCGCGCCGAGGGGGTCGCGGCGTTCAACGAGAAGCGGAAGCCGGACTGGCCCGGGGTCTGACCTCGGGGCTCGCCCGTCGGCGGGTCGTTGCGGCGGCCCGGCGGTCCGGTGTGCGGCCCGGGGATTTCTTCTTAGAGTGAGGCTCTGCGTAATGATCCGTGCGGCGGAACAGGACGAAGCCTCCTAATCTTGGCGTATGGGTCGAACAGTGGAGGACGCGGACGCGCGCCTCGATGCCGTCGTCGTGCTGTCCCAGGCCATGGCGGCGGCCCAGACCTCGGCGCCCGCAGCGGCCCGCCCGCACCCGCACCCCGAGGAAGACCCCGCGGCCGCCGTCGCACGCTCCCACCGGGACATAGCGCACGCGGCGGCCGAGGGCGCCCGCGCGGCGATGGGCGGCGCGTTCGCCGCCGTGTCCGTCTGGGAGCCGGCCGGCGGCAGACTGCGCGTACTGGCCAACGTGGGGGAGCGGGCCCCGGAAGAGGCCGAGTTCCCCGCCGACGAGTCCTACCCGGTGCACGACTTCCCGCAGCTCGCCGACCTGCTCCACGAGTGGTGGGCGGGCGGCGGCCGGCCGCAGGCGTGGGTGGTGGGCGACGGCCCGGAGGCGGTGGGCGGCGCCGGGGACCCGGCCGCGTACGGCTACCGGCAGGTGGCCGCACGCCGCCGCAGGGGCCGCGGCTCCTGCGTGATCGCACCGATAGTGCTGCGCGGCCGGGCCTGGGGAGAGCTGTATGTGGCACGGCCCGCCGGGGCCTCCCCCTTCACCCGTGGTGACGCCGACTTCGCCGCGGTGCTCGCCGCCCTCATAGCCTCGGGCATCGCACAGAACGAGCAGCTCGAGGAGGTCCGCAGGCTCGCCTACACCGATCCCCTCACCGGACTCGCCAACCGGCGCGCCGTCGAGACCCGGCTGGACGAGGCGATCGCGCTCCACCGCGATCTGGGCACCGTCGTCAGCCTCGTCGTCTGCGACATCAACGGGCTCAAAGGGGTCAACGACGCCCAGGGCCACGAGGCGGGCGACCGGCTGCTGGAACGGTTCGCCGCCGTGCTGTCCGCGGGGGCGGCCGCCCTGCCCGGCGCACTGGCCGGGCGGTTGGGCGGCGACGAGTTCTGCCTGCTGGCCGTGGGCCCCGCCGCCGACGAGGTGGTGGACGCCGTCGGCGGACTGTGCCGCAGGGCCGCCGAGCTGGAGCTGGGGGAGGGGGTGGCCTGCGGGATCGCGTCGACCGGCGAGCCGGTGGGCGCCGTACGCTCCGCGCACCGCCTCTTCCGGCTGGCGGACGCCGCCCAGTACCGCGCCAAGGCACTGCGCTCCGGCGAGCCGGTGATCGCCGGCCGGGAGGGCGGGCCCGACGACCCCACGGTCCGGCTGGCCGCCACCCCCGATCCGTTGCCGCCCGCCCCCGAGCGCCGTCGCTTCCGCCGGAGCTGAGCCCGGTCGCCGCGCGCCCGCCCCCGGACGGAGTCCTCGTCGGGCGCAGGCGCGCAGGCGCAGTCGCCGGCCGCGGCGCCGGTGTCAGCGGTCGGCTTCCGGTGCGGGTTCCGCCTCCCGCAGGGTGCGGTGCAGCGCGCGGGCGAACGCCGCCGGGTGCTCGACGCTGCCGAGGTGGCCGCCGGGGAACTCCCGGCACCGCGCCCCCACCGACTCGGCCAGCTCGGTGGCGAGGGTGTGCGGGAGCTGCCCGCGGGAGGCCCGGCCGACCCCGACGACCAGACGGCCCGAGGCGGCCCGGAGCCGGGCGAGGTCCGGGCTGTGGTGGGAGAAGGGCTTCAGCACGTGTCCCAGGAAGTGGGCGCTGCTCGCTTCGACGGCGGCCCGCAGCCCCTCCGGCATCGGTTCCGGCGCGCCCTCGTCCTCGTCCGGGTCGAGCGGCTTGGCTTCGCCCATCGCCGCACCCATCCGCGCGTAGCCGGGCCCGACACCCTCGCGTACGGCGACGTCGCTGATCTGCGCGAACGCGTCCAGTGCCGGTCCGGGGTCGGCTGAGACCCGGGCCAGCGGGGGCTCGTGCGCGACGGCGAGCCGCACCCGGTCGGGGTGGAGTGTCAGCAGTTCGACGGCGGTGATGCCGCCGGAACTGGTGCCGAACACATAGCAGGGCTCGTCGGGGGAGAGCAGATCGAGCAGCCGTCCGGCGTCGGCCGCGTGCACCGCCACGCGCTGCTCCTCACCGGGGGCGTCCAGCGGGCTGCCGCTGACCCCGCGCGGTGCGTAGCTCGCCACGGTGAAGTGGGCGGCGAGCGCGGGCGCCACGCCGTGGAAGACGTGCGCGTTCCCGGCGCCGCCCGGTATGAGCAGCAGCAGCGGTCCCGTGCCGCGCACCTCGTAGCCGAGGGTGGCGCCCGGGACGGGCAGCGAGCCGGAACGGGGCTCGGCGGCGTCGGGGGATCGGTCATTCACCGGTCTTCTCCTCTTCTCGGGTGTGCTCGATGTGTTCGGCCCCGTACCCGGTGTCCTCGGCCCCGCACCCGGCGGCCGGGTCCGGGTCCGGAACCGGGTGCGGGGCACCGGTGTTCCGCGGCTCCGGCTGCGTGGTCCGCGGCCAGTTCTCCAGCAGGAAGTGCAGCGCTTCCAGGGAGCGGTGCCAGGAGTCGTCGAGGCGCCGCGGGTGGCTGAACCCGGTGCGGGTCTCCAGGTCCGCGTAGCCGTGGAAGGTGCTGCGCAGCAGCCGTCCGGCGTCGGTCAGATCGGGTTCCCGGAGGCCGTATGCGCGCAGCATGCCGTAGGTCAGCTCGATGCTGCGGCGGTGGCCGACGGACTCGGCGGCGACGGTGGGATCGACCTGGAGCTGCCCTGCGGCGTAGCGGCCGGGGTGCTCGAGGGCGTAGCCGCGGAAGGCGTCGGCGAACGCGATCAGCGCGTCCTTGCCCGCGCGCCCGGCGACCGCGGCGCCGATCCGGTCGGTCATCTCGCGGGCCGCGCGGACGCAGAGCCGGGTGCGCAGGTCGGCGAGGTTGCGGACGTGGGAGTAGAGGCTGGCGTCCTTGACGCCGAACCCGCGGGCCAGCGCGGACAGCGTGACATTGTCCAGGCCCACCTCGTCCGCGAGCTCGGCTGCCGCCTGGACGATCCGGTCCACGGTCAGACCCGCGCGCACCATGCGCTCACCCATCCTCTCCGGCGTCGGCCGCGTACGGTCCGCAGCCTAAACCTAGGATCCCTAGGTAGAAAGCTAGTTTTCCTAGCCCGGGGCCGGTCGGCACCTCGTGACAGATGGCAATTCACTCACTAGGGTTCGTGAATATGAATATGCACACTGTGGTCGTCCGGAGCTCGGGCACCAGCCCCGAGGAGGTCGTCGCCGTGGCCCGGGACGGCGCCCGGGTCGAGCTGCACGAAGAGGCCCGTGAAGCGCTGCGCACCGCCCGCCGCTTCATCGACGACCTGGCCGCCAAGCCCGACCCGGTCTACGGCGTCTCCACCGGCTTCGGCGCCCTCGCCGTCCGGCACATCGGCCCGGACCTGCGCGCCCAGCTCCAGCGCAACATCGTCCGCTCGCACGCCGCGGGAATGGGCCCGCGGGTGGAGCGCGAAGTGGTGCGCGCGCTGATGTTCCTGCGGCTCAAGACCCTCGCCTCCGGCCGCACCGGGGTACGCGCCGAGGTGGCCCAGGCCATGGCCGACCTGCTCAACGCGGGCATCACACCGCTGGTGCACGAATACGGCTCGCTCGGCTGCTCCGGCGACCTCGCCCCGCTCTCCCACTGCGCCCTCACGCTGATGGGCGAGGGCGAGGCGGAGGGCCCCGACGGCGTGCTGCGACCGGCCGCCGAGCTGCTCGACCAGCACGGCCTCGCCCCCGTGGAACTGCGCGAGAAGGAGGGGCTGGCCCTCCTCAACGGCACCGACGGGATGCTCGGCATGCTGCTGATGGCGTGCGCCGACCTCGCGCGGCTGTTCAGCTCGGCCGATGTCGCGGCGGCTCTGTCGCTGGAGGCGCTGCTGGGGACCGACCGGGTGCTCGCCCCCGAACTGCACGCCGTCCGGCCGCACCCGGGGCAGGCCGCCAGCGCGGCCAACATGCTCAAGGTGCTGGAGGGATCGGGGCTCACCGGCCACCACCAGGACGACGCGCCGCGGGTGCAGGACGCCTACTCGGTGCGCTGCGCGCCGCAGGTCGCCGGAGCGGGCCGGGACACGCTCGCGCACGCCCGCGCGGTCGCCGAGCGGGAGCTGGCCTCGTCCGTCGACAACCCCGTGGTGCTGCCCGACGGGCGGGTCGAGTCCAACGGGAACTTCCACGGAGCCCCGGTCGCCTACGTCCTCGACTTCCTCGCCGTCGCCGTCGCGGACCTCGCCTCGATCGCCGAGCGCCGCACCGACCGGCTGCTGGACAAGAACCGCTCCCACGGCCTGCCGCCGTTCCTGGCCCATGACGCGGGTGTCGACTCCGGACTGATGATCGCCCAGTACACGCAGGCCGCGCTGGTCAGCGAGCTGAAGCGGCTGGCGGTGCCCGCCTCGGTCGACTCCATCCCGTCCTCCGCGATGCAGGAGGACCATGTGTCGATGGGCTGGTCGGCGGCCCGGAAGCTGCGCACCGCGGTGGACGGACTCGCCCGGGTGATCGGCGTCGAGGTGTACGCGGCGGCCCGGGCCGTCGAGCTGCGCTCCGGAACGGCCGGACTGGCGCCCGGGGAGGCTGCGCGGGCCGTGATCGCGGGACTGCGCGAGGCCGGGGCCGGGGGGCCGGGCGGGGACCGCTACCTCGCCCCGGACCTCGCGGCGGCCGAGGACTTCGTCCGCTCCGGCGCGCTGCTGGACGCGATCCGGCCGGTCACCGGACCGCTCGCCTAGCTGCGCCGCTACGGGCCTCGCCGGGCTCGCGGGGACGGCGGGACCGCCCGGGCCGCCGCGGCGGAGTGACGCAGCGTCGCCCCCGGTGACCGGCGGGTCACTCCGCGGCCGCGCCCCCGGCATGTTCCAACCGCGTCACAGAGTTGCTGTGATGGGTGGGATGTTCAGGTTTTTCGGGGGTAGCGTTGGCGGTGGGTACGAACCCGAGAGCGAGCAGGACTCCGCCGGCCGCCGCGGCAGTGGCCAGAGGGCGGCGGTGGACTGACAGCTTCGAGGGTCCGGCCTCGGACACGAACGCCCTCCTGGGTGCGTGGGTACGGCGTACGGCTTGGGGGTCAGTGACGAACTGGCCGTACGCGGGCCGATGTTACTGAGAAGCGGAGGCAAGGGGGAAGTCATACTTCCGCTTTTCCTGGGAACCAGGAGAAGTTACCTACCAGGCGACAGGTGTCCTGGACCACAGTTTGACAGAAAGTGGAACCGGTCATAGTCCCCGATGCGTTCTTGTGCAAGGAGCTGGAGCGCACATGTCCGATTTCGGACGCTGTGGGGGCTGCGCAGCTTTTTTTACCGGGGAGACATGGGGTTCCGAAGGCAGATGGAGAAGCCAGTGATGACGGGTGGGAAGCACCGCAGGGGTCTCGCGGTCACGGCCGCGCTGCTCGGTGGGGTGCTCACGCTGAGTGCCTGCGGCGGTGGTGACGACGGCGACGACACCGAGAAGTCGGCCACCAAGAACGACATATCCGCCGAGAAGGACAGCTCGTCCGCCCGAATAAAGATCTCCGCCAAGGACGGGGCCGACAACGCCAGCATCAACACCGGCGGCAACGTCACCGTCACCGGCGGCAAGCTCACCGAGGTGAGCCTGAAGGCGGTCCAGAGCGGCGCCACCATAGAGGGCAGCCTCGGCTCCGACGGCAAGAGCTGGAAGCCCGGCAAGCAGCTCGAGCGGGCCACCAAGTACGAGATCAGCGCCACGGCCAAGGACGGCGAGGGCCGCAAGGCCGTCGAGAACCGTACCTTCACCACCGTCGCGCCCGAGCACAGCTTCATCGGCACCTACGCCGGTGAGGACGGCTCCACGGTCGGGGTCGGCATGCCGGTCTCCATCACCTTCGACAAGCAGATCCAGAACAAGAAGGCCGTCCAGTCCGCGATCAAGGTCAGCTCCAGCAGCGGCCAGGAAGTCGTCGGCCACTGGTTCGGCAACGACCGCCTCGACTTCCGCCCCGAGGACTACTGGCAGCCCAACACCAAGGTCACCCTCGACCTCGGCCTCGACGGGGTGAAGGCGGGCAACGGCAACGTCGGCGTCCAGGACAAGAAGGTCACCTTCAACATCGGGCGCAAGCAGGTCAGCACAGTCGATGTGAAGTCCTACAAGATGAAGGTCGAGCGCGACGGCAAGGTCGTCAAGACCATCCCGATCTCGGCCGGCAGCGCGAAGAACCCCACGTACAACGGACAGATGGTGATCTCCGAGAAGCACAAGGAGACCCGGATGGACGGCAACACCGTCGGGTTCGGCCGCAAGGGCGCCGAGGGCTACGACATCCCGGACGTCCCGCACGCCATGCGGCTGTCCACCTCGGGCACCTTCATCCACGGCAACTACTGGGGCGCGCCCTTCGGCTCCGGCAACACCAGCCACGGCTGCGTCGGCCTCAAGGACACCCGCGGCGCGGGCAGCACCTCGACCGACGCCGGCTGGTTCTACGAGAACTCGATGATCGGCGACGTCGTCGTGGTCAAGGGCTCCCCGGACAAGACGATCCAGCCCGACAACGGCCTCAACGGCTGGAACATGAGCTGGTCGGAGTGGAAGGCCGGCTCCGCGGTCTGATCCGCCGACACCTCCGCCACACGGCTGCGGGCCCCGCGTTGCGCGGGGCCCGCAGCCGTGTGCGGGCCCGCCCTTACCTGCCGGGTCATCGCCTCCGGGCCCTCGCGTGGCGACACTGGTCGCGCCGCACCAGACCGCCACTCGACCCACGGAGGCCCCCATGGCCGCGTACGCGATAGCCCGGCTGCGCAACCGCGAGATCCACCCCGACCTGGTCACCTACGTCGAGCGCATCCAGGCGGGCCTCGACCCCTACCGGGGCCGCTTCCTCGTGCACTGCGGCGCCCCCGAGGTGGTGGAGGGCTCCTGGGCCGGCGGCGTCGCCGTCATCGAGTTCCCCGACCGGGAGACGGCCCGCGCCTGGTACGCCTCCCCGGCCTACCAGGAACTGCTCCCGCTGCGCACCGCGCACATCGACGGCGACGTGATCATCGCGGAGGGCGTCGGCGAGGACTACGACCCCGCCTCCATGGCCGCCGCCTTCCACCGGGCGATGGCCCGGCAGCCGTAATACGTCGACCCCCGGCCTAACCCCGGAAGACCTGCGTGGTGTGCCACCGCGCGTAGGGCGCGGCGACCGGCGCCGCCCCGGCCTCCTCCCGTGCCGCCACCGGCCGCCCGGCCAGTTCCCGGACCTGGGCGCGGGCCGCGGCGCCCGCGCCGGAGAAGCGGGCGGAGACGGTGATCCGCAGCCCCGGGTCCAATCCCAGCACGCCCTTGTCGAACAGCTTGTGGTGCAGGGAGCACAGGCACAGCGCGTTCGACAGCTCGTCCGGCCCGTCGTACGCCCACCAGTGCACATGCGCCGCCTCCAGCCCCACCGGGCGGCGGCCCAGCGCGCCGTCGAAACCGCAGAAGGCGCAGCGGTTGCCGTACGCGGCCAGCACCCGGGCACGGAGCCGCCGCGCGACACCCGGGTCCCGGACGAAGCGGTGGGCCGGAACCCGCGTCCGGTCTGCCGCCCCGCCGGGCTCCCCGGTCATCCGGGCCAGGTCCGCCGCCTCCAGGTCCAGCCCCGCGTCGGCGGCGATGTCCGCCTGGAGGGACGGCGGGAAGTGCAGGTCGAGGAGAGTGCGGGCGAGGACGGACAGCAGGGCGGGATCGGTGTCCAGCGCCTCGCGCAGCTCCGGCACCAGCCGGCCCACCGCGCCGCTCTCCCGCAGCCGCCGGACGCCGGGACCCGGACTGTCCGGGCCGGAGTCCGTACGCACCTCCCACACGCCGTCGTTCACCAGATGATGGAAGGGGTACCCCGGCGACGTCCTGCGGGGCGGACCGTACTCGCGCAGCAGCCCGGCCAGGTCCTCCTCGACATCCGTGTACCGCAGCCCGCTCCCCGGCGCGGTCTGGAACCGGCCCAGCGCGTACAGCAGCAACAGCGGTTTGTGCGGCGCCCGTTCCGTCCCGGAGGACCACTGCCGCAGTCCGCCGACCCGCCCCACCCAGTCCACGTCCGCCACGTCCACGTCCACCACCCGAGCGAGGGTACGCCGTCCCGCCCGCACGTGGTCCGGCGCGCGGCGGCGCCTGCGGCGAACGGCACCGCCGCGGCGGCAGGATGCCGTGCATGTCCACAACTGCACGGAATGCCGAGCCGACCGGTTGCCGGGACCGCTGGTGGCTGGCCGGCGTCTGCGGGGTCTTCGGGGCGCTCTCACTGGCGGTCGTCCACCCCGGCCTGCCACTCGGCTGGGACGAGCTCGTCTACGCCAGCCGCTTCGCCCCCTACGGCCCCGAGACGCCGTTCAGCGCCCCCCGCACCCGCGGCGTGCCGCTGCTGATCGCCCCGGTCGCCGCCCTCGGCCACTCCGTGCCGCTGCTGCGCTGCTATCTGACCGTCGCCGCGGCACTCGCCCTCTACCTCGGCTTCCTGCCGTGGCTGCGCGCGGTCGCCCGGCGGGGCGTGGTGCCGCTCGCCGCCGCGCTCTACAGCAGCGTGTGGTTCGCGCTGTTCTACGCGGGCGCCGCCATGCCCAACCACTACGTCGCCATGGGGCTGACCGCGGCCCTCGGCTGCTGCGTGCCCGCGCCCGGTGACACGTCGTCCCCCGCGGCCGCGGGCGGGGCCACGCCCGGACCGGTCCGGGCGCGGGTGCGCACCTGGGGCGCCGTGGCGGCGGCGCTGGCCGCCGCCACCCTGATACGGCCCAACGACACCGTCTGGCCGGTCGCCGTGCTGCTCGGGGCCGCGCTGTGGGCCCACCTGAGGCAGAGCCGGCGGAAGCCGGAGCGGACGGAGCCGGGCGGGCCGGAATCGGGCCGGCCGCCACGCTCCGGAGCCCCGGCCCCGGCCCCGCCCCTGGCCCCGGCCGTCGCGCTCGCCGCGACGGCCGGGGTGCTGCTCGGGCTGCTGCCCTGGGCAGTGGAGGCCCGACTGCGCTTCGGCAGCGTGCTGGAGCGGGTGCGTGCGGCCGGTGACATCCAGGGCGGGATGCACCTCCACCTGTCCCTGGACACCGTGTTCCGGCACGCCGCGGCACTCGACGGGCCACTGCTCTGCCGCCCCTGTGAAGGGGCGACCGTCGGATGGGCGTCCGCCGCATGGTGGCTGCTGATCCCGCCACTGGTCGCCCTCGGCGTCAACACGGCGCGCGAGGAGGGCCGTACGGCACTCGCGGTGCTGCCCACCGCGGCGGCGGCCGCCGTGGCCGTCCCGTACCTGTTCTTCATGGACTACGCGGCGCCGCGCTTCCTTTTGCCCACCTATGCGCTGCTGGCACCGGTGGCCGCGCTGGGAGTGTGCGGAGCACTCCGGTGGGCGAGGACGGCGCGGAAGCTGCGGCTGCTCGTCCCGCTCGCGGCGACCTTGGCGCTGCTGCACCTCGGCTTCCAACTCCACCAGTTGGACCTCCACTCCGGCATCCAGGCAGCGGCCCGCCAGGACTGGCAGCGCATGGAACGCGTCCTGCGCGCCCACGGTGTGCGCCCACCGTGCGTACTGGCCGGGAACAGCTCCACCATCCCCGTCGCCCACACCGCGGGCTGCCGGCCCGCCGCGCAGGGCCACCCGGCTGCGGAGGACCGTCCTGCCGCGGGGGGCCGCCCCCACGCCCTCGTCCTGCGCGGCGTCCCGCTGCCCGCGTGGGCGGCGCGGGCCGACTGGCGACTGCACCCGGTACCGCACACCTACAACCCGGGCTGGCGCGTCGCGGTCCCCCCGCCGACCGTCCTCGGGGCGCCCCGGCGGCTCTCCGGCGGCCGGCTCCCGGACGCGCAGTCGTCCGACCCCGTCATGGCAGGGGAGGCCGCCGCCCATGGTCGTGCGCGTACGCGGTGAAGACCTCCGCGGGAGTGCCGCCCGTCCGCAGGAACCGCTGGTCGAGAGCGAGAGCGAGGTCTGCCAGCGCATTCCCGAGTACGGTGGCGGCCAGCCGCACCTCGCTCTGCTCACTGGAGTGCCCGCGGCGGCCGAGATCGACGGCATAGTCGATCGTGGCGGCCAGCGAGAGGTCCTCCTCGCCGTCGTGGAAGTAGTAGGCGTCCGGGTACTGGGTGAAATCCACGCGGATCCGCACCACTTCCGCGGCGATGCCCTCCAGCAGTGCCGCCCCCGTGGCCGAGTGCAGATACTGGGCGGGCGGCTGGACGCGGCGCAGCATGGCCAGCCGCAGCGCCAGGCTCCTCCGGCGGGCCAGCGCGGGATAGATCTGCAGCACCCAGGAGACCGTCGCGGTCAGCAACGCCAGCCCCACCAGCGCCTCCAGCGGTGCGACGAGCCGCAGCCAGCCCGCGGTCGGCGCGATGTCCCCGATCCCCAACGTCGCCAGGTTGACCAGCGACACGTACAGGGAGTCGAGCAGATCCCCGTGCTCGTGCGGCGCCAGCCCGGCCGCGAAGGCGAACCCCTCCGGCATGTGCGGCAGATAGACGAGCGCCCACCCCAGGACCACGAGACAGGTCCACATCCCGACGACCGTCACCATCGCCAGCGGCCCGACCAGCTCGTTCATGCCCCTGCGCGCGGGGAACAGATGCGACAGCCTCCACAGCGCCGTCATCACGAGGCGGCTGGCGCCGCCCCTGCGGGTCGGATGCCAGAGCGTGTGGAACAGATCCCGCAGTGCGGCCAGCACCAGCCCGGCCCCGAGGAGCGACACCAACCAATCCATCCACCCAGCATGCGCTCCGCGGCGCCCCGGACACAGCAGGTGAGCCCGCGTCCTCGGGCCCGGCCGGCACGCCCGGCGGACAGCCCAGCGTCGTCCCGCCGGACCCGCGGCCGTTGCCCGCCCCTCCGGCGAGCATGTTCGCCGACGCCTTCGGATTCCAAGGCAGCCTCTCGGGCGACCCCGGTGAACCCGATGTCCAGGGCCCTCTCGCCGCAGGCGGCCGGAGGCGTGCCGGACTGGCGCCTTCGAAGTTCCGTCGACAGACGCCGTACCTCTATGCGACCGTGAGGCCTCCCCGCGTTGCTCGGGGACAGCCATGGCACTCTCAACCTCCGCCCTGCGGTGTGTGCTTGCCTGGGCTGATGACACAGCGAGAAGCGCCACTGCAGGCTGCTCGGCACACGCCTCCCGTCGGAAGTCTGGGGGCCATGCTGATAAAGCGACGCAGCACTCGCAGTTTCGCGCCCCGTCCCTTGAGCATCGGCCACGTCGCGCTCATGGTGTGGGCGGCGCAGGGGCGGACTACTGGTGAGCGCCGCACAAGCCCGTCGGCACATGCGTTGTACCCACTGACACTCACAGCTGTCGCGGGAAGCGTCGACGGCCTGGCCCCCGGTGCCTACCGATACGACGCCGAGCGCGATGTCCTGACCCTGATCGCCGACGGCGACCACCGCGACCGGGTCGCCGGCACCACCCTCGCCGACCACCTCTGGCTGCGTCAGGCGCCGGTGCTCCTGCTGCTCAGCGGAGATCTGGAGGCGGCTACGCAACACTTCGCCGACCAGCGGCCGCTGGGGCAGCGGGGCGCGCGGTACGTGTGGTTGGAGGCCGGGCACGCCAGCCAGAACATCTACCTCCAAGCCGCCGAGAGCGGCCTGGGGGCTGTGCTCGTCGCCGGATTCGACGACGACCAGCTCCTTGAGCTCACTCCTGCGGTAGTGCCATCCGGTCAGCACCCTCTGGCCCTGCTCGGCGTCGGCCATCCGGCCGAATGACAGAGGCGCATCTGCACCTGACGTTGCGGCGCCGACAGGTGCGGCCATTGACCATCGGCCTGTAAGGGCAATCGAACATCTGATGGCCGCAGGTCGCAGCATGGAGCCGGTGTGTCGGCAGAACCTGTTCGCGATCCTGATGCCCCGGGGACGCTTCCCTGGCGGGAGAGATCGAGCAGGCCACGGCCATCGCCGAGCCATCGCCGGGGATGGGAACTCTCAGCGAGAGTGGCATCCGTCCGCCCATGGCAGCGCCTCGCCCCGATGGATCAGCCCCGGCTGCCCGAGAGCTCTCGTTCGGGTTCTGTGTGCGGCGCGGCGGATCGCCCCCTGACCGCTCCCGCGAGGAACCCTCTGGACGACGCGCCGCACGGCACGGGGAGCAAGGAGCCACTGTCACGGTGTTCTTGCCCTGCGTAGCATCTAGTGAAGATGCTACGCACGACAGGGGGAGGGGCGGATGGCAGTACCGGGTGAGAGAGAGCTGGGCAGGTTCGTGCGTCGGTACGAGACCGACGTGGCGCGACATGGACGGGCCGGGATCATCTGGTTACCGACCGGGTTGGTGGCTTTGGCCGTTTCCGTTCCGGTCGTCATCCAGACCTTCAAGGAGTCGGCCAGCGGCGCCTTTGCCGGACTGCTGCTCGGCGTAGCGCTGGTTTCTCTCTGGTCGGGGATCACCAACGGGCTGCGCTACCTCAGCCGGCACGGCGAGGTCTACATGCTGCGCCAGGGCGGGCTGGTCTATCGCAGGACCGGCGAAACCCGGGTGATTCCATGGGAAAGTATCGCCAAGGTGTCTGATCACGGACAGGACAACGCAATCAGTAGGGCCATGGGATGGGACGTACACTGCCGAATCCGGACCAGGGCCGACAAGAGCCTGCTGCTCACCGGATTCACCGAAGACGCCGCGGAGCTGTCGCTGACAGTGCACCGTGCCGTACATGAGGGTGTATGGCCACTGCCGCCCGGGGCGGTGTAGGAGAGCGTCCCGTGACCTCCGGTGCGTCCGCCCGACCACGGCAGCGCCTCGCCCCGCTCCTCCGGCAGCTCAGCGATCACCGGGGGCTTCCGGCCGTGGCCGATGTGCTGGAGCGGGCCGGAATTGAGTGATCAGTCCGCAGGGTTCGGCTCGGTTGTCCGCTCCACCCACCGCAGGTAGGCGTCCGAACCCGCCACGATCGGCACTGCCGACACCTCCGGGTTCTTCCACGGGTGGTGCTCCACGAGGTGCGCCTCAAGATCTGCGTACCGGTCGGCACGGGCTCTTGAACAGCAGTTGCCACTCTTCCCCCGTGCCGAACTCGCCCAGGTGCCGGAAGACGGAGACCACCGGACCGACGATCTGCGCACGTGGCTCGAGCCGGGCCGTCACCACCGATCCCGCGAGGGTGGTGGCCTGCTCCCGGGTCTCCGTCGCCACCTGAAGGAAGTCGGTCATACCGGCGAGCCCAGTCCGCCTCGCCGGTCAGCGCTCCGATGCGGCGACGCTCGTTCGCCCCGTCCTTGCGGACGGCGCCCCCACGCGGCTGCGGGCCCGCTCTCCGCGCCTCACTCGCCCGACGGGGCCAGCCCGATCGGGCAGCTGACGCCCGTGCCGCCGATGCCGCAGTAGCCGGCCGGGTTCTTGTCGAGGTACTGCTGGTGGTAGCCCTCGGCGGGGTAGAAGGGGCGGCCCTCGGCGGGGAGGATCTCGGTGGTGATCCCGCCGTGTCCGGAGCCGGTGAGGACCTGCTGGTAGGCGTTCCGGGAGGCTTCGGCGGTGGTGGCCTGCGCGGGGGAGTGAGTGTAGATCGCCGAGCGGTACTGGGTGCCGGTGTCGTTGCCCTGGCGGAAGCCCTGGGTGGGGTCGTGGGACTCCCAGAAGCGCTTGAGCAGCGTCTCGTAGGAGACCTTCGCCGGGTCGTACACGACGCGTACCGCCTCGGTGTGCCCGGTCAGGCCCGAGCAGACCTCCTCGTAGGTGGGGTTCGGGGTGGATCCGCCCTGATAGCCGACGAGGGTCGTCCAGACGCCGTCCGTCGTCCAGAAGACGCGCTCGGCGCCCCAGAAGCAGCCCATGCCGAAGTCGGCGATCTCCAGACCCTCCGGGTACGGGCCCTGGAGCGCCGTGCCGAGCACGGTGTGGCGCCCGGGTACCGCGTACTCCGGCTCGGGGCGGCCCTGGAGGGCTTCCTCGGGGGTGGGGACGCGGTTCTTGAACCTGCCGAACAGCATGTCGTTCTCCAGACGGAGGTCGCGGCGAGGGGCCGGGGCGGTCGGCGGGCCGCTCAGCCCTTTCGCTCGGATGGTGCCGGGGCGGCGGCCTCGGCCTTGCGCGCGTCGGCGGCGTCGGTCCCGTCGGCGGTCTCCTCGGCGGTCCCGCCGGTGGCGCCCGCCGCGGGCGCGGTGCCGGCGGGCTCCTCGAAGTCCACGCGCCGCATGTGCTTGTTCATCGACTTCATCAGCATCCACACGGCCGCGCCGATGAGGGCGAAGACGACGAAGCCGAGCACGCCGGGGGTCACCTTGTTCTCGTCCAGGTCCTTCGCGAGCGGAAGGACCTGGACGAGCGTTGTCTGCGTCGGGCTCATACCGTCAATTCTCGCGGATGCCCGCGAAGAGGTCGTGCTCGGGGAGCGAGGTCTCCACGCGGGACTTCGCCAACTCGTACTCCTCGGTCGGCCAGACCTCCCGCTGGATGTCCATCGGGACGCGGAACCAGCCGCCGTCCGGATCGATCTGGGTGGCGTGCGCGATCAGTGCCTTGTCGCGGATCTCGAAGAAGTCGCCGCAGGGTACGAAGGTGGTGATCTCGCGTTCCTTGATCCCCATCTTCTCCCAGCGCTCCAGCCACTGGGTGTAGGGCGACTCCAGGCCGCGGTCCAGCATCGCCTGGTGCATCGCCTCGGTGCGCTGCCGGTTGAAGCCCTGGTTGTAGTAGAGCTTCTGCGGCTGCCACGCCGGGCCGAACGCCTCCTCGGGGTACTTCTCGGTGTCCGCCGCGTGCTCGAAGGCGACCATCGAGATCTTGTGGGTCATGATGTGGTCGGGGTGCGGGTAGCCGCCGTTCTCGTCGTAGGTGGTGATCACCTGGGGGCGGAACTCGCGGATGAGCCGCACCAGCGCTCCGGCGGCCTCGTCCACCTCCTGGAGGGCGAAGCAGCCCTCGGGCAGCGGCGGCAGCGGGTCGCCCTCGGGCAGGCCCGAGTCGACGAAGCCGAGCCACGCCTGCTTCACGCCCAGGATCTCCCGGGCCTCGTCCATCTCCTTGCGGCGTACCTCGTGGATGTGCTCCTCGACGTAGGTGTCGCCCTGGAGCTTCGGGTTGAGGATGGAGCCCCGCTCGCCCCCCGTGCACGTCGCGACGAGCACGTCCACCCCCTCGTCGACGTACTTCGCCATGGTGGCCGCACCCTTGCTCGACTCGTCGTCGGGGTGTGCGTGCACGGCCATCAGTCGCAGTTGCTCAGTCACAACTCAATCCTCATAGGTCAAAGCGGCTCCGCCATCGGCCCCGCCCGCCGTCGGCGGATTCGGGAGCGGCTTCTATAGTGACCGAATCAGCACCGTGATGTATTCCCGGTCCGGGCCCGCCCGGCTCCGGCCGGGTCCGCCGCGCACGGTCGGAGCGCCTGCCGAGAGGAACGGACCATGGTCGACCTGCGCCAACAGGTCCCCGAGGGGCGGTACGGGCGTGCCGCGGGCCGTGCCGCGGGCGGGGAGGCGCGCACGGATCGTCGGCTGAAGGTCACCGGCGGTGTGCTGGGGGCGCTGATGCTCGCGCTGATCACCTGGTTCGGGGTCGCGTACATCTCCGGCCAGCAGGTGAGCGGAGAGTTGATCAAGTTCAAGGTGGTCTCCGACAGCGCGGTGCAGGTCCACGTGGAGGTGCGCAAGGAGGCCGGGGCCGCGGGCGTGTGCACGCTGCGCACCCGTGCGGAGGACGGCAGCGAGGTCGGCCGCAAGAACGCGGAGTTCGCCGCGGGGGCTTCCCGGGTGGACGAGGTCGTCACCGTGCGTACCACGGCGCGCGCCACGAGTGCCGAGCTGATCGGCTGCCAGGAGCGCTGAGGCGGGCGGCCTCCCGGCGTCCGGCCGACCTTCCGGCTCGTCCGGCGGACCCTGTTGACCTGGGGTGGAGCCGGAGTCTTCTTCCCTTTTCCGGCGGAATTGTTAAGCTCGTGGTTTCGCCCACCAGTGCAGGCGCACCCTTTCTGGTAGGGCGTTTTCTGCATCAGCTTCATATCCCAGTACCGACGAGGAGCACCTGTGACCCAGACCAGCGACAACGTCACCTGGCTGACCCAGGAGGCGTACTCCCAGCTCAAGGCCGAGCTGGAGTACCTGTCGGGTCCTGCACGCACCGAGATCTCCAAGAAGATCGAGGCGGCTCGCGAGGAGGGCGACCTCCGCGAGAACGGCGGGTACCACGCGGCCAAGGAGGAGCAGGGCAAGCAGGAGCTGCGTATCCGGCAGCTCCAGCAGCTCCTGGAGAACGCCAAGGTCGGTGAGGCTCCGGCGGACGACGGTGTGGTGGAGCCCGGCATGGTGGTCAAGATCGCCTTCGACGGTGACGAGGACGACACGATCACCTTCCTGCTGGCCTCACGCGAGTACGCCAGCTCCGAGATCGAGACCTACTCTCCGCAGTCGCCCCTGGGCTCCGGCGTGATGGGCAAGAAGGTCGGCCAGGACGCCGAGTACGAGCTGCCGAACGGCAAGATGGCCTCCGTCCGCATCATGGAGGCGAAGCCCTACCGGAGCTGATGGCGGAACTCCCGACGCCTGCGGCGGACGGCCCGCGCGGTTTCGCGCGGGCCGTCCGCCGCGTGTGCGCGGGTGCTGGGGCGGGTGCGCCGCGGGCCGTGCGGCCCGCGCCGTTCACCCGGTGGCCGAGCGGTATTTGCGGACCGCCAGGGTGCGGAAGACGGCGATGATGACCACGGACCACAGCACCGAGGCCACGGCCGGGTGCTGCATGGGCCAGGCGTCCGGGACGGGGTAGCCGGCGGGCAGGTTGCCGAACAGTTCGCGGCAGGCCACCACGGTGGCGCTGAAGGGGTTCCATTCCGCTACGTGCTGCAAGAAGGCGGGCATGTTCTGGGAGGGGACGAACGCGACGGAGATGAAGGTCAGCGGGAACAGCCAGATCAGCCCGCCGGAGGTGGCGGCTTCCGGGGTGCGTACCGAGAGCCCGATGAGCGCCCCGATCCAGGTGAACGCGTAGCCGAGCAGCAGCAGCAGGCCGAAGCCGGCGAGTGCGTCGGGGATGCCGTCGTGCGGTGCCCAGCCGACGAGTGCGGCGACGACGGCGAGTACGACCAGGGTCAGTGCCGTCTGCACCAGGTCGGCCAGGGTGCGTCCGGTCAGTACGGCCCCGCGGGTCATCGGCAGCGAGCGGAACCGGTCGACGAGTCCCTTGTGCATGTCCTCGGCGATGCCCGCGCTGGCGCCGGCGGTCGCGAAGGTGACGGTCTGCGCGAAGATGCCCGCCATCAGGAACTCGCGGTAGGAACCGGCGTCGGTGCCGGCTCCGGGGACTTTGATGGAGCCGCCGAAGACGTAGCTGAACAGCACCACGAACATGATCGGTTGGATCAGTCCGAAGATGACGACTTCGGGGATGCGCACCATGCGGATCAGGTTGCGCTTGGCCATCACCAGTGAGTCGGTGATCGACTGGGCGGCGCCGCCGCGGCCCCTGGGGGCCGTGGGCGACGCCGCCTGCGCTGCGGCGGTCATGGCGTGTTCTCCTCGGATTCCGGCGCGTGCGCGCCCGGCTGCTGGGATGCGGACCGGTCCCCGTCCGGTCCCGGGTTCGGGATCGCGTCCTGGTCGGTCGTGCCCGGGCCGCGCGCGTCTTCGGCGGCGTGGCCGGTCAGGGAGATGAAGACGTCGTCGAGGGTGGGGCGGCGCAGGCCGATGTCGTCGATCTCGATGCCGCGGCCGTCCAACTCCCGGATCACCTCGGCCAGCAGTTTGGCGCCGCCGGCGACCGGGACGGTCAGTTTGCGGGTGTGCTGTTCGACGGTGCAGCCCTCGTGGGCCGGGCCGGGCAGCGCGTGGCTGTCGAGGATGGAGCGGGCCGCGGGGATGTCCGCGCGGTCGTGGACGACGACCTCGATGCGCTCGCCGCCGGTGCGGGCCTTGAGCTGGTCGGAGGTGCCGCGTGCGATGACCTTGCCGTGGTCGACGACGGCGATGTCGTGCGCGAGCCGGTCGGCCTCCTCCAGGTACTGCGTGGTCAGCAGCAGCGTCGTGCCGCCCGCGACGAGTTCCTCGATGACTTCCCACAACTGCTGCCGGTTGCGCGGGTCGAGGCCGGTGGTGGGTTCGTCCATGAACATCACCGGCGGGCTGACGACCAGCGCGGCGGCGAGGTCCAGGCGGCGGCGCATGCCGCCCGAGTAGGTCTTGGCCGTCCGGTCGGCGGCGTCGGCGAGGTTGAAGCGCTCCAGCAGTTCCCGTGCGCGCTTCTTCGCGTCGCGTCCGGACATCTGGTAGAGCTGCCCGACCATCTGCAGGTTCTCGCGGCCGGTCAGATACTCGTCGACGGCGGCGAACTGGCCGGAGAGGCCGATGGAGCGGCGTACCGCGGTCGGGTTCTTCAGGACGTCGAGGCCGGCGACGACGGCGCGGCCCGCGTCGGGACGCAGGAGGGTGGTCAGTACCCGGACCGCGGTGGTCTTGCCCGCGCCGTTGGGGCCGAGCAGGCCCAGCACGGTGGATTCGGGGACGTCGAGGTCGACGCCGTCCAGAGCCCTCACCTCGCCGAAGGTCTTCACCAGCCCCTCGGCGTATATGGCACCTGGCATGGATGGACTCCCAGAGTGTGGAGCGAGACACGCTACGAAAATGCTAGAGGTGCCGGGAAGTTCCGGCATGTACGGAGATGCGGCGTACCGGGGTTCGCCGCACAGCAGTATGAAGCGACGCGATGTATCGCGTCAAGAAATACGCGATAGTTCGCGTCCTGTGCTTCCCGGGCGTGAGAACCGGGGAGCGAGGGGGTGAGGCGTCCCGCGCCCGCTCAGCTCATGACCGTGTACCCCGCCGCGCGCAGCCCCGAGGCGACCTCCACGCAGTGCTGCGGGCCCTTCGTCTCCATGTGCAGCTCCACCTCCACCTCGTCCAGGCCCAGCCGCGGATCGGTCCGCACATGGCCGACGTCCAGCACGTTGGCATCCGCCACCGACAGTTCCCCGAGCAGCGCCGCGAGCGCGCCCGGCCGGTCCGAGAGGCGCAGCCGCAGCGACAGATAGCGGCCGGCCGCGGCCATGCCGTGCCGCAGCGTCCGCTGCAGGACCAGCGGGTCGACGTTGCCGCCCGAGAGCACCGCGGCGACCGGCCCCTCGAAGCTGTCCGGGGCCGACAGCAGCGCCGCGACCGAGCTCGCCCCCGCGGGCTCCACCACCAGCTTGGCCCGCTCCAGGCAGAGCAGCAGCGCCCGGGAGAGCGCGTCCTCGGACACTGTGCGAATGTCGTCGACCAGCGTCCGGATGATCTCGAACGGCACGTCGCCGGGCCGGCCGACCTTGATGCCGTCCGCCATCGTCGAGACGGAACCGAGCGCCACCGGACGCCCGGCCCGCAGCGAGGGCGGATACGCGGCCGAGCCCTCCGCCTGCACCCCCACCACCCGCACATCGGGGCGGAGCGCCTTGATCGCCACCGCCATGCCCGCGAGCAGCCCGCCGCCGCCGACCCCCACCACGACGGTCCGCAGCTCGGGGCACTGCTCCAGCAGCTCCAGGGCCAGCGTGCCCTGGCCGGCCACCACGTCCGGGTGGTCGAAGGGGTGGATGAGAACGGCCCCGGTGGCCTGCGCGTACTCCTTCGCCGCCGTCAGCGTCTCGTCCACCACCTGGCCGTGCATCCGCACCCGCGCTCCGTAGTCGCGGGTGGCCGCCACCTTCGGCAGCGGTGCCCCCACCGGCATGAAGACCGTGGACGGCACTCCCAGCAGCGACGCCGCCAGCGCCACGCCCTGCGCGTGGTTGCCCGCACTCGCCGCGACCACGCCGCGCCGCCGCTCCTCGGGCGTCAGGCCCGCGATCCGCACGTACGCGCCGCGCAGCTTGAACGACCCGGTGCGCTGCAGGTTCTCGCACTTGAGGTGCACCGGTGAGCCGACCAGCGAGGAGAGGTGCCGGCTGCCCTCGACGGCGGTGGTGCGGGCGACCCCCGCGAGCGTCTTGCGGGCGAGGCGCACCTCGTCCAGCGAGACGGGGAGTTCGGGATGCCCGGAGGTGGCGGAGGGGGCTGCGCTGGTGACCATTCCGCCAGTCTGGCAGCCGCCCGGCCGGTGGGCGGATCACCGCCCGGGCGGCCGCGCGGGGTGGTCCGCGTCACTGGTTCGTGCAGTGGAGGTACGCCGTGGGTCCGCTCCGCGTACTCTGTGGCCACCACCTCAGGTCGATACACCCAACAGACCACCCCAAAACTGTCAAAACTCAACAAAAACTCCTGCTGATCGACGAAGTGAGCGCACCTGCCATGCCCACGCATCCGGACATGACGACAGACACCCCCGACGCGCCGGACGACTCCGCGGTGCCTGCCGACGACGGTGCCGCCTCCGGAACCGCCGCGCTGGACGCCATGCAGCACCAACTCGCGGTGTACGCGCGGCGCGCGGAGCAGACCCGCCTCGGCGGGCTCGGACAGGCCCGCAACTCCATGGACCGCGCCGCCTATCTGCTGCTCAACCGCCTCGACCAGGAAGGCCCGATGGGCGTCAAGGCGCTCGCCGCCGGCATGGGCATCGACTCCTCGACGGTGACCCGGCAGGTCGCCCCGCTCGTCGAGTCCGGCTTGGTCAAGCGCACCTCGCACCCCGAGGACGGGCGCGCCGTCGTCCTCCAACTCTCGCCGCGCGGTGAGGCCCGGCTGGAGGAGGTCCGCTCCTCCCGCCGCAACCTGATGCAGCTCATCACCAAGGACTGGACCGAGGAGGAGCGCGGGACGTTCTGCAAACTGCTGACCCGCTTCAACACGGCGATGCTCGAACTGAACCCGAGCAGCCTCTCGCAGCCGCCGGAGTCCGGTTCCTGACCCGCCCGGGCCCGCCCCCGGCCGCGGGAACCCGGCCGCCACCGCCGGGGCGCCGAGCACTCCGGTTCCGGCGGCGGCGCGGTGGTGACGCGCCTCTTGATTTGATCTCCCTGCCTACCGTCCTATAGGCGGCACGGGAGGCGGCGTGCGAGAGCGTCAGGCACGGCAGGAGAGCCTCCGCGCCCAGGAGTTCGAGGCGTTCGTCGCGGGCGCGGGCGGCCGGCTGCTGCATGCCGCCACCCTGCTGACCGCGGAACCTCCCGGCGCCGCTCCGGAGGCGGAGCGGCTGCTGGTGCGGGCACTCGCGCGGACCCGCGCCGACTGGGCCCGGCTGCGCGGCGACGATCCCTACGAGCACACCCGGCAGGCGCTGGCCCTCCGCTTCGCCCGCACCGGCCGACGGCACCGCCGTCCGCGCGGCGGGCTGCTGGGCGTCCTCGCCCCGCAGGAGCGGCTCGTACTCGTCCTGCGGCTGCACGAGGGGATCGCCGAGGAACAGGTCGCCGCCGGCCTCGGGCTCCCCGTCGAACGCGTGCGCGCCCTGCACACCCGCGCCATGGCGACGGTGCTCAGCAGCCCGGCCCGCGGACCGGCACAGCCCCCGCGGGACGAGCGGGACGAGACGGACACAGCGGAGAGCGCCCATGAGCCCGCCTGATCGCAAGGAGGCCGAGGTGCGGCGCCTGGTCCAGCAGCGCACCGCCGAGCCCGTCCCCGCCGACCTGGCGGAGCGGGCCCTGGCGGAGGGCGCCCGGCTGCTGCGGCGCCGCCGGGCGCTCGGCGCGGTGCTGTGGACCGGGGTGCTGGCCGGGCTGCTGGCCCTGGCCGTGTGGGCGCTGGTGCTGCACCCCTGGTCGGCCCCGCCCCCGACGACGACCCCGCCCGCGGTGGGCTGGTGACCCGGCGGCGATCCCGTCCGCGGCGGGCCGGTGACCCGCGTCCCGGCCCTGCGGATTCAGCCCGCTGCGGCCCCCTCCAGCGCCTGCGTCAGGTCCGCCAGCAGGTCGTCGGCCGACTCGATGCCCACCGAGAGGCGCACCAGGTCAGCCGGTACCTCCAGCGCGGAGCCCGCCGCCGAGGCGTGCGTCATCCGCCCCGGGTGCTCGATCAGCGACTCGACCCCGCCCAGGGACTCGCCCAGCGTGAAGAGCCGGGCCCGGTCGCACACCCGCACCGCGGCCTCCTCGCCGCCCGCCACCCGGAAGGACACCATCCCGCCGAAGCCGCGCATCTGCTTGGCCGCGATCTCGTGCCCGGGATGCGTGGCCAGCCCCGGGTAGTAGACCTCCGTCACCTCCGGATGCGCGGTCAGCAGCTGCACCACGCGGGCCGCGTTCTCCCCGTGCCGGTCCATGCGCACGCCCAGCGTCTTGAT
The DNA here is from genome assembly GCF_029351045.1 of Streptomyces sp. WMMB303. Classification (NCBI taxonomy): domain Bacteria; kingdom Bacillati; phylum Actinomycetota; class Actinomycetes; order Kitasatosporales; family Streptomycetaceae; genus Streptomyces; species Streptomyces sp. WMMB303. The sequence continues at coordinate 5,946,087 of NZ_JARKIN010000001.1, read as the reverse complement.
CCCCCGCATCACCAGCCAGGCGTCGAACGGCCCCGCGACGGCGCCCATCGCGTTCTGGTGGAAGGCCAGTTCGTCGCCGAGCGCGGGGTCGCCGACGACCAGTGCGCCGCCCACCACGTCGGAGTGGCCGCCCATGTACTTGGTCGTCGAGTGCACGACCGCGTCAGCGCCCAGCGCGAGCGGCTGCTGGAGGTAGGGGCTGGCGAAGGTGTTGTCGACCACGAGCCGGGCGCCCGCCCCGTGCGCCACCTCGGCGACCGCCGCGATGTCGGTGATCCCCAGCAGCGGGTTGGAGGGGGTCTCCACCCAGACCGCCTTGGTGCGCTCGCGCAGCTCGGCGCGGACGGCCGCCGGGTCGGAGGAGTCGGCCACCGACCACTGCACACCCCACCGCTCGGCGACCCGGGCGAAGAGCCGGAAGGTGCCCCCGTACGCGTCGTTCGGGATCACCACGTGGTCCCCGGGGGTGAGCAGGGTACGCAGCAGGCAGTCCTCGGCGGCCAGCCCGGAGGCGAAGGCCAGCCCGCGTCTGCCGCCCTCCAGCGCCGCCAGATTCTCCTCCAGCGCGCTGCGGGTCGGGTTCGCCGAGCGGCTGTACTCGTAGCCGCCGCGCAGCCCCCCGACACCGTCCTGCTTGTACGTGGAGACCTGGTGGATGGGCGGGACCACCGCCCCCGTCCTCGGGTCGGCGGCCTGCCCCGCATGGATGGCGAGGGTCTCGAAGCTCTGCCGCGGGGTGTCCGGGGTGCCGTCCGCCCCGCTGTCGATGCCGTTGTCGCGCTGCTCACTCATGGGGGCGAGACTAGTGGGCCGTACGGTGGAGTGGGGCGCACTCCTCCCCGGGGACGTACCGCCCCGGAGGCGGCAGCGCCCCCGGGGCGTGCCGCCCCGCCCAGCCGTCCGTCACAGCGTGGAGATCCGACGCCATGGAAGCCCTGCTCCTCCTGATCGCCCTCGCCGCCGTCTTCGGCGTGGTCGTCTACCCCGCCATGCGCCGCAGGAAGCTGCGGCAGGACGGAGCCCGGGGCCTGGCCCAGGCGGTCGACCCGACGGCCGGGTACGGCTTCGTCCCCTCCGACGAGCTCGACGTGCGGCTGCCGGGGCCGGACCGGGAGCTGGTCGAGGCGCTGGAGGAGGTGCAGCGCACCCAGGACTGGCAGCCGGTCGCGCACCTGCTGGCCTTCACCGGCGACGAGTACGAGCTGCGCTGGCAGCGGGTGCAGTCCCTGGCGGGCGCCGCGGCCATGGAACTGGCCCGCTCCCGGGAGCACGCCGCCGCGGCGGGTGCGGACACCGGTACCGAAGGGGTGTCCTTCAGCAAGGAGCCGGCCGCCGGGCTGCCGGACGCGCGGTGGCTGCGCGAGTGGCGCGCCCAGCAGCCGCGCGATCACGGGGGCGCCCAGGTGTACGCGCACTTCCTGGTCTTCCAGGCGCTGGCCGAGAGCGACCCCGACAGCCGCCGCATCATCCTGGAGGAGGCGCGGAACGTCGCACACGACGCGGCGAAGCTCGCCCCCGCCGATCCGACACCGCATCTGACCGAGCTGACCCTCGCACGCCATCTCGGCTACCGCGAGGCCGACTTCGACTCCCTGTGGGGCACCGTCCGCGGGCTGGCGCCCGAGCACATGGGCGCCCATCTGGCGGTGCTGCCCTACTGGTCGGCGCGGGGAGCCGGTTCCAAGGAGCAGGCCGACGCGTTCGCCCGCGCCGCCGCCGCGCAGGCGCCCGAGGGTTCGCTGCTGGCGGCGCTGCCGCTGTTCGCGGTCTACGGGCACCTGCCCGAGGTGAACATGGTCCGCGGGCTGTATCAGAGCGAGGAGATCGGCAACGCCATCGAGGCCGCCGAGTACGCCGTCGACCAGGTCGAGGACGACCACCCGGTGCGCCCGCACATCCTCCATCTGCTGGTCTGGTTCCTGGTGCGGGCCGAGCGCTACGGCGAGGCCATGGAGGCCCTCGCCGCCGTCGACGGCCACGTCGGCGCCGTCCCGTGGGTGGACGAGGGCGATCCCGCCGCCGCCTACGCCGCCTACCGCGCCCTCGCGGTGGCCGGCTGGGAGGCCGCGGGCGGCGCCCGCGCCCCGCACTGAGCGCGGCGCGCCTTCGGCGAACAACCGCCGTCGGCCGAAGGCGCGCCCCCAGCCGTCCAGCCGTCCAGCCGTCCAGCCGTGCGCCCGGCACCGGGCCGAGCGCGTAGGCGAGGCCGCAGTCGGACGCCACCGACTCCGGTGCGGCAGGACCGCACCAAGTGGTCGATCAAGCATTTATATAAGTTCGCGATATGTTTACGGAGTGACTTCTACGCAGCCCTCCGGCCACGGAACCGACCTGGCCGTCGGCGACCTCACCCGGGCGATCGAGGACTTCAACCGCTACTACATCCGGCTCCCCGTGGTGCAGAAGCTGCCGTTCACCACGCTGTCCGTGCTGGACACCCTCTCCCAGAGCGGTCCCAGGCGGCTCACCGAACTCGCCCGTGCCGAGCAGATCAGCCAGCCCGGGCTGACCCAGCTGGTCACCCGGCTCGAACACGACGGGCTCGTGGAACGCCGTCGCGATCCGACGGACGGCCGCGCCGTCCTCGTCCACCTCACCGACCGCGGCCGGCAGATCTGCCTGGCGCGGCACGAGGACCGTGGCCGCCATCTGGCCCCGCTGATCGCCCAACTGACCCCCGAGGAGCGACGGTCGATCGCCGAGGCCCTGCCGGCCCTGGTCCGCCTCGCGGACCTCGGCCGCCAGGCCGACAAGGCCGCCAGGACCGCCAGGGCCGACACGTAGGAGCCGGGCCGCCCATCGGAGGTGTGCGCGTGACCCGACGGAGGCGAGTCCTCAGAGGGCGTCGAGATCGGCGGTGAGGGTGAACGGCGCGGCAGTCTTGATCACGCCGGTGAACATCTCGCCGTCCCGGAAGGTCCTGGTAGCGGGATCGAGGACGTAGGTGTAGACGATCGGGACGCCGGTGGCGGCCTGTTCGACCCGCCAGTAGAAGGGGATGCCGGCCTTGGCGTACTGGTCGACCTTCACGATCCGGTCGGTGGTCTCCGAACCGGGCGACACGACCTCGACGACCAGGAGCACATGCTCGGGGCGGGTGGGCGTGAGGTCGATGGTCTCCGCCCGGTAGACGATGACGTCCGGGCGGCGGTTGGTGAGCGGAACGTCCTGCAGGCGGACATCGAAGTCCGTGTCGGCGTTCCAGTCCGGGCCTGCGGCGGCGTCCAGGGCATTGGCCAGGATCCGGGCGAGCCTGTTGTGCCGCTTGGAGGCGCTCGGGCTCACGACGACCATCCCGTCCACGATCTCGATGCCGGCGCACTGCTCCTCGGTCCAGGAGTCGTACTGTTCCGCGCTGATCTGCGTATGCATCCAGTCGGGGGCGATCATCTCCGCGGTCACGGCGTACCTCCCTCACGTGGCCGACGATTCCGTACTGCTCGGTACCAGCTTACTGTTCCCACGAGTCCACAGACGGGCTCGAAGCCCGCCTTCCACACGATTGCACCGGGGCGAACTGGTCTTCCCACGTGAAGGCGCATGAGTGTAATTCGGCCGAGCAGGCAATCGGCTCGCGGGCTGAGCCGTCCGGGGTGCGGCAGCGTGAGAGCCTGGGGCGTATGAACCGGTTGGCTGGCGTGACCTCGCCTTATCTGCTCCAGCACGCGGACAATCCGGTCGACTGGTGGCCCTGGTCGACGGAGGCTTTCGAGGAGGCGCGGCGGCGCGAGGTGCCCGTGCTGCTGTCGGTCGGCTACGCCTCGTGCCACTGGTGCCACGTGATGGCACGCGAGAGCTTCGAGGACGAGGCGACAGCGCGGCTGATGAACGAGGGTTTCGTCAGCGTGAAGGTGGACCGCGAGGAGCGCCCGGACGTGGACGCGGTCTACATGGAGGCCGTCCAGGCGGCGACCGGGCAAGGCGGCTGGCCGATGACGGTGTTCCTGACGCCGGACGGCGAACCGTTCTACTTCGGCACCTACTTCCCGCCGGAGCCGCGGCACGGCATGCCGTCCTTCCGGCAGATCCTGGAGGGCGTGCGCACCGCGTGGCAGGACCGGCACGACGAGGTGGCCGACGTCGCCTCCCGGATCAGTGCCGACCTGGCAGGGCGCAGCATCCGGCTGAGCGGAGAGCCGCAGCCCCCGGGCGCCGAGGAGATGGGCGCCGCGCTGCTCGGGCTGACCAAGGACTTCGACGCACGGTGGGGCGGGTTCGGCGGCGCGCCGAAGTTCCCGCCGCCCATGGTGCTGGAGTTCCTGCTGCGGCACCACGCCCGCACCGGGTCCGAGGGCGCACTGCAGATGGCCTCGGCGACGTGCGAGGCAATGGCCCGCGGCGGTATCCACGACCAGCTCGGCGGCGGGTTCGCCCGCTACTCCGTCGACGCGGAATGGGTCGTCCCGCACTTCGAGAAGATGCTGTACGACAACGCGCTGCTGTGCCGCGTCTACGCCCGTCTGTGGCGGGCCACCGGTTCGGAGCAGGCCCGCGACGTGGCCCTGCGGACCGCGGACTTCCTGGTCCGCGAACTGGGCACCGCCGAGGGCGGGTTCGCCTCCGCACTGGACGCCGACAGCGACGACGGGCACGGCGGCCATGCCGAGGGCGCCTACTACGTGTGGACCCCGGCGCAGCTGACCGAGGTGCTGGGCGAGGCGGACGGCGAACTGGCCGCCGAGTGCTTCCACGTCACCGAGGAGGGCACCTTCGAGGGCGGCGCCTCGGTGCTGCAACTCCCCGACCGGGAGACGCCGCTGTTGGACGCCGACCGCTTCGCGTCGGTCCGGCGCAGGCTGTTCGAGGCGCGTGCGGAGCGTCCCCGGCCCGCGCGCGACGACAAGGTCGTCACGGCCTGGAACGGGCTGGCCGTCGCGGCCCTGGCCGAGACCGGTGCCTGGTTCGGCCGGCCAGACCTGGTGGAGGCCGCCGCGGGCGCCGCCGCGCTGCTCGCCGAGGTGCACACCTCCGACGCGGGCCGGCGCCTGGTGCGCACCTCGCGGGACGGGGTGCCGGGCAGCAGCGCCGGGGTGCTGGAGGACTACGGCGACGTGGCGGAGGGCTACCTGACGCTGTACGCGGTGACCGGCGAAGCGGAGTGGCTGACCCGTGCGGGCGCCCTGCTGGACACCGTGCTGGAGCGGTTCGCCGGTGCGGACGGCGCCCTCTTCGACACGGCCGACGACGCCGAGCAGCTGATCCGGCGCCCCCAGGACCCCACCGACAACGCCGTGCCCTCCGGTTGGAACGCGGCGGCCGCCGCGCTGCTCACCTACGGCGCCTACACCGGGGAGCACCGCTACCGGGAGGCCGCCGAGCGCGCCCTGGGCGTCGTACGCGAACTCGCCGCGCGGGCACCCCGCTTCCTGGGCTGGGGGCTGGCCGCGGGCGAGGCCCTGCTGGACGGGCCGCGGGAGGTCGCCGTGGTGGGCGAGGAGCCGGGCGGCGCGCTGCACCGGGCCGCCCTGCTGTCCGGCGCGCCCGGCGCGGTGGTGGCGGTGGGCGTACCGGGTGCCTCCGGCGTTCCGCTGCTGCGGGACCGGGGCCTGGTGGACGGGAACCCGGCCGCGTATGTGTGCCGCGGCTTCGTGTGCGCCGCACCGGTGACCGATCCCGAAGCGCTGGACGCCGCCCTCCGCGAGTAGCGTGCCGCCGGGTCGTCCGCCGCCGGGCCGGGTGGCCGGGCCCCGGCGGTCGCGGGCCGTGCCCCGTCGGCCTGCTCCGCCTCTACAGCGTCAGGCCGCGCTCCAGTACGCCCAGGGCGCGGGTGACCAGGGCGCGCAGGTCCTCGAGGGTGCCCGCCATGCCGGTGTCCGCCCAGGAGTACAGGGCCTCGGTGAGCGCGGCGAGCATGGCGCTGGTCACGATCCGCAGTTCGAGGTCGTCCTCGGCGCGTCCGGTGCGCTCGGCGAGGGAACGCCGCAGCAGCCACGCGGTGTCGGCGGAGTGCTCGCTCATCCGGCCGCGCAGTGCGGGCACCTCGCGGATGAGGCGGATGCGCAGCATGGTCTCCTCGGCGTCGGCCCGGTAGATGCCCGTCAGCGAGGTGCACAGGGCTTCGCGCAGCGCGGTGACGGGCGGTTCTCCGGGCGGGCGCTGCCGCAGCGCCTCCTCCAGCAGCGGGTCGTACTCGTCGGTGAGGACGATGTCTTCCTTGGTGGGGAAGTAGCGGAAGACGGTGCTGGGGGAGACGTCCGCCTCCTCGGCGATCCGGTCCACCGGCGTGGTGTCGTAGCCCTGCTCCTCGAAGAGCCGGTAGGCGGCCCGCCGGATGGCCTGGCGGGTCCGGATCTTCTTGCGCTCGCGCAGCCCCGGTCTGGCCGGAGGCGCGTCGGAGTCCACGGCGGTGTCGTCGTCGGCTTCTGTGGGTGCGGGGGCCATGGATCTCATTGTCATGCATCGTCCGCGGGCAGGGCCATGTTCCGGAAGCCGCCGGTGTCTTCACGGTGCCGCACGCGTCCGGTGCCGGTCGGCGACACGGCCTCCCGTACGGCACCGTGCCGTGCCGTCGGCCGGGTTATGGCAGTGAGTGGCGATTGACAGTTACTGCCATTCCAGGGTGAAGGGGTGTTCGAGGGTCCCCGAGGTGAGGGAAAACATAGCGCGCCGGGTCAACACCGCCCGTAGGCTGACGTTATGCAGGTCATCCAGTCGACGAAGCTCGCCAACGTCTGTTACGAGATCCGGGGCCCGGTCCTGGAGGAGGCGACGCGGCTGGAGGCGGCAGGGCACCAGATCCTCAAGCTCAACACCGGCAACCCCGCCGCGTTCGGCTTCGACTGCCCGCCGGAGATCCTCGAGGACATGCTGCGCAACGTCGGGACGGCGCACGGCTACGGCGACGCCAAGGGCCTGCTCTCGGCGCGCCGGGCGGTGGCGCAGCACTACCAGACGCAGGGCATAGAGCTGTCGGTCGAGGACGTCTACCTGGGCAACGGGGTCTCGGAGCTCATCCAGATGTCGATGCAGGCGCTGCTGGACGACGGCGACGAGGTGCTGGTGCCCGCGCCCGACTACCCGCTGTGGACCGCGTCGGTCTCGCTGGCGGGCGGCACGGCGGTGCACTACCGCTGCGACGAGCAGTCCGACTGGATGCCCGACCTGGCGGATGTCGAGCGCAAGGTCACCGACCGCACCCGGGCCCTCGTCATCATCAACCCGAACAACCCCACCGGCGCGGTCTACGACGAGGAGGTCCTGCGCGGCCTCACCGACATCGCCCGGCGCCACAACCTGGTGGTGTGCTCGGACGAGATCTACGACAAGATCCTCTACGACGGCGCCACCCACACCCCCACGACCCTGGTCGCACCCGACCTGATGACGCTGACCTTCAACGGTCTGTCCAAGTCCTACCGGGTCGCCGGATACCGCAGCGGCTGGCTGGCGGTCTGCGGGCCCAAGGCGCACGCCGCGAGCTACATCGAGGGTCTGACGGTGCTGGCCAACATGCGGCTGTGCGCGAACATGCCCGCGCAGCACGCGGTGGCCGCCGCGCTGGGCGGCCGGCAGTCGATCGAGGATCTGGTGCTGCCCGGGGGCCGGCTGTGCGAGCAGCGGGACGCGGCGTACGAGCTGCTGACCGACATCCCGGGCGTCAGCTGTGTCCGGCCCAAGGGGGCGATCTACGCGTTCCCGCGGCTCGACCCCAAGGTGTACAAGGTCAAGGACGACCGGCAGATGGTGATCGACCTGCTGCGCGCCGAGAAGATCATGATCGTGCACGGCACCGGGTTCAACTGGCCCGAGCCCGATCACTTCCGGATCGTCAATCTGCCGAGCGTGACGGAACTGCGCGATGCCGTGACCAGGATCGGTCGCTTCCTGGACGGATACAGCCAGCCGTGACCGAGTGTGACCGTTCGTGGCGAGTTCGATGAACGAAGGACAAATTTAGACGCTGTCCAAGTTAGGATGGCCTTCTGGAGCATCAGGAGGCCATCCATGTACGAACCGATCCGCACCAAATCGGTCCACACCGCGGCCGAGAGCACCCGGTCCGGCCTGCCGCGGCGCACCCGCGAGGAGGAGCTGGACATCCGCCTGGCCGGACATCTGACCGCGCTGCTCACGGTGACGGACGAGCTGCGGGTGCTGACGCCGTCCTCCGCGCTGGACACCGCCGCCGCGCAGCTCGCCTCCCACGCGGCCCGGCTCTCCGGCGGCCGCGACCCGCTGCGGGCCGCGCCCTCCGCGGCGCGGGCCGAGGCCGGTCATGTGGCCTCCCTGCACGCCCGGGCCGGCACCCTCGCGGGGAACGCCCTCGCCGTCGCCACCTCCCGCGGCGACGAGGAGGTCACCGCCCTGATGACCGAACGCCTCGCGGCCCACACCGCGGCGGAGGCCCTCCCGGTGTAGCCGGCCCCGATGCCGGATGCGGGCATCCCGCCTCCCGGTACGGAAGAGCCCGGGCGGCGTGGGGCGGCCGGGGTGCTGTGCACGCCGCCCGCCCCACGCGCGCGGGGCTCAGCCCAGGCGCTCCACCAGGGACCGGTACTCGTCCCACAGGGCCTTGGGGGTGTGCTCGCCGAAGGTGTTCAGGTGCTCGGGGACGAGTGCCGCCTCGTCCCGCCAGACCTCCTTGTCGACGGCGAGGACGAAGTCCAGCTCGGCGTCCGAGAGCCCGAGCCCCTCGGTGTCCAGGTCCTCCTTGTGCGGCAGGATCCCGATGGGCGTCTCGACCCCCTCGATCTCACCGTTCAGCCGCTGGACGATCCACTTGAGCACCCGGCTGTTCTCGCCGAAGCCGGGCCAGACGAACGTGCCGTCCGCGTCCTTCTTGAACCAGTTCACGTAGTAGATCTTCGGCAGCTTGGCGGGGTCGGCGTTCTCCCCGACCTCCAGCCAGTGGGCGAAGTAGTCGCCCATGTTGTAGCCGCAGAAGGGCAGCATCGCGAACGGGTCGCGGCGCAGCTCGCCCACCTTGCCCTCCGCCGCCGCGGTCTTCTCGCTGGCGACGTTGGCACCGAGGAAGACGCCGTGCTGCCAGTCGAAGGACTCGGTCACCAGCGGCACCGCCGTGGCCCGGCGGCCGCCGAAGAGGATGGCCGAGATCGGCACGCCGCGCGGGTCCTCCCACTCCGGGGCGATGATCGGGCACTGCCCGGCCGGGACGGTGAACCGCGCGTTGGGGTGCGCGGCGGGGGTGCCCGACTCCGGCGTCCAGTCGTTGCCCTTCCAGTCGGTGAGGTGGGCGGGCGGCTCGTCGGTCATCCCCTCCCACCACACGTCGTTGTCGTCGGTGAGCGCGACGTTGGTGAAGACCGCGTTGCCCCACAGGGTCTTCATGGCGTTGGCGTTGGTGTCCTCGCCCGTGCCCGGGGCGACACCGAAGAAGCCGGCCTCGGGGTTGATGGCGTGGAGGCGGCCGTCCTCGCCGAACCGCATCCAGGCGATGTCGTCACCGATCGTCTCCACGGTCCACCCGGGGACGGTGGGCTGGAGCATGGCCAGGTTGGTCTTGCCGCAGGCGGACGGGAAGGCGGCGGCGACGTACTTCGACTCGCCGCGCGGCGGGGTCAGCTTGAGCACCAGCATGTGCTCGGCCAGCCAGCCCTCGTCGCGCGCCATCACCGAGGCGATGCGCAGCGCGTAGCACTTCTTGCCGAGCAGCGCGTTCCCGCCGTAGCCGGAGCCGTAGGACCAGATCTCGCGGGTCTCCGGGAAGTGCGAGATGTACTTGGTCGTGCTGCACGGCCACGGCACGTCCGCCTCGCCCGGGGCCAGCGGGGCGCCCACGGTGTGCACGGCCTTGACGAAGAAGCCGTCCTCACCCAGCTCGTCCAGCACTGGTTGTCCCATGCGGGTCATCGTGCGCATGGAGGCGGCGACGTACGCCGAGTCGGTGATCTCGACACCGAGCGCGGAGAGCGGGGACCCCAGCGGGCCCATGCAGAACGGGACGACGTACATCGTGCGGCCGCGCATCGCACCGCGGAAGAGGCCCTGCTCCCCGGCGAAGACCTCCTTCATCTCCGCGGGGTCCTTCCAGTGGTTCGTGGGGCCCGCGTCCGCCTCCTTCTCGGAGCAGATGAAGGTGCGGTCCTCGACCCGGGCGACGTCCGACGGGTCGGACGCGGCGTAGTAGGAATTGGGGCGTTTGACCGGGTCGAGCTTCTTGAACGTGCCCTTGGCGACCAGCTCTTCGCACAGGCGCTCGTACTCGGCCTCGGAGCCGTCGCACCAGACGACGCGGTCGGGTCGGGTCAGCTCGGCGATCCCGTCGACCCAGGAGAGCAGCTCCTGGTGGCGGGTGGGGGCGTCCCCGGGTTTCGAGGAAGACGGGTCGGACGGGGTCGAGGTGAGGGGAGCCGCAGAACTGCGCGCCACGATCGCTCCAGACGTTGAGGGTTGGGTACCGACTGCCAGCGCGCCCCTTGGGGGCCGCGACCCGGATGCTTTCGTGGCAATATGTCTTTCGCTCATCCGGTGCCGCTTGTGCTCATCTGATCATGCGGTGCGGAGGCTTCGTCTGTCCAGACGGGGGGCGTGTGGCTGTCGACACGCAGGGTTCCTCCCTGTGCCACACAGGGTCATACTCGCTGTCCACGGGCCGTAACCTACGGAGGCGTAGGTCGTGAAGGTGTCGTGGGTACGATGTCCCGATGACAGACTCCGCGTCCCCGTCCCCGGAGCCCGCCGCTGTGATCTCCCCGTCTCCCGGCGCCTCGTCGTCCCCCGAAGCGCCCTCCGCAGCCCCCTCTTCTTCCTCTTCGTCCTCCTCTTCCGCTCCTTCCGCTGCGTCTTCCTCCGCGCACTTCTCCGCCGCCAAGCTGTCCGCCTCGGCGCACTCGGCGGCCCAGGTCATCAAGCCCAAGCTGCGCGGCTGGCTGCACCTGGGCATGTTCCCCGCCGTGCTCATCTCCGGCATGTTCCTGACCGCGCTCGCCGACAGCATGCGCGGCCGGGTCGCCTGCGCCGTCTACACGCTGTCGGCCTGCCTGCTGTTCGGCGTCAGCGCGCTCTACCACCGCGGCGACTGGAGCCCCCGGGTCAACGCCGTGCTGCGGCGCCTCGACCACGCCAACATCTTCCTGATCATCGCGGGCACCTACACCCCGCTGACGATCCTGCTGCTGCCCGACGGGCGGCGCGATCTGCTGCTGTGGGGCATCTGGATAGCGGCGGGCCTCGGGATCGCCTTCCGCGTCTTCTGGGTCGGCGCCCCCCGCTGGCTCTACACCCCCTGCTACATCGCCATGGGCTGGGCCGCGGTCTTCTTCCTGCCCGAGTTCATGCGGCAGGGCGGCATCGCGGTGATGGTGTGCGTCATCGTCGGCGGCCTGCTCTACAGTGCGGGCGGCATCATCTACGGCATCAAGCGCCCGAACCCCTCGCCCCGCTGGTTCGGCTTCCACGAGGTCTTCCACTCCTTCACCCTGGCCGCCTTCGTCGTCCACTACGTGGGCATCTCGCTGGTCGCCTACCAGCACGCGTAGTCCCCACGAGGAGGGCGGAGAGCACGCATAATGGGCACAGGAGGTGAGCGGCCGTGACAGTCATGGATGACCTGCTCGAACGCGGAGCCGTCCCCGAGGGCTACAAGATCGAGATCTTCGACGGGGAAGTGATCATGACTCCGCGGAGTACTCAGCAGTTTCAGACTGTTTACCGATTCAGCAGGGCTGCGGAGTCGGCGGGTGTTCCTCTTGGGCGCATGGCCGGTGATGTGCTGGTGCGGTTTCCCGGGGAGAATGACGCCGCTCCGGACTGGGTGATCGTCGCCGATGGTGCTGATGGCGAGGGCAACAGCTACTACTGCGTTGACGTTCTGGCCGCGCTTGAGGTCGCTTCTCGGCCGGGTGATGAAAAGGATTACGTGCGCAACGTTGCCAAGTATGGCCGGTACGGCATCGCGACCTACGTGATCGCTGATCCGTTCAAGCAAGTTTGTACCTTGATGACCGGGCCACAGCCGACGGGATACACCAAGGTCCAGGAAATCCCTTACGGGCAGAGCTTCACTCTCGGCCTCTCCACCGGCGAACGGATCGAGATCGACACCTCCGACTTCCCTGTGCGGACGTAACCCTCACCCCGCCCGCCGTACCGCCCGTCCGGCGAGGACATCCGTGCGGCGGCCGTCCGCGACGACCGGCTGCCCGGCGACGAGGACGTGCGGGATGCCGGCCGGCAGGGAGCGCGGCGCCTCGAAGGTGGCCGTTGCCGCCACCGTGTCCGGGTCGAAGAGCACCAGGTCAGCGCGGTGGCCCTCGCGGACCAGGCCGCGGTCGGGCAGGCGGAGTCGGGCGGCCGGGCGGCCGGTGAGGTGGGCGACGCACTCTTCCAGCGAGAGGACGCCCAACTCGCGTACGTAGTGCCCCAGGTAGTGCGGGAAGGTGCCGTAAGCCCGCGGATGCGGCTTGGCGCCCTGCAGGATGCCGTCGCTGCCGCCGGTGTGCACCCGGTGCCGCATGATCGCCCGGACGTTCTCCTCGTGGCCGACGTGCTGCAGGATCGTCGAGCCGAGCCGGTCCTCGACCAGCAGCCGCAGCGCCGTCTCCCACGGCTCCCGGCCGTGCAGCGCGGCGGACTCGGCGACGGTGCGGCCCACGTGGTCGGCCAGCGCCGGGTTGCCGACGCCCGAGATCTCGATCGTGTCCCACTCGATCGGCACCCCGTGGCAGCCGTCGGCGCCCTCCACCTCCATCACGTGCCGGATGCGGGCCGCCGTCGCCGGGTCGGCCAGCCGGGCCGTCGTCGCCTCGGGGCCGCCCTCGTTGGCCCAGCTCGGCAGCATCGCGGCCAGCGTGGTGCAGCCGGGGGTGTAGGGGTAGGTGTCGAGTGTGATGTCGGCGCCGTCCGCGAGCGCTTCGTCGAGCAGAGCCAGCAGCTCCGGGGCCCGTCCCCGGTTGACGCCGAAGTTCATGGTGGCGTGGGCGAGGTGCAGTGCGCATCCGGCCTCGCGGGTGAGCGCCACCATCTCCGCGTACGCCTCCAGCGCGCCGGCGCCGTAGGAGCGGTGGTGCGGGCAGTAGTAGCCGCCGTGGGCCGCCACCACCCGGCACAGCTCGGTCAGCTCGGCGTCCGAGGCGTACATGCCGGGGGTGTAGGTCAGGCCGGACGACATGCCCATCGCGCCCTCCGCCATGCCCTGGGCGACCAGGCGCCGCATGGCCGCCAGTTCGTCCGCGGTGGCCGGGCGGTCCTCCCAGCCGGCGGCCAGCATCCGGACGCTGCCCTGCGGGATCAGATACGCCGCGTTGACGGCCGTGCCCTGGCGGTCGATGCGGTCCAGATAGCCGCCGACCGTGCGCCAGTCGAAGTCGATGTCGCTGCCGTCGCCGTTCCAGCCGGTGATCGCCTCCCGGATCGCCGCGAGAGTGGTGTCGTCGGTGGGCGCGTAGGACAGCCCGTCCTGGCCGAGCACCTCCAGAGTGACCCCCTGGGCGGCCTTCGCGGTGTGCTCCGGGTCGCGCAGGATCGCCAGGTCCGAGTGCGCGTGCATGTCGATGAAGCCCGGGGCCAGCGCGAGTCCGTCGGCGTCCAGGGTGCGGGCGCCGTGCGGGCGCGGCTCGCCCTCCGGGGAGATCCGTGCGATGCGGCCCTCGCTCAGGGCGACGTCCGCGCGGTAGGAGGGGGCGCCGGAGCCGTCGATGACGCGGGCGCCGCGGATGACCGTGTCCATGGGGTCACCGGCCTCAGAAGAAGGTGCGGATCAGGTCGGTGACCGCGCCGTCGGCGTCGACGACGGGGATCGCCTGCCACTTGTCGAAGATGGTGCAGGGGTGGGACATCCCCAGGCCCACCCACTCGCCCACCTCCAAGGCTGTGCCCTCCTCGACCCGCACTCGCGCGTGCTGGTCGTTGAGTCCGGTGACGGCGAGCCCGGTGGCGGGGCGCACCGTGCCGTCGGTGCCGCGTACCGCGTGCGGCTGCGGGAGCTCCAGGTCGTGGGCGGCGTCCCGCTTGCCCGCGTTGAGGAACGCCTGCCCGGCCTCGGGCCGGGAGACGACCTGGGTCCACAGCGTGAAGGCGGCCTGGAGGGCCCCTTCGTCGGGGTGCCGGTTGAACGGTGTCAACCGGTGGTAGTGGCCGTCGTCGTGGGAGACGTAGGCGCCCGAGCGCAGCAGTTTGAGCACTGGCGCGGACAGTTCGGGCAGCTCGGCGAAGGCGTCCGCGACCGCGTCGAACCACGCGCTGCCGCCCGCGCTGACCACGATCTCCTCGGCCCCCGCGAAGTGGCCCGCCGCGTCCAGCGCCGCGGTGACCTCGACCAGCTGCCGCAGCCAGCCGCGCACCGCGGCGAGGTCGGCGTCGGGCACCTCGCCCTCGTACCCGGCGACGCCCACCAGCCGCAGCGTCCCGGTCGCGGCCACCGCCTCGGCGACCGCGGCGCACTCGGCCCGGGTGCGGGCTCCGGTGCGCGCCCCGGTGCCGGCGCCGAGCTCCACCACGACCTCGACCGGGCGCCGGGCCCCGGCGGTGCGCAGGACCTCGTCCATCAGCGCGACACCCTGCGGGGAGTCGACGTAGCAGACGAAGCGGAAGTCCGGATCGGCGTCCAGCTCGGCGGCCAGCCAGCGCAGCGCCGCCGCGTCCACCAGTTCGTTGGCGAGGAAGACCCGCGGCACCCCGTAGGCGCGGGCCACCCGCACCTGGTGCGGGACGGCCAGCGTGATGCCCCAGGCGCCGTGCTGGAGCTGGCGGGCGAAGAGCTGGGGCGCCATGGAGGTCTTGCCGTGCGGCGCGAAGGCCAGGCCATGGCGCGCGGTGTAGTCGGCGAGTGCGGTGAGGTTGTGCTCCAGGCGCTCCGCGGACAGGGCGAGGACCGGGGTGGTGAAGCCGCCGGTGAACAGGGAGCGGCGTTCGGCGGCCAGCTCCCCGAGGGTGCGGTCGGCGGCGTTCGGGGGCAGCCCCTTGAAGAGGTGGCCGACCGGCTCGTCGGCGAGGCGGGCGGCCGCGGCGACGGCCCGGGACGCGGTGGATCCGGGGGAGGGGACGGGGGCTGCCATGCGGTCTCCCTGAGCACTCGCGGTGTTGCATATCTTGCAACGACCATTGCGTATGACGCTTGTTGCTGTCTAGCATCCCGCCGAACAGCCGGTCAATGGAGCCGAGGCTCGCACAGCCCCTCCCACACCGGCCCGGCCGCCCGGCGAAGACCCCGCAGCGAGGAGCAGATCCCATCGTGACCACCACCGCCGACATCGACGTCGTCTGCCTGGGCGAGTCCATGGTCACGTTCCTGCCCTCCCGCCCCGGCCCGCTCGCCGACGTGCCCTCCTTCGGCCGCGCCATCGGCGGCGCCGAGTCGAACGTCGCCTGCACCCTCGCCCGCGCCGGGCACCGTGCCCGCTGGGTGGGCCGGGTCGGCGCGGACGGCTTCGGCGACCACCTGGTCCGCACCATCGCCGGACACGGGGTGGACACCTCCGCCGTCGAGCGCGACCCGGACCGGCCGACCGGCATCTACTTCCGCACGGACGGCGAACGCCCCACCGCCGCCCCGCACCCCGGCGTCCCCGCCCCCGCCGCGTCCGGCGCCGACCCCGCGGTGCCCGGCGCCGCCGCCCCCGCCGAACTGTCCGAAGTGCTCTACTACCGCGCCGGGTCCGCCGCCTCCGCCATGTCCCCGGCCACCGTCCCGCCGCAGGCCGTACGCGCCGGGCGGATACTGCATCTGACCGGGATCACCGCGGCCCTCTCCGCCGACTGCCTGGCCCTGATGCGCGCCCTGACCGCGGGCCGCGAGCCGACCGCGTACCGCGCCCCGGCGGCAGAGCGCGCCCCGACCGCGGACGGCACCCCGGCCGGCACGGACACCGCGCACCGGCCGCTGGTGTCCTTCGACGTCAACTACCGCGTCGGCCTGTGGCACACCGCGGCCGAGTCCGGCGCCGAGGTGCTGCTCGAACTCGCCCGGGGCAGCGACCTCGTCTTCGTCGGCGAGGACGAGGCGGCCGCCGCCTGGGGCGTCACCGGCGGGCCCGGCGCGGTACGCGCACTGCTGCGCGAGCCCGCCGTGCTCGTCGTCAAGCAGGGCGCACGCGGGGCCACCGCGTTCGTCGGCGACCAACCGGGCGTCTTCGCGCCCGCGCTGGAGGTGGACGTGGTCTCCCCGGTCGGCGCGGGCGACGCCTTCGCCGCGGGCTTCCTGGCCGGAACCCTGCGCGGACTGCCGGTACGCGACCGGGTCCGGCACGGGCACCTGATGGCCGCGGCCGCGCTCACCGACGCCGGCGACCTGGCCGCACCGCCCGACCGCGCCGCCGCCGACCGGCTGGTGGCACTGGACGAGGAGCGGTGGGGGAGACTGCGGCTGGGCCCCGGCTGGACGGCGAGCGGGCCCCAGTCCGCAGCCGCCGGACGGCCCGACGGCCCCGGCGCACAGGAGCCGGAGGTGCGTTCCGCATGAGTCAGACCGTCGACCGGGCACTGAGCATTCTGCCGCTGCTCGCCGAAGGGCCCGCCAACCTGGAGCAGGTCGCCGCCCGGCTGGAGGTGCACAAGTCCACGGCGCTGCGGCTGCTGCGCACCCTGCACGAGCACGGCATCGTCTACCGCCAGCCCGACCAGCGCTACCGGCTCGGGACGCGGCTGTTCGCGCTCGCCCAGCAGGCCATGGAGAACCTGGACATCCGCGAGATCGCCCACCCCTACCTGGCCGAACTCAACGCGGCCTGCGGGCACACCGTGCACCTCGCCGTCCACGAGGAGGACGAGGTCCTCTACATCGACAAGGTCGAGAGCCGCTACCCGGTGCGGATGTACTCGCGCATCGGCAAGCCCGTCGCGCCCACCGTGGCCGCCGTGGCCAAGCTGCTGCTCGCCGACCTCCCGGAGCCGGAGCGGCGCGCCCTCGCCGAACGGCTCGACTACCCCCGCTACACGTCCCGTTCGACACCCGACGCCGCCGCGTTCCTCGCGGAACTGGCCGCGGTGCGCGAACAGGGCTGGGCCACCGACCTCGGTGGCCACGAGGAGTCCATCAACTGCGTCGCGGCACCCATCCGCGGCGCCGAGGGGCGGGTCGTGGCGGCCATGTCGCTCTCCGCGCCGAACGTCGTCGTCTCCGCCGACGAACTCCTCGCCCTGCTGCCCCGCGTCCGGCGGACGGCCGAGGCCGTCAGCGCCGAGTACACGGGCCAGTCGCCCCACCTGCGGCCCCAGCCGGAGCCGCAGCACCAACCGTCCGCGCAACCGAGCAGCAAGAGAGCCGCACCATGAGCGAGAAGCTTGCCAAGACCGCCCTCACCCCGGCCACCCACACCACGCCGCCCGCGAAGTTCTCGCACGGCGTGCGCAAGGGCAACATCCTCCAGGTCGCCGGACAGGTCGGGTTCGGCCCGGCCGCCGAGGGCGCGGCCCCCACGCCCGTCGGCCCGGGCCTGCGCGAGCAGACCCTGCAGACCCTCGTCAACGTGGCGGCCGTCCTCACCGAGGGCGGCGCCGGTTGGGAGGACGCGATGATGATCCGCGTCTATCTGACGGACACCGCGCACTTCGCGGAGTTCAACGAGATCTACAACGAGTACTTCGCCTCCCTCCAGGAGGCTCCCGCGGCCCGCACCACCGTCTACGTCGGACTGCCCGCCGGACTGCTGGTCGAGATCGACGCCCTCGCCGTCCTGGGCTGATCCCCGCCGCGCCGGGCCCCCACCCCGGCGCCTTCCGCTCTCCTCCCCGCTTCCCTTGCCCTTCCCCTCCCCGTTCCGGAGGCCGTGTGCCTCCGGTTCCCCCGCGCCGCCCGCTCGTCCCGCACCCCACCGGTCACCCCGTCCCGCCCCGGCACCCGTCCGGCCGCGGGCGGGCGGTCCGGCGTACCCGGCGACGGCAAGCGAGCCCTCGCGGCCGCACCCCCGCGGTCCGGGGCCGGCGCGGAGTCCCCCTCCCGGTACCGAACAACGGAGTTCTCATGCTGCTCGCCGGAGAGGCAGCCCCCCACACGGGCGGCCTGCTCGCGCTCATACCCGGGACCGGGGGCCTGCTCACCGTGGCGGCCCTCGGCATCGTCCTGCTGCTCGTACTGATCATCAAGGTCCGCCTCCAGCCGTTCGTCGCGCTGCTGGCCGTCTCCATCGCGGTGGGGCTGGGTGCGGGCCTGTCCGTCACCGAACTCTTCGGCACCGTCCAGAAGTCCGACGCCGTCTCGATGATCGAGTCGGGGATGGGCGGCATCCTCGGACACGTCGCGATCATCATCGGTCTCGGCACCATGCTGGGGGCGATCCTGGAGGTCAGCGGCGGCGCCGAGGCGCTCTCGGCGCGGCTGCTGGGCCTGTTCGGGGAGCGGCGCGGGCCGCTCGCCATGGGGCTGACCGGCCTGATCTTCGGTATCCCCGTCTTCTTCGACGTCGGCATCTTCGTGCTGGCGCCCATCATCTACGCGGCGGCCAAGCGCAGCGGCAAGTCGATCCTCCTCTACTGCATGCCGATGCTCGCCGGACTGTCCATGACGCACGCGTTCCTGCCGCCGCACCCCGGGCCGGTGGCCGCGGCCGGGCTGCTGGACGTGGAGCTGGGCTGGGTCATCCTGATGGGCGTCGTCTGCGGCATCCCCGCCGTGCTCGCCGCCTGGGCGTACGCGGCCTGGATCGGCAACCGGATCTTCGTCGCGGTGCCGCAGGACATGCTGGAGGCCGCCGAGGAGGCCAAGCGCGCCGTCGCGGCGGAGAAGCGGGCGTCCGGCACCGGCGGCAGCGGCACCGGCGGCAGCGGGTCCGCGGAGGGCGGGCAGGAAGCGGCGGCCGCGGAGCAGCCCGTCGCCCTCGGGACGGTGCTGGCCATCATCGGGACGCCGCTGGTCCTCATCCTGGCGGCGACCTTCTCGTCGCTCGCGCTCGACCCTTCGACGCTCCGCTCGGTCAT
Source organism: Streptomyces sp. WMMB303 (assembly GCF_029351045.1). Taxonomy (NCBI): domain Bacteria; kingdom Bacillati; phylum Actinomycetota; class Actinomycetes; order Kitasatosporales; family Streptomycetaceae; genus Streptomyces; species Streptomyces sp. WMMB303. The sequence goes on along the minus strand of NZ_JARKIN010000001.1, from coordinate 5,927,277 downwards.
CGAGTTCGTCGGGCATCCCTTCGTGGCGCTGACCGTCGCCCTGCTGATGGCCTACTACCTGCTGGGGGTACGCCGGGGGTGGAGCCGCAGGTCGCTGGAGTCGGTCTCCACCGCGTCGCTCAAGCCGGTCGGCAACATCCTGCTGGTGGTCGGCGCGGGCGGCGTCTTCGGCGCCGTCCTGCAGGGGTCGGGCGTCGCGCAGGCCCTCGCGGACGTGTTCGGGGACGCGGGGCTGCCGGTGATCGTGCTGGCCTACCTGATCTCGCTGGTGCTGCGGGTGGCGCAGGGCTCGGCGACGGTCGCCATCGTCACCACCGCGGGCATCGTGGCACCGCTGCTGGCGCAGAGCGACCCCTCGCAGGCGCACCTGGCGCTGGTCATCATGGCGATCTCCGCGGGGTCCATCTTCGCCTCGCACGTCAACGACGGCGGTTTCTGGATGGTCTCGAAGTACTTCGGCATCTCCGAACGGGACACCCTCGCCTCGTGGACGGTGCTGGAGTCGGTGCTGTCGGTCGCGGGATTCGCGGTGGCGGCGCTGGTCAGCATCGTCGTCTAGCCCGCGTCCGGCAGCGGCCGGACGACGGCAACGCCGCACGACCGGAGCGCTGTTCGGACGCCCCGGCCACCCGTACGCCCCCGGAATCGGTTCTCCCGATTCCGGGGGCGCTCTTGTGGTGGCTGCCGTCTGGCCCAAGAATGCACGGCGTCGGACCGAACGAACCTTCGGTATCAAGAGAGGAACCCCCACCGTGAACAGACCTCTCGCAACCTCCCTCTCCGCCGCGCTCTTCGGCGCCGCGGCACTCACCGGGATCGCCGCCGCACCGGCCGCCGCCGTCGACCACGACACGGCCGCGCACGGCGCGAAGCCGGCGGCAACGCCCTCCTTCGAGGGCACCGTCGCGCTCAGCAACTGCTCCGGCTCGGTCGTGAAGATGCCCACCTCGCAGCCCGACGACCCGGCGCTCGTGCTCTCCAACGGCCACTGCCTGGAGACGGGCATGCCCTCACCCGGCCAGGTCGTCAAGGACCAGGCGTCCAGCCGCTCGTTCACCCTGCTGACCGCGAGCGGCGGCCGCGCCGGAACCGTCCGCGCCAGCAAGGTCGCCTACGCGACGATGACCGACACCGACGTCTCGCTGTACCAGGTGCGCTCCACCTACCGGCAGATCGAGTCCCGGTACGGCATCGAGGCGCTCGACGTCGACGCGGCGCACCCCACCCAGGGCCGCGACATCACCGTCGTCTCCGGCTACTGGCGGGAGAAGTACGGCTGCTCGCTCGACGGGTTCGCCTACCGGCTCAAGGAAGCCGGCTGGACGATGAAGGACTCACTGCGCTACACCGCCGACTGCCGCACCAAGGGCGGCACTTCCGGCTCCCCGGTGATCGACGACGCCACCGGCAAGGTGGTCGGCGTCAACAACACCCGGAACGAGGACGGCGCGCGCTGCACCCTCAACAACCCCTGCGAGGTGGACGAGTCCGGGCAGGTCACCGTCCGCCCGGGGATCGGCTACGGCCAGGAGACCTACATCATCGCGCCGTGCGTGGGCGCGGGGAACGAGGTCGACCTCGACCGTGCGGGCTGCACGCTCCCCAAGCCCTGACGCCACCTGATCCGTGCGGACCGGGGGCCCGGCGCAGGAACCGCCACCACCGTCCCCGCCCGGGGACGGTTCTCCCGCACCCGAGATGAATGAGGAGTACATGAGAAAGTCCCTCGTCGGCACGGCCGCGGCGGCGCTGCTGAGCGCCGCCGCGCTGGTGGGCATATCCGCAGCCCCCGCCGCCGCAGCCCCCGCCCAGCCCACCGCCCACCGCACCCCCTCCTTCGAGGGAACCGTCGCGCTCAGCAACTGCTCGGGCTCCGTGGTCAAGCTCAAGCACTCCCGGCCGGGCGACCCGGCGCTCGTGCTCTCCAACGGCCACTGCCTCCAGGAGGGCATGCCCGGCGCGGGCGAGGTCGTCGTCGACCAGCCCACCAGCCGCGACTTCACCCTGCTGAACGCGGACGGCAGCGACGCGGGGAAGATCCACTCCGACAAGATCGCGTACGCGACGATGACGGACACCGACATCTCGCTGTACGAGACCACCTCCACGTACCGGCAGATCAAGAAGAAGTACGGCATCGACGCGCTGAAGCTCGACGCCAAGCGCCCGCGCGCCGGTCGGGACATCACCGTCGTCTCGGGCTACTGGAAGGAGACCTTCGGCTGCGCGGTCGACGGGTTCGCCTACCGGCTCAAAGAGGCGGACTGGACCTGGAAGAACTCCATCCGCTACACCATGGACTGCCAGACCAAGGGCGGCACCTCCGGCTCCCCGGTGATCGACGACCGCACCGGCAAGGTCGTGGGGGTCAACAACACCCACAACGAGGACGGGGAGCGCTGCACGCTCAACAACCCGTGCGAGGTGGACCGGAAGGGCGAGGTCAGCATCCGCTACCGGAACGCCTACGGTCAGCAGACCTACTGGATCAACCGCTGCTTCGGCCGAGGCAACCAGCTCGACCTCGACGCACGCGGCTGCGTCCTGCCGCAGCCGGCCGGGTAGTCACTCCGGCACCGGACGGCCGTCGCACCGCCGACCCGTACGGCCGCGCCCCCGGACCCGCCCGGGTCCGGGGGCGCGGAGCTGCCGGGGCCGGTTCAGGGCAGCGCGTGCACGTGCGGGCCCACGGTGCCGGACCAGGCGTTGCCGGCGGCGGCGTCCCACGCGGTCGACCAGGTCATCGCGCCGCGGATACCGGGCCACTGCTCGTCGGGCGTGAAGCTGCCGCAGCCGGTGCCCTCGGCGAGGCAGTCCAGCGCGTCGGTGACCACCCCCGGGTCGACGTAGCCGGATCCGGCGGCGCTCGGTGAGGCAGGGGTCCCGATGCCGACCTGCGAGGGGTCCAGCCCGCCCTCGATCTGCACGCAGGCCAGCGCGGTGAGGAAGTCGACCGTGCCGGAGGAGTAGACCTTGCCGTCGCAGCCGAGCATCGAGCCGCTGTTGTAGTACTGCATGTTGACGACGGTCAGGAAGCTCTTGATGTTGAGCGCCGTCTTGAAGTACTCGTTCTGCGGCGACTGCATGTCGATCGTCTGCGGGGCCATCGTGACCACCGCGTCGCCGCGGGCTGCGTGGATCGACTCCAGCGCCTTGGTCATGTAGGTGGAGTCGAGGCCGTTCTCCAGGTCGATGTCGACGCCGTCGAAGCCGTATTCGTCCATCAGCCCGACGATGCTGTCCGCGAAGGTGTCGGCCGAGGCGTCGCTGTTCACCGAGACGGCGCCCTTCTCTCCGCCGACGGAGACGATCACGGATTTGCCGGCCGCCTGCTTGGCGGCGATGTCGTCCTTGAACTGCTGCTCGGAGTAGCCCAGTTCCGGGTCGAGCGTGAAGTCGACCTCGCCGGGCGTGCCGGTCGCGTCGGCGAAGGCGACGGCGATGATGTCGTACTCGTCCTGCACCTCGGCGAGCGTCTGGACGGTGGCGCCGTTGTCGAAGTTCTGCCAGTAGCCGGTGACCGCGTGGGCCGGCACCTGGGAGGCGCCGACCCGGGGGCCGGGCCCGTCGGGGGTGCTGCCGGCGTGCGCGGCGGCCGGTCCGAGGGCGACCAGCCCGCCCGCGGCCAGTGCGGCCGAGGCGAGGAGTCCGACGAGGGGGCGCAGGGGGGAGCGGAGTCTTCCGGAACGTGCCACAACTGCCTCCGGTGTGGGGGATGGGAGGTGGGTGGTGCGTGTGTGCCGTACAACCTGGTCCAGACCAATGGGGTTGTCAAGGTGCCGGACCGTGCGCACCCGTGGCGGCCCGGTGCCCGAAGCGAGCCCACCTCGCAGCACGCAACCCCTTGTGCTGATCGTCCGCAGACGGTTTCATCACCTGCGACCTGCACGGTCGTCCCACCCACGAGCACGTGTTCCGCGGAGGCGTCATGGCAGCGGAGGAGACCGCACCCGGCACGACCGGCAGTGCCGCATCCGGCACGGCCGGCGCCGCCGCACCCGCGGTGCGCAAGCCCAGTTGGAAGAAGATCGGCCCCGGCGTCGTCGTCGCGGCGACCGGAGTCGGCGCCGGCGACCTGGTCGCCACCCTCGTGGCCGGCAGCAAGTTCGGCTACACCCTGCTGTGGGCCGCCGTCATCGGCTGCGTCGTCAAGATCGCACTGGCCGAGGCGACCGGCCGCTGGCACCTGGCCACCGGCCGCACCATCTTCGACGGCTGGCGCGGCCTCGGCGCCTGGACGACGGTCTACTTCGCCGGGTACGTCGTGATCTGGGGCTTCGTCTACGGAGCGACCGCCATGTCCTCCAGCGCCCTGCCGCTGCAGGCGCTCTTCCCGGACGCCCTGCCGCTCAAGGCCTGGGCCATCCTCACCGGGCTGGTCGGGCTGCTGTTCGTGTGGACCAACCGCTACGCCGTCGTCGAGAAGATCATGATGGCCTTCGTCGGCGTGATGTTCCTGGTCGTGGTCTACGTAGCGATCCGGGTCAGCCCCGACCTGGGCGACGCGCTCGCCGGACTCGTCCCCGTCCTGCCGTCCGGCTCGCTGATCTACACCCTGGGCCTGATCGGCGGCGTCGGCGGCACCATCACCATGGCCGCATACGGCTACTGGATCAACGCCAAGGGCTGGGCCGACAGCAGCTGGATGCGGATGATGCGGCTCGACAACCGGGTCGCCTACCTGACGACCGGCATCTTCGTCGTCGCGATGCTGATCATCGGCGCCGAACTGCTGCACTCCTCGCACCTGGCGCTCGCCTCCGGCGACCAAGGGCTGCTCGACCTCGAATCCGTCCTGGAGAAGCGCTTCGGCAGCTCCACCGCCACGCTCTTCCTGATCGGTTTCTTCGCCGCCTCCTTCTCCTCCCTGGTGGGCGTCTGGCACGGAGTCAGCCTGATGTTCGCCGACTTCGTGGCCCGGAGCAGGGCCGCCCGCGGCGGACCCGCCGAGGCGGGCGTCGCCCCGCTCGCCCGCGGCGAGCAGGAGCGCTCGCTGCCCTTCCGCGGCTACCTGCTGTGGCTGACCTTCCCCCCGATGGTCCTGCTGTGGCTGGACCGGCCCTTCGGCCTGGTGGTGGCCTACGGAGTGCTGGGCGCGTTCTTCATGCCCTTCCTCGCCGCCACCCTGCTGTGGCTGCTCAACAGCGAGCGCACGCCCCGCGAATGGCGCAACGGCCCGGTCAGCAACGGCCTGCTGGGGGCCTCCTGCGTGCTCTTCCTCGTGCTGTGCGTGCAGCAGGTCCGCGACCTGCCCTGGTGACGCGGCCGGCCGGCGGCCCGCGGACTTTCCCGCCGCGGGATTGGCGGGCCGGGTGGGGCGGGTAGTGGTCCGGCTGCGCCCAGTTGCGGGGAACGGTTCCCGGTGCGCGGGCCCATGGCTAGTGTGGTAGCCCGGTGGTGGGCTCCGGGGGAGGCTGATGTGTCGACGGCGTTAGCGGTCACCTGCCCCGACCACCTGCTCGCCGCCTCCGACCGGCACACCCCGCACGCCCATGTGCTCTCCCCGCCCGGGGAGCAGCCGCTGGACGCGGCGCTGGCCGAGACCCAGGGCCTGCTGGAGCGGCACGGCCACCTGGTCACCGTCTTCCCCGCCACCCTTCCGCTGCGCCACCGGCACCGGCTGCACACCGTCCGCTCCCTGCTGGAGAGCCGCCGGATCGCCCTGCTGCCGGTCGAGCTGCCGCCGCTGGCCACCGGCGTGCTGGTGCGGCAGCTTCGGCAGCTCTCGCTGTGCGACTTCACCCCCGGAGTGCTCGGTGCCGCGGCCCGCCTGCTGACCCACTATCTGTACGCCGGCGCCGTCCTCGGGTCCGTCGCCAAGCTGGACCGGGTTCCCGTCGGCGTCACCTCGCACGCCCGCTCCTGGCTACCGGGCAGCCGGTTCGCGGTACTGGCGGCGCCCACCCCCGAACTGGTCCGGCTCGGCACCCCCGAGGCGGACGCGGGTCTGACCGCGCCACAGTTCGCCACGGAGCTGACCGTCGCACCCGGAGGGCTCGCCGCGGACTGGGCCCTGCACACCCTCCCGGCCCGCTGGCGGGTGGGGCACGTACACCAGGCGCCGCTGCCCCGGGACTCGGCGGGCTGGTGGGGCACGGCCCGGCTGACCGAGTTCGTGGCCGCCATCCCCGACGTCTCGGTCCTCTACCAACTGGTCGCCTCGGTACGCCGGGACGAGTGCCCCGGATGCGGCCTCGAACTGATTGGCGACCGCTGCGCGTTCTGCGCCGCCGCGCTGCCGCCCACGCCTCCCGCCGCCTCAGCTCCGCCCGCGTCCGCGGCCGCCGCCCACTCCGCGGCGCCGTCCGCGCCCGCCCAGCCCGAGCCCGCCGTCGCCGACCCCCGAGGAATCCGTCCATGAACTCACGCCAGCGCCGCGGTGTCCTCCTGCTGGTCCTCTCGGGCCTGTGCGCCCTCGCCGCGTTCGCCGGAGTGCTGGCCGTCGTCCGGAACGTGGAGTCCAAGGTGGGCGAGGAGACGACGGCCTACGAACTGAAGGAGGACGTGCCCGCCTACCGGGCGCTGGACAGCTCGCAGTTCACCGAGGTGTCCATGCCGAAGCGGTGGCTGCCCGCCACCGCCGTCACCGACCTGGACGACATCCGGCGCAAGATCGCCGTCAATCCCCTCAAGAAGGGCTCGTTGCTCCAGTCGGACATGCTGGCCGAGCGGCCCGAACTCGAGGCCGGCGAGCAGGAGATCGCCATCATGATCGACGCCGAGACCGGCGTCGCCGGGAAGATCCGCCCCGGCAACCGGGTCAACATCTACGCCACCTTCGAGGGCGAGCAGCGCGCCGGAGGCGACGGCCGCGGCAGCACCCCCTCCGAATCCCGGGTCATCGTCAGCGGTGCCAAGGTCATCGACGTCGGCAAGCTCACCCCGCTCAAGGACGGCGGGGACCGGGACGAACGCGCCCGCGACCGCGACGGCGTGCCCATCACCTTCGCGCTCACCACCGAGGACGCCCAGCGCGTCGCCTACGCCGAGTCCTTCGCCGAGCACGTCCGGCTCGCCCTGGTCGCACCGGGTGACGACACCGAGGTCCCCGAGGAGGACCGCATCTACACGCTCCCCGGAGACAAGTGAGGCCCCGATGGTCATCCGCATCCAGCCCGCCGTCAGCGACCCGGACGCCGCCCGCCCTCTCGTCACCCTGCTCAGCCAGCTCCCCGACGCCGAGCCGGTGGCGCCCGCCGTCGACTCGGGGCAGCTGCTGGACTCCCTCGCCCAGCAGGCGGGCGAGGCACCCGCCGAGCTGCCCGAGGTGGTGCTCGTCCACGAACTGATCGGCCCGATCCCCGCACTGGAACTGATCAGTCAGGTCGCCCTCCGGTTCCCCGCCGTCGCCCTCGTCCTGGCCACCCAGGACACCAGCCCCGCGCTGTACGCCGCCGCCATGGACGCCGGAGCCCGCGGTGTCGCCGGACTGCCGCTGAACTACGACGAACTGGCGGCCCGGGTCGGCGCCGCCGCGGCCTGGGCCACCGGAGTCCGCCGCCACCTGGGCGGTCCCGAGGGCCGCGCCGCCGCGCCGCCCGGCGCCGCCGGACCGGGCGGCGGCACCGTCGTCACCGTCTCCGGGGCCAAGGGCGGCGTCGGCACCACCCTGACGGCCGTCCAGCTCGCGCTCGCCGCACGCGCCGCGGGCCGCAGCACGGTGCTGGCCGATCTCGACCTCCAGTCCGGGGACGTGGCCTCCTTCCTGGACGTGCGCTTCCGCCGGTCCGTCGCCGACCTGGCCGGGATCAAGGACCTGACCCCGCGCGTCCTCCAGGACGCCGTCTACCCGCACGAGACCGGTCTCGGCCTGCTGCTCGCCCCGGACGAGGGTGAGCGGGGCGAGGACGTGGACGAGCGGACCGCCCGCCAACTGGTCGCCGCGCTGCGCTCCCACTACGAGACGGTGGTGCTGGACTGCGGCAGCCAGCTGCACGCCGGGAACGCCGCGGCCGTCGAGGCGGCCGACCTCGCCCTGCTGCTGACCACCCCCGACGTGCTCGCCGTACGGGGCGCCAAGCGGATGGTGCGGATGTGGGACCGGCTGCGGGTCCGCACGGCGGAGGAGACGGTCGTCGTCGTCAACCGGGCCTCGCGGCAGGCCGAGATCCAGCCGCAGCTCGTCGCCCGCATCACCGGCAGCCCGGTGGCCCGCACGACCGTGCCCGCCCACTTCAAGGAGCTCCAGTCCGCGCTGGACGCCGGGCGGATGCAGGACCTGGACCCCAAAGGCAGCGTGCGGCAGGCGCTGTGGGCACTGGCGGGCGAGCTCGGACTGGCCGCGGGGCCGGGCGGAGAGCCGCCCCGCGGCCCCGCGGCCCGGCGCCGGGCGCGCGGTGGCGGCCAGGGCGGTGGCGGCGGGAGCGGGGGCGAGCAGGCCGGACACAGACCCGCGCTCGCCCCGCAGGCGCGGCAGGCGCGGCAGGCGCTGCCGCCCGGTCCGGCCGCCGGCACCGTGCCGTCGCCCGGCTCCGACCGCGGAGCCCCGGGCCTCCCCCGCCGGGTGCCACCGGAGGGACGCGCCGGCGCGTGGGGCGGCGACCGTGGCTCGCTGACCGTGGAGTTCGCCGGGATGGCGCCGGTCGTGCTGCTCACCCTGGTGCTGCTGTGGCAGTGCGTCCTGATCGGCTACACCTTCTCCCTCGCGGGCAACTCCGCCGACGAGGCAGCCCGCGCCGCCACCGCGGCCGCCGCCTACGGGGACCCGCGGAGCGCCTGCGAGGCCGCGGCCCGCGCACACCTGCCCGCCAAGTGGCGTACCGACGCGGCGGTCAGCTGCACCCGCGGCGACACCGTCTGGAAGGCCGACGTCGACCTGCGCACACCGTTGCTGTTCCCGGGCGGCGCGGGTCTGCCGTTCACGGTGAGCGGTGCGGCGGGCGCGGCGGAGGAGGGGTGAGGGGGCATGCCGGGGAGCGCCCGCCGGGAGTTGCCCAGCCGCGAGGGCCTTCGGGACCTTCGAGGTCTGCGGGAGTGCCGGGGTGTTCGGGGCCGGGCGGCCGACCGCGGCTCCAGCGCGCTGGAGTTCGCCGGGATGCTGCCGCTGCTGCTGCTCGTGGCGATGGCGGCGATCCAGCTCGGCATCGTCGGCTACGCCGTCCAGCAGGCGGGCACCGGCGCCCGGGCGGCGGCGCGGGTGGCTTCCCGGGAGGAGACGAGCGACCGGTACGCGGCGGGCGGACGGGCCGCCATGTCCGACTGGACGGCGGAGCGCAGCAGCTTCACGCGCGCGGACGGCCGGGGCGAGGTGCGGGTCACCGCGACCGTGTCCATCCCTTCCCTGCTGCCCGGGATGGACAGCCTGGGCTCCGCGTCCCGCTCCGCGACGATGCCGAGCGACCGCCGCCGATGAGCCGGGCGACCGCCGCGACGGAGAGGACAGGAATGAGCGAGGTCGGTCCATGAGTCTGCGCTCCCGCATCACCGGGCACGACAATCCCGCGGCGGCCGCCGGCCCCGGAGCGCCGGGCTCCACCGCCGACAGCACCGGGCACCTGGTGCCGGCCTACCGCGCCAAGCTGCTGGAGGAGATCGACCTCGCCGAGATGTCGGCGCTCAGCCCCGCCGAGCGCCGGGCCCGCCTGGAGCGGGTGCTCGGCCACCTCATCAGCCGGGACGGCCCGGTCCTGGCGACCGGCGACCGCACGCTGCTGATCCGGCGCGTGGTGGACGAGGCCCTCGGCCTGGGGGTGCTCGAACCGCTGCTGGAGGACGGCTCGATCACCGAGATCATGGTCAACGGGCCGGACCACATCTTCGTCGAGCGCGGCGGACGCGTCGAGCAGGTACCCGTCCGGTTCGCCTCCGAGGAGCAACTGCTGCAGACCATCGAGCGCATCGTCTCCACCGTCAACCGCCGGGTCGACGAGTCCAACCCGATGGTGGACGCGCGGCTGCCGTCCGGGGAGCGGGTGAACGTCATCATCCCGCCGCTGTCGCTGACCGGTGCCACCCTCACCATCCGCCGCTTCCCGCGCGCCTACGCGCTCGGCGAACTGATCGGACTCGGCACGCTGGACGAGCACATGCTCGCACTGCTGTCCGCCTTCATCCGGGCCCGCTTCAACGTGATCGTCTCCGGCGGCACCGGCAGCGGCAAGACGACCCTGCTCAACGCGCAGTCCGCGCTCATCCCCGAACACGAGCGGATCATCACCGTCGAGGACGCCGCCGAACTGCAACTCCAGCAGCAGCACGTCATCCGGCTGGAGACCCGGCCCCCCAACGTGGAGGGCAAGGGCCAGGTGACGGTACGCGACCTGGTGCGCAACTCGCTGCGGATGCGCCCCGACCGCATCATCGTCGGCGAGGTGCGCGGCGGCGAGACCCTCGACATGCTCCAGGCCATGTCCACCGGGCACGACGGCTCCCTGGCCACCGTGCACGCCAACAGCGCCGAGGACGCCCTGATGCGGCTCCAGACGCTGGCCTCCATGTCCGAGGTCGACGTTCCCTTCGCCGCCCTCCAGGACCAGATCAACTCCGCCGTCGACGTGATCGTCCAACTCGCGCGGCTCGCGGACGGCTCCCGCCGGATCGTGGAGATCGCCCTGCTGGCCTCGCACGGCCGTGAGACCTTCCAGATCGCGACCGTCTCCCGGTTCGCGGCGCGGCCCACCGGACCCGACGGCCGGGTGCACGGCACGTTCACCCATCTGCCGCTGCCCCGCCGCGTCGCCGACCGGCTCCATCTGGCCGGGGAACCGGTGCCCGCCGCCTTCGGCATCGCCCACTCCGAGGACCAGCTCGCCACCCGGGAGGCGGTGTGACCCCCGACCCGCGCCCGCCCGGCACGGCGCTCGCACTGGAGGCCGCCGCCGGAACCGCTCTCGGTGCGGCACTGGCGGCCTGTGTGCTGGCCGCCGCCGGCGTGCTGCTCTACGCCTCCGGGCGGGCCCGCCGCCGGGCCCTGCTCCACCGGCTCGACCGGGACGGCGGCCCCGCCCCGGCGCTGCCGCCCGGCACCGGCGGGCGGCAGCGGTTCGCCGGGGTCGACCGGCGGGTGCGTGCGACCGGCGCGGGCCGCCGCCTCCAGGCGAAGCTCGCCGCCACCGGACTCGACCTCACGCCCGGCGAGTACGTCGTATACCTGACCGCTCTGGTCGCCGTGCTGTGGCTGCTGGCGTCCTCCGTGCTCGCGCCGTTCTTCGGACCGATCGCCGGGCTCGTCGGGGTGCTGGCCGCCAACGCCTTCCTGGCGCACCAGCGGCAGCGCCGCACCGAGCAGTTCATCGGCCAGCTCCCCGAACTCGCCCGCATCCTCGCGAACGCCACCTCGGCCGGACTCGCCCTGCGCACGGCGCTGGGCATGGCAGCCGAGGAGCTGGAGGCCCCCGCGGGCGACGAGTTGCGGCTGGTCACCGACCAGCTCGCCGTCGGCCGCTCCGTCGACGACGCGCTCAACGAACTCGCCGAGCGGCTGCCCTCGCGCGAACTCGTCGTCCTGGTCACCACGCTCGTCCTCGCCAACCGGGCCGGAGGCACCATCGTCGCCTCGCTCCGCAATCTCACCACCACACTGGAGGAGCGCAAGGAGACCCGGCGCGAGGTGCGCACCATGCTCGCCGAGGTCAACGCGACGGCCTTCACCATCCCGCTGCTGGGCCTGGGCGCCATGCTGATGATGAACTCGATGATGCCCGGCGCCCTCGCCCGGGTGACCGGCAGCCCGGTCGGGCAGGTCGCCATGGTGGTGGCCGTCGGACTCTTCGCCGCCGGGTTCCTCGTCATCCGCCGCCTCGGCCGGATAGAGGTGTGAGCCCGTGCTCGCTCTCGGACTCGCCGCCCTCTGCGCGCTCGCCGTCCTCGGCGCCTTCCTGGGCCTGCGGATGTACCGTGCGGAGGCCAGGCTCCCGCCCGACCTGGCCGTCGCGCTGGAGGTCGGTGCCACCCGCACCTCCACGGGAGAGGCCGCCGTCGACCGGCTCGGCATGCGGCTGGCGCCGCTGGTGCTGCGGCTGATGGGCCCCAGGCAGGTCGCGGCCAAGCGCCGCCGGATCGACCAGGCCGGCAACCCCGGCGGTCTCACGCTCCAGCGGTACGCCGCCCGCCGCGCCGTCTACGGCGCGTTCGGCCTCGGCATGGGGCTGGTGGGACTGTGGGCGGGCAGCCTCTTCTTCACCGCGCTCGTGCTGGCCTTCGGCTGGTTCGCGGCCGACCTCGCCATCCGGCAGGCGATCAAGGAGCGGCGGCGCGTCATCGAGCGCACCCTGCCCGACTTCCTCGACGTGCTGGCCGTCGTGGTCTCCGCCGGACTCGGCTTCCGGCAGGCGCTGGAGCGGGTCGCCGACCGCTACCGGGGGCCGTGGGCCGACGAACTGCGCATCACACTCCGGCAGATGGACATGGGCGTCAGCCGCCGCCAGGCCTTCGACGAACTGCGTGCACGCAACGCCAGCGACGAGGTCGACCAGTTCGTCACCGCGCTTCAGCAGGGCGAGGAGCTCGGCGCCCCGATCGCCGAGACGCTCATCCAGATCGCCACCGACATGCGCCGCACCGACGCCCAGAACGCGCGCCGCAAGGCGGCCAAGACCGTGCCCAAGGCCACCATGACCACCATCGCCTTCCTGCTCCCCGGCACCCTCATCCTCATCGTCGCCACCTTCATCCTGGGCTCGGACACGGACTTCGGCGCGGTGCTGGGCGGCTGAGCGCGGCCTCGCCCCCTGCGTTGCGGTCCGCGCACCTACGCGCGGGGTGCCGGACACCTCGTGCGAGGTGGTGATCCCGTGGCGGATGTCGCTGCCGGCGGTCAGGCCGCCGGCTCCGGCAGCCGTTGCCGGTCGCGAACAGCGGCAGCACCACACCCGCGCCTCCAGCGGCCGGCGCCGGGGCGGCGCCGCGGCGGATGCGGCTCCGGGACTTTCGGGCAGGATTTCCCGGCGCAGGAGAGTCCCTCTCCTGCGCCTGAGAGATGAGCTGCCGGATTCGGGTAGGGGCAGTAGCCCGGCCGCAACGTCCGCCTCTCCGGCGGCACCGGCACGGCTTCACCCCAAGCCTCTCGGGACATCGTTCCCGCAGGGCACTCACCTGGTTCCTCAGCTCCTGTCGACGGTGGGTTCTCGCAGACCAGCGGCAGGACCGGGCGTCCGGCTGCGAACTGCCGCACGTCGGGCGCGACAGACCGGGCACCTTGAGCACTCATATTTCCGGCACACCAGAAAATGGTCGTCGCGCCATATCCGGCCGAATCCGCCGGATTTCACGTCCGGAATGTTTTTCTTGATCGTATTCCCGGGCTGTACTGCGGGCATGGGGGAGTGCCGTGCGAAGGGGGCGAAAAGGGAGTCCCGTTGCTTCCTGGCCCGTTGTGAGTCGACTCGCGGCGCCGCACTTCCGCTCGTCCGCTTTCTGCTCGCGAATACGGGCAAGGGGCGGTGTGCTGCGACGAGGTGCGCGGTGATATGCCCGCTCTGTCGCATACGGGACTTGTACGTGCCCGGAAGAGCGGTTGCGAAGGGGGCGCACGGGGCATCTCGCTCGCTATGGTGAGGGTCGGTACATCCGCAGCCCGCATCTGCTCAACACGCGCATTCAGAACGGGTGTTCCTCGCGCGGATGCACCGCTCGCCCTGCCGCCACGGTCCGTCGAGAGGAGGCGGCGTCGGTCCATGTCCGGCTTACTCCCCGCCCTCCCCACCGCCCGCCGTGCCGGAACCTGCCCGTCCGTGCCCGGTGCGGCCCCGGTCGCGGCACCTGTTGCCGTCCACCCCTTCGCCGCCGCAATGAGTTGTGGCACAGTCTGCATTCGGACAGCGACTGTTAGCTACACCGCGGGGTACCGGCAGGAGGGGGCCGAGGTGACACCACGCCGCTGCCGCCCCGGCACCGGCCGTCGTGCGGGGCGGGTGGGCCCGAACGTCCGGAACGCCACGGGGACGTATCCCTCCAGGGGTACCGAGTCAGCCAGCAACGGAGGAGAGCCCGATGCCGAACGGCACGCGCGGACGCATCCGCACCCGCCTCGCCCTGATGCGGGGCAGGGGCGGGGACCGGGGCGCCAACTCGATCGAATACGCCGGGATCGTCATCCTCGTCGCGGGCATCATCCTGGCCATCCGGGCGCTGGGGCTCGACTCGCTGATCTCGGGCGCCATCATCAACGCGGTGACCGCCGTGCTGGGTGGCTGAGCGCGCGCCGTCCGTCCGGCGACGGCGGCCAGACGGTCCTGCTCTACGGAGCGGTGATCGCCGGCCTGCTGTTCCTCGCCTTCGCCTTCTTCGCGGTGGCCCAGGCGGCCACCGTGCGCAACGGCGGCCAGACCGCCGCGGACGCGGCGGCGCTGGGTGCCGCCGAGGACGACCGCCGGCAGTTCTTCGACGGCTTCCTGGACGCCGTCGAGGCCGAACGGGGCTGGCAGGACTGGTTGACCGCCGTGGCCCCGCTGACCGGCGACGGATGCGGCGCGGCGGCGCACTTCGCGGACCGCAACCGTTCCGACCTGCTCACTTGCGATCCGGTCACGCGGGACGGCGACCTCGGCTACCGCGTCGGGATCGAGACGCGGTTCGACACCGGACGCACGATCGTCCCCGGCGCGGACAACAGGACCGCCAAGGCCACCGCCACCGCGGTGCTCCGGCCGCGCTGCGTCGCGGAGGACCCCGACGGCGACGGCACGGGCGACGACAGCAGCGACGGCGACGAGAGCGATGAGAACGGCACGGACGGCACCGGCGACGACAGCGACGGCGGCCGCGGCGACGACAGCGACGACAGCGACGACAGCGACGACAGCGACGGGGACGGCGCCGGGGAAGTCCGGCTGCGCTGCGACGGCGAGGACCTGACGATCGACCCCGAGCACGCGGGGCGCGACCTGAATCCGTCCGACCTGTTCTCGGTGGTGCTGGTCGAATGACGAGTGAACGACGAACGAGAGTCGAGTGGTCCATGAATCATCGGCGCGTCCTGCGGGCCCGCAGGACCATGACCGCCGTGGCCCTCGCGGCCGGACTGGCCTTCACCGCCGGGTGCGGCGGGGGCGGCGACGGCGGTGGCGACGGCAAGGAGCCCCGGTCCTCCGAGCAGGCCGACGGGGGCGGTGGCGGCTCGGACGGCGGACGCTCCGGCGCCCCCGCGGACGGCGAGCCGCTGGCGGAGGTGCGGGGCGGCGAGGACATCACCCTCACCATCACCTCGGCCCGCCGTGAGTCCGGCGGCTTCGTGACGGTCAGCGGCAAGGTGACCAACGGCGGGGGCAAGGCGTGGGTGGCACCCGGCTGGGAGGGCGACGAGTCCGAAGTCGCCCTGCGCAACAAGCTGTCGGTCGCCGGTGCCAAACTCGTCGACAAGAAGGGCAAGAAGCGCTATCTCGTTCTCAGGGACACCGAAGGCAAGTGCCTGTGCACCTCGTTCGGCCAGCCGGTGCTCGCCGGAAAGTCGAAGACCTGGTACGCGCAGTTCCCCGCCCCGCCGGAAGGCCACGACGAGGTCGAGTTCCAGATCGCGGACATGCCTCCCGCCGGTGTGACGATCTCTGAAGGGGAGTGAGGGATGGGCTTCACCCGGTGGCGGCTCGCCGCCAGAGCCGCGGCGGCCTCGTCCGCCTCCGCCGCCCTCGTCCTGGGGATCACCGCCCCCGCCGCGCGGG
Organism: Streptomyces sp. WMMB303; assembly: GCF_029351045.1. Classification (NCBI taxonomy): domain Bacteria; kingdom Bacillati; phylum Actinomycetota; class Actinomycetes; order Kitasatosporales; family Streptomycetaceae; genus Streptomyces; species Streptomyces sp. WMMB303. Next base: position 5,911,681 of record NZ_JARKIN010000001.1, on the reverse strand, counting down.
CGGACGACCCCACCCCCGGGCCGACTCCGTCCGTCCCGGACATCGCGACCCGCTACCCCACCGACGACCCCACCGGCATCCCCACCGCGCAGGCGCCCTCGCTGCCCGGCGAGAAAGGCCCCGGGGACCCCGGGTTCAGCGCGCCGCCGGACGACTTCAAGGACTCCGGGACACCCGTGCGGGTGGACGCCGAGGCCGACGGACTGCGCCTCGCCGCGGGCGCGAAGCTCGCCGAGCCCAAGGTGCTGGACATCAAGTTCGTGACCGAGGACCTCGGGGGCGAGGAGCGCCGCGAGGACAGCTCCGCGAAGACGAAGTTCACCCTCCAGGCCGAGGTGCTGTTCGCCAAGAACAGCGCCGAGTTGGGCAGCGATGCGAGGGACCGGATCGAGGCCATCGCGGACGAGATCGAGAAGCAGGGCAGCACCGAGGTCAACGTCTTCGGCTTCACCGACGACCTCGGCTCCTACGCGCATGGCAAGCAGCTCTCCAAGAAGCGTGCGACAGCCGTCCAGACGGCGCTGGCCCGGAAGCTGGGCTCCGAGGTCAGCTTCAACGTGCGGGGCTACAGCGAGGACTATCCGGTCGCCGACAACAGGACCGAGGAGGGCCGCGCGAAGAACCGCCGCGTGGAGGTGTCCTTCCCCAAGAAGGGCTGACGGGTACCGCGTACCGTCCGACTCGTGGGCCCATGCGGCCCCTTGCGGGCCGGGACGGTGCGTCCGATCATGGCGGGGCCGGCCCGGAGGGTCCGGGCCGACCGCGGAGGGACGGCGGGCCGAGGGGGTGCGGGCGTGGCTCAACAGGCGGCGGAACCCGGCGGGGCGGCGGTGGACGCCGGACCGGGTTCCGGCGGGGCGGCGGCGGTGAAGACAGCGGGGAAGACGACGGCGCCGCACGGCGGAGCACCCGGCGCGGGTCCGCCAGAGGTTCCCGGCACCGCCCGGCTGCGGGCCTGGACGGTCGGGTGGGGCTCCGGCCTGGCACAGGCGCTCGGTGCGGCGGTGCTGTTGGTCACCGAGTGCGTCCGGCAGGACGTGGTGTCCTTCGGCGCCCGGGTGCCGAAGGACGCCCGGCTGCCCGACTATGCCGCCGACTTCCCCCGCGTCGCCGAGGCCTTCGACGCGCAGTGGTGGTTCCGTGCGGCGGAGGCGGCCCGGGACGCGTTCGGTTTCGGTGAGCCCCGGGCGGCGCTGTGGGCCGCGGTGTGTGCGGCGCTGGTGGTGCGCCTCAACGTGGACGGGCCGCCCCGCACCCAGTGCTTCCTCTCCCTCGCGGGTGCCTGCTACTGCCTCGTCGCCGGGCTCTCCGCGCTGCCGTTCCTGGCTCTGGCGGGTGCGGCGCTGCCGTTCGTGCTGCTCGTCGGCGGGCTCGCGATCGTGCTGGCCACTGCCGTTCCCCGGGTGCGACGCCGGGCGGGGTGAGCGGGGTGGTGTGTCTCACTCCGTCGCGTCGGCCGTGCACAGCGTGCGGTCGCCGCCGTCGATCCGCCACCGCCAGTAGTGGGAGTGCGGCGCGGGGGCGTTCTCCCGGCAGGGGGCGGTGTCGTCCCGGACGCCGGTGACCCGCAGCAGCCGGTTGTACCGGCCCGGGCCGGAGGGCGGGGCCGTGGAACAGGCGGGTGCGGACATCAGCGCGGCACGTACCTGCCCGTCGTCCGCCTCGGCCAGCAGGCACTGGCCGGTCCGGAACTGCCGGGTGAGGCAGAGCGTCGTGGCGCCGTGAGTCCAGGTGGCCCGGCCGTTCCCGGTGGGGCACGGGGGGTCGCTCGTGCCGTCGGCGGGCGAACGGCGCACGGCCGTCACCCGGGTGAAGGCGCGGTCGTCCCCGCAGCCGATCCGGGTGGCCCGAGTGGGTGCCGGGCGGTTCCACCCCGAGCCGTTGCCGTGCACGGTCAGGCACTGCCCCGCGCGTACCGAGCGGAACGCGGCCTCCTCGCCGCCGGATCCCGGTCCCGCCGCGGGGCCGGTGCTGCCGGGTGCGGGGCTCCCGGGCGGGCGCGGTGCGCCACCGGGTGCCGGCCCGGTGGGGGCCGGTGCGGGGGAGGAACTGCTGCCGTCGCCGGGGCGCGGGGACGCGGAGGCGCTGCCGGTGCGGGGTGCGGGCCGGGCGGCTTCGGTGCCGTCCGCGGAGCCGGGCGGACTGACGACCCGGGGGAGGATCAGTGTCGCGAACAGGGCGCCGGCGACCAGCAGTCGCCGCCGCCCGCGCCTGGCCCGTTCCACGGACTCGGGTGCCTCGTGTTCGGCTGCCTCGCCGTCGCCCGGCTCGGGGCTGTCGTCTTCGGGGCCGGGGCCGTCGTACTCGGGTGCGGCGGGACCGTCCGCCGCCCGCGGCCGGATCCGCCGCCGCAGTCCGCGCTTGTGCACCGCGCCTCCGTCCGCCGGTGGGGCCCGCGTGCCGCGGGTACCGCTGACCCGTCACATGGTCGCGGATCAACGGGTCGGTGACGAGACCCCGTTCGGCGGGAGGTGCGGTGCGCGTGCGCCGAAGTGGCGCGGAGAGGAGGGCGAGTCGGGGCTCACCGGAAGGAGGAGACGGCCGAGGCGGCGGCCCTCACGCCGCCTCGACCATCTCGGCACGAACGGCGCGCTGCCACTGCCCGCGCAGCCGGTCAAGCTCGGCCAGAGCTTCCTTCGACCAGAGGGTGCGGCCCGCGACGAAGTTCCTGATCGCGTCGTTGGCCGCGGTGACGGAGGTCTCCGGCGCGGGCGCAGCGCCCGCAGCGGTCTCCTGGAGCCGTCCGGGCTCTCCGGGCCCGGTGGAAGTCGATGTCATACGCACTACAGTACGGCCCCCCACTGACAACGGCAGGTGGATAACGAGACGCCGGGGACGGCTGGTTGGTGCTGCGTCGCAGGTGTCGGCGCTGTCCCGCTCCGGGATGCTCCGCGCCGGTGTGAGATGAATCGCTCCCGAAGCCCTCCGTACGGGCGAGTAGGGACGTGCTGCCACCGGCCCCGCGTAGGCTCGCGGTGTGCCGCCGCTGGAGTGGATCGTGATACCGGCCGCCGCCGCCTGGGGCGCCGCGGTGTGCTCCCTGCTGCCCCGGGCCGTCTACCGGCTTTCGGTGGAACCCGGGGAGCCGTGGCGCGGGAGCTGCCCCCGCGGGCATCCGCTGGACGGGGGAGTGCGGGGCCTGCTCGGCCCCGCCACGTGCGCCGCGTGCGCCGGGAGCCAGGAGCCCCGGGGGGCGTACGGGCGAGGACGGGGCGCTCTCGCACTGCTCGGCGCGCTCGCCTGTGCCGGACTGGCCGCGGCCGCCGGGCTGCGTCCGGAGCTGGCCGTGTGGTTGCTGGTCGTGCCGGTGGCCCTGCTGCTGGCGGCGGTCGACCACGCGGTGATGCGGCTGCCGGACCTGCTGACCCTGCCTCTCGCAGGAGGCACCGCCGTACTGCTCGGCGGCGCGGCCCTGCTGCCCGACGCGGGCGGGAGCTGGAGCCGGGCGCTGCTGGGCGGACCGGTGCTGGCAGCGGCCTTCTTCGTGCTGTTCCTGATCAGCCCGCGCGCGGTGGCCTTCGGCGACGTCAAGCTCGCGCTGTCGGTGGGGGTCGCTCTTGGGTGGTACGGCTGGGGGGTGCTGTTCGCCGGTGCGTTCCTCGGCTTCCTGGCCGCGGCGGGCTACGGCCTCACCCTCGTGGCGACCGGTCGCGCCCGGCGGGACAGCGCCCTGGCCTTCGGTCCCTTCATGGTGCTCGGGGCGATGGCCGGTGTCGCGCTGGGCGCGCTGGCGGTCTGAAGGCCCGGATCCGCTTGTGCGACACGGCCGTTGGTGTGCGGAAGATCGCACCCGAGGGGCTATGGTGGGAACCCCCCCCTCGGGCCGGTCCGTATCCCCCCACGGACCGGCCCGCTTTTCGTTCCCCGGGCCCCGTCGGGCCCCGCGGCAGCGGTCAGGAGTTGCTGCTGGCGGCCCAGATGTTGGCGCCGGGCTCCGAGACGGCGAGTTCGTCGATCTCGGCCAGCTCACTCCCGGTCAGGCTCCCGGCACGCAGCGCCGCGATATTGGCCTCGAGCTGCGCCACGGAGCTGGCGCCGATCAGCGCCGAGGTCATCCGCGGATCGCGCAGCACCCAGCGGAGCGCCAACTGGGCGAGGGACTGCCCGCGCCGCTCGGCGATCCCGTTCAGGCCGCGCAGCCGCCGCACGACCTCGTCCGTCAGCAGCGCCGGGTCCAGGGACTTGCCCTGGGCGGCCCGGGACCCCTCGGGGACACCGCCGAGGTACTTGTCGGTGAGCAGCCCCTGGGCGAGCGGCGCGAAGGCGATGCAGCCCATGCCCTCGTCCTCCAGCGTGTCCAGCAGCCCGTCGTCCTCGGTCCAGCGGTTGATCATCGAGTAGGAGGGCTGGTGGATGAGGGCCGGCACCCCCATCTCGCGCAGCAGCCGGGCGGCCTCGCGGGTGCGCGCCGCGCTGTAGGAGGAGATGCCCGCGTACAGCGCCTTGCCCTGCTGGACGGCGCTCGCGAGCGCGCCCATCGTCTCCTCGAGCGGGGTCTCGGGGTCGTGGCGGTGGGAGTAGAAGATGTCCACGTACTCCAGGCCCATCCGGCTCAGCGACGCGTCGAGCGAGGAGAGCAGGTACTTGCGCGAGCCCCAGTCCCCGTAGGGCCCGGGGTGCATCGGATAGCCCGCCTTGGTCGAGACGACCAGCTCGTCGCGGTACGGCCGGAAGTCCTGCGCGAAGAGGCGGCCGAAGTTCAGCTCGGCGGACCCGGCCGGAGGCCCGTAGTTGTTGGCCAGGTCGAAGTGGGTCACTCCCAGGTCGAAGGCGCGGCGCAGGATGTCCCGCTGGGTGGCCAGCGGACGGTCGTCGCCGAAGTTGTGCCATAGCCCCAGCGAGATCGCGGGCAGCTTCAGCCCGGAGCGGCCGGTGCGGCGGTACTCCATGGCGTCGTAGCGCGCGGGGTCCGCACGGTACAGCGTGTCGGACGGTACGGCTGTGGGGACAGGGACGGGGGATGTGGTGAGGTGCGTGCCGTGCGTCATACGCCTTTTCCTATCACCGTGCCGGTGGCGGCCCCGCTCCCGGTCGCGGGGGCGGCGCCGCGACCCTGACCGGCTCGGTTCGTACGCTCGGGCGAACGGCAGTAAGGTGCTGGAATCCCGACTCGGCACGGAGAGGCTGGCCGTTCCCATGAAGTTGCGCGACCTGGTGTACAAGCTCTACGCGCGCCGGGTGGAGGACCGTCTCGACCACGACCAGGCCCCCAAGCACATCGGCGTCATCCTGGACGGCAACCGGCGCTGGGCACGCGCCGCCGGCGGGACGACCGAGCAGGGGCACAAAGCGGGAGCCTCCAAGATCGAGGAGCTGCTCGGCTGGTGCGCCGAGACGGACGTCGAGGTCGTCACGCTCTGGCTGCTGTCGACGGACAACCTGAACCGCCCGGACAGCGAACTGCTCCCGCTGGTGGGCATCATCGAGGACACCGTGCGCGACCTGGCCGCCGACGGGCGCTGGCGCGTGCACCACGTCGGGCAGCTCGACCTGCTGCCGGCCGGCACCCAGAAGGTGCTCAAGGAGGCCGAGCAGAAGGCGGGGGACATCGACGGGATACTGGTGAACGTCGCCGTCGGGTACGGCGGCCGGCAGGAGATCACCGACGCCGTCCGCTCGCTGCTGAGCGACCGCGCCGCGCGCGGGACAAGCCTCGACGAGTGCGCGGAGAGCCTCACCGTCGAGGACATCTCGGAGCACCTCTACACCAGAGGGCAGCCCGACCCCGATCTGATCATCCGCACCAGCGGGGAGACCCGGCTGTCCGGCTTCATGCTCTGGCAGAGCGCCCACTCGGAGTACTACTTCTGCGAGGTGCTCTGGCCCGGCTTCCGCAAGGTCGACTTCCTGCGCGCACTGCGCGACTACGCCGCGCGCCACCGCCGGTACGGCGGCTGACAGCCGCTTCTGTCACCCCCGGCCGCCTCCGTCCCCACCGCCCCGCGCCCGAGACCGGGACCGGGACCGACGCGGTTCCCGCCTCCGGAGCCCGGGCCCCCGGGGCGCCGCCCGACCCGGCCCCGCTGCTCCGTACGGCCGACCCGGCCCGGACCCCGGCTGCTCCGTCGGCCCCCTGCACTCCCGCGGCCTCTCGGCCGCCGCGCGCGGGCGTGCTGCGACGCAGGGGGCTGCTGATTGCATGCCTGACCACTCGGCAGGGAATATCCCTCACGACCGTGCCCCTCCCAGGGGCGTGGTCGCCGGGAGGCCCTTTGGACACCACGGACGCCCCCGGACCGCGCGGAGCAGCAACGCGCGCGGCACGGGCGCAGGACGCGGAGGGCCGGAGCCCGGCCCGCGTGGTGCGGGCCGACTCCGGTCTCTTCCCCCGCGACGCCGTCGCTCCCGACCTCATCCGAGGGGGTTCGTCCCACCGTGGTGATCAGCAAGAAGCGCAGCGATTCCGGCCGACGCACGTATGTCATCGACACGAGCGTCCTGCTGGCGGATCCGGCAGCCATGGACCGGTTCGACGAGCACGAGATCGTGCTCCCCGTGGTCGTCGTCACCGAGTTGGAGGCCAAGCGCAACCACCCAGAGCTGGGCTACTTCGCCCGGCAGGCCCTCCGTCGGCTCGACGAGTACCGCATCCGCCACGGCCGGCTCGACGCGCCGATTCCGATCGGCGACACGGGCGGCACGCTCCGGGTCGAGCTGAACCACTCGGATCCGGCGGTGCTGCCGGCCGCGTTCCTCAATCCGCACGGCCGGCTGGAGGACAACGACGGACGGATCCTCGCCGTCGCCCGCAATCTGCAGGCGGAGGGGTACGACGTCACGGTCGTCTCCAAGGACCTGCCGCTGCGGATCAAGGCGTCGTCCGTGGGGCTGCTCGCCGAGGAGTACCGGGCCGAGTTGGCGATCACCGACTCCGGCTGGACGGGGATGGCCGAACTCACTCTCCCGGGCGAGGACGTGGACGAACTCTTCGCCGAGGAGAGCACGGCTCTGCCGCACGACGCCCCGGAGCTGCCCGTGCACACCGGCCTGGTGCTGCAGTCGGAGAAGGGGAAGGCGCTCGGCCGGGTGACGGCGGACGGTCGGATCCGGTTGGTGCGCGGCGACCGTGAGGCGTTCGGCATCAAGGGCCGCAGCGCCGAGCAGCGGATCGCACTGGACCTGCTGCTCGACCCGGAGGTCGGCATCATGTCGATGGGCGGGCGCGCGGGCACCGGCAAGAGCGCGCTGGCGCTCTGCGCCGGGCTGGAGGCGGTGCTGGAGCGCAGGCAGCACAGCAAGGTGATGGTCTTCCGTCCGCTGTACGCGGTCGGGGGGCAGGACCTGGGGTATCTGCCGGGCAGCGAGGCGGAGAAGATGAACCCCTGGGCGCAGGCCGTCTTCGACACGCTCTCGGCGGTCACCAGCCGGGAGGTCATCGAGGAGGTGGTGGGTCGCGGCATGCTGGAGGTGCTGCCGCTCACCCACATCAGGGGCCGTTCGCTGCACGACGCGTTCGTCATCGTCGACGAGGCCCAGTCGCTGGAGCGCAATGTGCTGCTGACGGTGCTCTCCCGGATCGGCACCGACTCGCGGGTGGTCCTCACCCACGACGTGGCGCAGCGGGACAACCTGCGGGTGGGGCGGTACGACGGAGTCGTCGCCGTGGTCGAGCGGTTGAAGGGTCATCCGCTCTTCTCGCACATCACCCTGACGCGTTCGGAGCGCTCCCCGATTGCCGCACTGGTGACCGAAATGCTGGAAGAGGGACGCGTCTGACCTGCGCAGAGGGACGCGTCTGACCTGCGCTGACCTCGGCCGAGGGCCGGACGGAGCCCACTGGTCGCCGCCGAGAGAGCCGGGCCCCGTGCGCAAGGGCGCAGCACCTTAGCCGCACGGGGCCTGCTCGCGCGCCTGTTTCCGAGATTCCTGTCCCCCAAACGCCGTGTGAGCTTTCCCACTCGGCACGGAATTGCTTCGGCGCGTCCCGTTCCGGCAGGGTGTGGTTTCTGTCAGGCCCCGCATACGGCACATCCGCACCACCAACGGTGCGACATCGCAACGCAGTACAGAACTGAACAGCAGTCGCCGTATGCCGCCCGAAGCACCACGCGGGCTCTCCCGAACGGGGGAGACCCACCGGGCCCGTGTCTCCCGTGGCCAGAACGAGGGAGGCCAGTGCCAGGGGCACGATTGCGTCCGCGAGGTCACCCCAGCGGGCATGTTGGAAGGAAACCGTGTGACTGCTCGGATTTCGGTCCGGGGATTCGCCGTGGCGTCCGCCACCGCGGTCACCACCGTCGGCGCCGTCGTCGGGGTTGCCGCAGGCGCCGACCAGGGCCAGGCGTCCGGTGACGCCGAGGCCACCGCCGCCCAGGCGACGCTCCTGGAGGACATACCAGCCGGGTCGCAGGCCCGGGCGCAGAGTGCCTCCCTGACCCAGCAGGTCGACGCCGCCTCGTCCGCGGCCGACGCCGAGGCGCGGAAGTCCGCCGAGGAGGCCGCCCGCAAGCAGGCCGCCGAGGACGCCGCCGCCAAGAAGGCGAAGGCCGAGAAGGAAGCGGCAGCGGAGAAGGCAGCCAAGAAGGCCGAGGAGCGCGACGAGGTCAAGTCGGCCGCGAGCCGGTCCGACGAGCGCGCGAACTTCGCCCAGAAGTCGTCGTACTCCACCGCAGAGGTGCAGTCGATGGCCAAGCAGATCGTCGGCGGCGGCCAGTACCAGTGCTTCTCGTCGATCGTCTCCCGTGAGTCCGGCTGGAACTACCGCGCGACCAACCCCTCCTCGGGTGCCTACGGACTCGTCCAGGCGCTGCCGGGCTCCAAGATGGCCTCGGCGGGCGCCGACTGGCGGACGAACCCGGCCACCCAGATCAAGTGGGGCCTCAACTACATGAACGACCGGTACGGAAGCCCCTGTGGTGCGTGGGACTTCTGGCAGGCCAACCACTACTACTGAGCCGAACCGGTCCAGCGCAGCTCACCGGCCCCGCGGGTCCGGAACGGGATGCCCCTCGCGGCGATCTGTGAAGATCGACCCGGGGGGCATCCCGTTTTTCGCGGGTCGGCCCCGCGGGCGCAGGGCCCCGGCGCCGCCCCCTCGGGCCCCGTGGCGGGCCCTCGGCCGAGGTATCCGGTTCTCGAAGCAACCATCGGCACGGGTAACGTCGTCCCTCACACGGCGAACCCACTGGCCCCGGGGGCGGAGGAAGCGGAATGACCAGCAGGATGGACAGGCTCAGGGTGGCCGTGGGCCGCTGGGCCGCGAAGGCCGCCGAGCGGCGTGCCGAAGCGGAGCGCGGCTCCGGGACCGCGCACCGGCCCGACGGCATCGACCCGGAGCTCTCCAACACCGAGGCGGGCCGGGCCCAGGCCGAGGCGGAGGCCGGTGACGCGGGGAACGGCAGCGCCTACGTGCCGCCGCCCCCGCAGTACGCGCCCGCCATAGCGGCCAAGCCGGAGCCGTCCGCCGCCGTGCCGTGGGGTGTGCGGGTCGCCGCCGAGGCGGGCTGGCGGCTGCTGGTGCTGGCCGGGGTCATCTGGGTGCTGATGAAGGTCGTCAGCACGATAAGCCTGGTGATCATCGCCTTCTCCGCGGGTCTGCTCATCACGGCGCTGCTGCAGCCCACCGTGGCCCGGCTGCGGCGGATCGGGCTGGGCCGCGGACTGGCCACCGCCATCACCTTCATCGGCGGCTTCGTCGTCATGGGCCTGGTCGGCTGGTTCGTGGTGTGGCAGGTGATGGAGAACCTGGACACCCTCACCGACAAGGTGCAGGACGGTATCCAGGAGCTGAAGAACTGGGCGCTGAACGGCCCGTTCCATGTCTCCGAGGACCAGATCAACGAGATCGCGCAGAACCTCAGCGACTGGATCGGCGACAACAGCAAGGAGCTGACCTCCGCCGGCATCGAGGGCGTCACCGTCATCCTGGAGTTCCTCTCGGGCGCCCTGCTGGCGATGTTCGTGACGCTCTTCCTGCTCTACGACGGCCGCCGCATCTGGGAGTGGACGCTCAAGTTCGTCCCCGCGGCCGCCCGCGAGGGGGTGGCGGGAGCCGGTCCGCGCGCCTGGGCCACGCTCACCGGCTATGTCCGCGGGACGGTCATAGTCGCGCTGATCGACGCGATCTTCATCGGGATCGGGCTGTATCTGCTCAATGTCCCGATGGCGGTGCCGCTCGCCGTCTTCATCTTCCTCTTCGCCTTCATCCCGATCATCGGTGCGGTGGTCTCCGGCGCGCTCGCCGTGGTCGTCGCGCTGGTGACCGACGGCATCGTCACGGCGCTGCTGGCGCTGGCCGTCGTGCTGGCCGTGCAGCAGATCGAGAGCCACATCCTGCAGCCCTTCATCCTCGGCCGGCTGGTGCGCGTCCACCCGCTGGCGGTGGTCCTCGGCGTCACCGGCGGCAGCCTGATCGCCGGTATCCCCGGCGCGGTCGTGGCGGTTCCGCTGGTGGCCGTCACCAACACCGTCGTCGGCTACCTCAAGGGCTACGCGCAGGAGCAGACCCTCAGCCGGCTGCGCGAGGCCGCCCCGCAACCCGCGGGTGCTGCCGGGAGCGGGTCCACCGCCCCCGGCCCGGAGCAGTCGGCGCCGCCCGGGAACGGCGGCGCCCAGGAGTGATGACGGGCCCCGGCGCGGGTCCGGCGGGTGGTCTCCGGCGGCCGGAAACGCGCCGGGCCCGGGGGCCTGGGACCGTCGCGGCCGGGGTGCCGGTTCAGTAGGGGGCTTCCCGCTGCTCCATGAACCGGCGTAGCCGCGCGGTGTCCTGCTCCGTCCAGCCCGCGGCGGGTGCGACCGCCGCCCAGCCCTCCACCGAGCCGTTGCCGTACCGGTGGCCGTGCGGGGCGCCGACGCCGTAGGAGACCGCCATGTCCACCGTCGTCTGCCAGAAGGTGACCAGCGGGAACCAGGTGACCTCGTCGGTGATGTCCGGGCCCAGCGGGGCGCGCAGCCACCGGGGCGGTTCGAGTGCCAGGTCGGGCGACCACCACACGATCGCGTCCGAGGCGTTCTGCAGATAGACGACGCGCGGGCCCTGCCACCGGGACTCCGGGCCCGGCCGTGCGAGGTCCTTGCGCGGCCACTGCGCGAAGCGGAAGTGCCGCCCCTTCCGGTACTCGGGCCGCCAGATCGGGGTGCCCCGGTCGCGGTGGGCGGTCAGCTCCCGGCGGATGGGGGAGAAGTTGGGGGTTCCGGCCAGCAGCGCGCCGTCCACCTTGGACAGCATGTCGTCGGGGCCGTCGAACGAGGCTTCGATGCCGTAGGCGCCGAGTGACTCACCGAAGACGACGAGCTTCGGGCGCTCCTGGGCCGGAATCCGCAGCCAGCGGGCACGGACGGCCTCGACCAGGGCCCGGGTGGCCTGTCCCGCCTGCTCCTTGTCCACCAGGAACGACGCCCAGCTGGGCAGGTAGGAGTACTGCACGGCGACGATCGCGGTGTTCCCGCCGTGCATGTACTCCAGCGGTTCGGCGTCCGTGGAGTTGACCCAGCCCCGGCCGGTGGTACCGGCGATGGCCAGCACGTTCCGGTCGAAGGCGCCGGTGCGCTCCAGCTCCCGCACCGCCAGCTTCGCGCGGGAGGCGAAGGTCGGCGCCGACTCCTGGCCGATGTAGACCCGGATCGGCTGCACGGCGGGCTTGCCGGTGACGGTCGTGATCCGGTGCGGTGAGAGCGAGGAGCCGGTGAAGTTGCGCCCCTCGTAGCCCAGCTCGTCCCAGCGCACCAGCGAACCGGGGCTGCCGGAGACCAGGGGTGAGGCCGGCTGCACGATGCCGTCCTTCGTGCTGCTGTCGGTCTTCTCGGCCAGCCGTGCCGCGACGTCGATGATGCCGCGGTCGAAGACGACGTCGCGGGTACCGAAGACCACGACGGTGGCGCTGACCAGCAGTCCGACGCCGATGGCCAGCGGGCGCGGCACGAATCGGCCCAGCAGCCGGATCAGGACACGGGTACCCAGCCGCACGGCCCGGCCGAGCGCCACCAGCGTGCCGCAGATCGCCATGGCCAGCAGGGCGATCATCAGGGAGTGCCAGGTCAGCGTCTCGGGCATCTCCTGGAGCCGGCGCAGCTCCCGCTGCGCGTCGGCGCTCAGGGAGAGTGCCGCGACGGTGAGTCCGGTGCTGAGCAGGTAGTAGCCGAGCCAGGCCCTGGCTCGCCAGTGCGGCCCCGGTCGTCCGGGCAGCAGGCGGTGCACCCGGCCGCGGTGGCGGCGGTACAGCGGCCCCAGTGTGAGCCGCAGCAGCCACTCCAGCAGCCCGCCGATGGCGTACCCGATGGCGGCCGTGATCCCGCCGATCACCCCCTGCAGCAGCCAGGGTCGGGGTACCAGCGAGGGCGTCAGCGACAGCCAGAAGAACAGCGTCGCGCAGCACATCGCGGTCAGTCCGGGCCAGCGCCGCAGGACGTGGGCGGGGTCGGCGGGTTCCCAGTAGGGATGCCGGAGGAAGGCGAGTGCCGGGCCGCGCAGGGTGCGGAGCAGGAGCGCGCCCCACGGCTGCCTCGGGTCGGCTTCCGGGAGCGGGTCGGCGCCGGCCGATTCCGTGGCCTCGTCGGACGGCCGCAGTCCGCTCGGCGGCCCCACCCGGGGGCGGGGCAGGCGCACGGTGCGGGGCGGCAGGATGCGGCCGGGGTGCCCGGCGGTGTCGGGCGGGGTGTCGGACGCGGAGGCGGACGGGTCGGCGTCCGTGTGCCGGCCCGCGTGCGGTGGTTGCGCGATCCGGTCGTCCGCTGCCTGTCCCATCGCCTGCTTCCCGCTCGCTGTCCGCCCACGGTCCCGACCCCGGCTTCGGGGTCCCGATGCGCTGACGCAAAGGGCGGGTGCCGGGTTGCTCGGGTGCGCGTGGCCCGCGGTCCTGCGGGTCCGGGGGAGGGTCCGGGAGGGTTCCGGGGAGATTCGGGGGAGGTTCCGGTGGGCGGCGGCGGTAGCGCTGTGTATACACGATGTGTATACACGTGGTGTAGAGTTGGCCCATGTCCATCGGTCACACGCTGCTCGGCTTGCTGGAATCCGGACCCCGCCACGGATACGACCTCAAGCGGGCCTTCGACGAGAGGTTCGGGCAGGACAGGCCCCTGCACTACGGACAGGTCTACTCGACCATGTCGCGACTGCTGAAGAATGGGCTCGTGGAGGTCGAGGGCAGGGAGCCCGGTGAGGGTCCCGAGCGCAAGCGGTACGCGATCACCGACGCCGGGGTCACCGATGTGCAGGAGTGGCTGTCCACGCCGGAGAAGCCGGAGCCCTATCTGCACAGCACGCTCTACACCAAGCTCGTGCTCGCGCTGCTGACGGGCCGGGACGGTGCCGCGCTGCTGGACACCCAGCGGGCCGAACATCTGCGGCTGATGCGCGAACTGACCCGCCGCAAGACCGGCGGCGACCTCGCCGACCAACTGATCTGCGACCACGCGCTGTTCCATCTGGAGGCCGATCTGCGGTGGCTGGAGACGGCCGCCGCCCGGCTCGACGCCCTGCGTTCGCAGGTGTGCGACTGATCCTCCGCCGGCACCCGGGGCCTGCTCGGCCGTCGGCCCGGACTGGCGGCGGCCGCCCCCGCGCGTTAATGTGTTATCACTTTGATAGGGGTGCCGCTGTGGATGGTGCGCACCCGCCCGCACGACCGAACGGGGGAGCACGATGACCAGTGACCAGCCGGCCGACGCACCGGAGATGCCCGCACCCGAGGTGAAGGAGACGGCCGCGGCCAGCCTCTCCGGCGGCCTCGCGCTTCTGCTGGGCCTGATCGGCTTCCTGCTCGGCGTCGGCGGCCTCGTCGTCGGGAGCGGACTGGCCGCCGGGGACAGCGCCACGGTCGGCGGTGTGCTGCTCGTGCTCGGTATCGTCCTGACGATCGGCGCGGTCTTCGGTATGGCCGGGCTGAACATGGTGGCGCCCGGCGAGGCGCGTGTCGTGCAGCTCTTCGGCCGCTACACCGGCACGGTCCGCGCCGACGGACTGCGCTGGGTCAACCCGTTGACCACCCGCACGAAGATCTCCACCCGGGTCCGCAACCACGAGACGGCGGTCCTCAAGGTCAACGACGCCTACGGCAACCCGATCGAACTCGCCGCGGTCGTCGTCTGGCAGGTCCGGGACACCGCGCAGGCCACCTTCTCGGTGGACGACTACGCGGAGTTCGTCTCCACCCAGACCGAGGCGGCCGTCCGCCACATCGCCATCGAGTACCCGTACGACGCGCTGGAAGAGGGCGGCCTCTCGCTGCGCGGCAACGCCGAGGAGATCACCGAGAAGCTGGCAGCGGAGCTGACCGCCCGGGTGCGGGCGGCCGGGGTGTCCGTCGTCGAGTCCCGCTTCACCCACCTCGCCTACGCGCCCGAGATCGCCTCCGCCATGCTCCAGCGGCAGCAGGCGGGCGCCGTCGTCGCGGCCCGCAAGCAGATCGTGGAGGGTGCCTGCGGCATGGTCGAGGACGCGCTCGCCCGCATCACGGCGCAGGACTTCGTGGAACTGGACGAGGAGCGCCGGGCCAGCATGGTCAGCAACCTGCTGGTGGTGCTGTGCGGCGACCGGTCCCCGCAGCCGGTGCTGAACGCGGGGTCGCTCTACCAGTGACAGCCGACGGCGAGGGCACCGGCGACGACACCGCCGAGGCGGCAGAGAGCCCCGGCCCGGAGCCCGAGCGGACGGCGGCCCCCGAGCCGCCGCCCCCGCCGGAGGGGACGAAGGCCAGGTCCGGGCCGCAGCGGCGGAAGCAGGTGCTGTTGCGGCTGGACCCGGCGATGCACGACGCGCTCGCCCGCTGGGCGGCCGACGAACTGCGCTCCACCAACGCGCAGATCGACTATCTGCTGCGCCGGGCCCTCAAGGAGGCGGGCCGCCTGCCCAAGGAGGCCCGCCCCCATCCGCGCCGAGGCCGCCCGCCCGGCTCGGGCTGAGCCGGGCGCGAGAAGCTCTTGGGGCATCGAGCGCCCGGTTTCGAGAGGTCACTTGCTCCGCAGCGTCCCGAGCGGCTCGGCCGCGCCGTCCAGCGCGGCGACGGCCGTCTTCCACTCCGCGGCACCGGCGCCACCGGGGGAGAGGGCGTCGCGCAGGAAGGCCGTGCTGAGCTGCTGGATCAGAGCGACGCGTGCGGGGCTCTCGTCGGTCGTCTCGGCGACCTCGTACCCGGGGATCCCGCCGAGCGAGTGCTCCGCGCCGAACAGCGTGAGCAGGTGCTTGGGGCCCGGGCTGTAGGTGTAGGGGTCGGTGAACCAGTCCGGCCCGCGCGTGGACAGCTGGGACTGGTCCCGGTCCCCTGCGACGATCAGGGCCGGTGCGGTCATGGTGGCGAAGGACGGCCGCATGAAGGGCAGGTGCTCGACGGCGAAGGGGGTCAGGTCGTCGCCCAGGCCGGTCAGGGCGAGCAGCACTCCCGCCGTGACGCGGGGGTCGGACAGGTCCTCGCCGGGCACGCCGTCGGTGTCGAGGACGCGCGCACCCAGCAGCGTGCTGACCGTCTGGGCTCCCCAGGAGTGGCCCGCCACGGCGATCCGTTCGCGGTCCAGGCGCCCGGCGAGGCCCGGCACGGCGGCTGCCACGGTGTCGAGCGCGTCCAGCACCCGCGTGATGTCCTCGATGCGCAGCCGCCAGATCCGCGGTGTACGGGGATCCTCGGCGGGGATGCCGAGCGTCCGGGAGTCCAGGTGGGTGGGCTGGAGGACCACGAAGCCCTGGGCGGCCCAGTGGTCCGCCAGCGGCGCGTAGCCGTTCATCGACCAGCCGAAGCCGTGCGAGAAGACGACGACGGGCAGGTCGGTGCCGGTCGCGGGGGCGGACACGCGGACCTGGAGGTCCTCGCCCCGCTCGCCGGGCGCTGCCAGGACCACCGGCTCGGCGGAGACCACGGGCGTCGGCGCGGTGGTGTTCGTCGGTGCGGTGGGGGTGTTCGGGTCGGACATGGAGGTGCCTTCCGTTCAGGGGCATCGCTCGGGACCGGCGGGGCCGGCGGACGGTGGCGTCGCGGCTCGGGCCGACGGGGAGCGGAGAGCGTTTCTCGTGGGTGGGTCGGCCGAAGCCGGGTGCCGGCGGTCGCGCACGCCTGCTTCCGGTGCTTCTGGAGAGCGTGGGCGCGAAGGCGGCCTGGTCGGCGGGCGCCGGGTTCTGCCATGATGGATGAAACGGAACGTCGTTCCGCAAAGAACAATACGGAACCTCGTTCCGTTTTACAAGGGCTGCCAGGGAAGGGGCGTGCGGTGAGCGACGCCAGTCAGGGACCGACCGACGCCGACGGGGCCGGACCCAAGCGCAAGGACGTCCGGCGCAACCAGCAGGCGCTGCTGGACGCGGCCGCGGCGGTCTTCGTCGCCTCGGGCGTGGACGCGCCGGTCCGCGACATCGCCGCCGAGGCCGGCGTCGGAGTGGGCACGGTCTACCGGCACTTCCCCACCCGCGCGGACCTCGTCATCGCCGTCTACCGGCACCAGGTCGACGCCTGCGCCGAGGCCGGACCGGCCCTGCTCGCCGACAGCCCGACATCCCGCGAAGCGCTGGAGCAGTGGGTCGGACTCTTCGTCGACTTCCTGGTCACCAAACACGGCCTGGCCGCCGCGATGCAGGGGGACAGCGCCGGGTTCGAGACGCTGCACGCCTACTTCCTCGAGCGCCTGCTGCCGGTGTGCACCGAACTGCTCGACGCCGCCGCCGCGTCCGGCGAGATCCGCTCGGACCTCGACGCCTACCACCTGATGCGCGGCATCGGGAACCTCTGCATCGGGGCCGAGGGCGACCCCCGCTACGACGCCCGGCGACTGGTCGAGATCCTCGTCGCCGGACTGCGCCGGCCGTCCTGACCGCGGTGCGCTGACGGCAGCCGGGAGACAGGGGCCCCGGTCGGCGCCGCCCCGGGTGTCACGGCAGTGCGAGCCGTACCGGCAGCGACCGCAGAGCCGCGCGCAGGGCGTCACCGAACGCGCGGAACTCCTCCTCGCGGGCGGCTCCCTCCCGGGTCGCCAGCGCGATCCGGCGGGCCGGTGCGGGGTCGGCGAAGTGCGCCGTGGCCAGGGACGGGTTCCGTCCGGCCTCCACCCGCACCGCGGTGTGCGGCAGCAGCGTCACGCCCATGCCGCCCGCCACCAGCTGCACCAGCGTGGAGAGCCCCGCCGCGCTGGTGGTCACACTCGCCCCCTCCGTGCGGCCCGCCTCACGGCAGATGTCGAGAGCCTGGTCCCGCAGGCAGTGGCCCTCGTCGAGCAGCAGCAGATCCAGCTCGCGCAGCATCGAGCGCGGCAGATCGGTACGGTCGGCCATCGGGTGCCCGTCCGGGGTGACCAGTACGAAGTCCTCGTCGAACAGCGGTATCTCGCGCACCCACGGCGCCCCGAGGGGCACCGCGCACAGCAGCAGGTCCAGTCGCCCCTGCCCGAGCCCCTCCAGCAGCGAGGCGGTCTGCTCCTCGTGGACCTGGAGATCCAGATCCGGATAGCGCTGGTGCACCAGCCCCAGCACGGTGGGCAGCAGGTAGGGAGCCACCGTCGGGATCACCCCCAGCCGCAGCACGCCGGTGAAGGGTGCCTGCGCGGCCTCGGCCTCCTCCATCAGCTCCCCCACGGCGTGCAGCACCGACCGGGTGCGGGCGGCCATCCGCTCACCCGCGGGCGAGAGCAGCACTTTCCGGGTGGTGCGCTCCAGCAGCTGCACCCCGAGCGTCTCCTCCAGCGCCGCGACCGCCCCGGACAGCGCCGGCTGACTCATTCCGAGCGCGGCGGCCGCCTCCCGGAAGTGCAGATGCTCCGCGACGGCGGCGAAGGCCCGAAGCTGCGCCAGGCTGGGCTGCCGTGCGCGCGCCGAGCGCGTGGCCGCCGCCGGGGTCTGGGCGGGTGCCCGGGCCGGGGTGCGGGTCGGCTGCGCGGGGACGGTGGGGCCGGTCACTGATAACTCACTCCAATCAACCGGCCCAACTGTAACCATTCCCGCAATCAATTCCGCACCCCGGTCCTCCGGACCGGATTCCGGCCCGGAGTCCGCTTCCCGCGGGGTGGTGTCAGAAGGGGCTCACATCCGTCCCGGACACAGCCCCAGAACGAAGCCGCACGCCCCGCTCACGGTCACGATCATGATCGGTCCGGCATACGCCATCAGGATCCGAAGAATGCGCTTCAATTCCAGTCCCCTTCTTTCATCCGGCCACATCCGGGTGTGCGTACTCGAAATGGGAGCGCCACTGCCGCATTGCCCAGAACAGCAGTTCGTCCCGTCGGGAGCAGTCCGGCATGCGCGCATATCCCGCATAGGTGGACGAGGCGTTCTCGCACCACATGCATCCCTTGACGAGCGGAGGAGGAGAAAACGCCTCCCCTGATACGTCGCCCACGTCGAACACCACTACGAAGCGCCGGAGGCGTAGATGAGCGCCTCGCAGCCCGTGCAGTAGGTCCCGTCCCCGCGCCGGTCCAGCCGGGGATGAGCGCAGACGGCCTCCACGGCCTCCACCGGGTAGCCGCGCTCGGCACCGCCGGCCAACGGGCGTACAAACGCTGTCCGCTCGAATCTCCGCCGATGCGGACCATCCGCGGAGTTCGGTACGTCTTCCACCGCCATGAGTTTCATCAACCGGTCATCCTCCACGCCGGAGACCCGGACGGTGATCCCGACCTGTAGTTCCATCACCTGCGCCCTTTCTTCGGACTCTGTGGTGAGGACAACACAACTCGCGTTAATCTGGCACGACTTGCCCCACGCAGGGCAAGACGGGGGTGTGGGTATCACGGGCGTTACGCCGCACAAAGGGGCTGATCAGACGTGGGGCAGCGGAATCGGCGCGCGGAGGACTTGTCCGCCGCCGCCATCGCCACTCAGGGGTTCGGCGCAGATGTGAAGAGAGTCCGGCTCGCGCGCAGACTGACGCAGAAGCAACTGGGTAAAGCCGCGGGTTACAGCGAGGGCTATGTGAGCAGAGTGGAGGCCGGCAAGAAGTCACCTTCGGAGAAATTCGCCGCCGGATGCGATCTCACGTTCGGTACCGGTGATCTGTTCTCCGAGCAGCTTCGCCGCATCCTGTACGGCGAGCGCGTGCCCGAGTGGTTCGCACCGTACGTGGAACTGGAGGCGAAGGCCGACAGGATCCTGGACTACAGCCCCGTCTTCCCGATGGGCATCCTCCAGACCGAGGCGTACGCCCGAGCAGTCTTCCGCGCCGGACCACTGGCGGCGAAGGGCGAGGACACCACCCCGTCCCTGGCGGCCAGGCTGGACCGCAAGGCGCTCCTCGATCGGCCGACGCCCCCGCAACTGTGGGTGGTCCTGACCGAGAGCTGTCTCCGGACGCCGGTCGGAGGTCCGGCCGTCATGAAGGAGCAGCTCGGGTACCTGGCACGGTTGGCAGAGCACCCTCGCGTCACACTCCAAGCACTTCCGTACAGGGCAGGCGCGTATCCGTGCACCACGCCGTTCACACTGCTCCGCAGCGGCGGTTGGTGTGCCTACGCGGGGTTCCCCGTCGGCGGTCGGTCGTACGATGATCAGGAATACGTAGCTGAGTGCAAAGATCTGTTCGACCTCATCCGAGCGCGCGCGTTGGGGCCGGACGAGTCGGTCTCATTCATCCAAGAGATCAGCGAGGAATATCACGATGGCTGACATGCAATGGATCAAGAGCACCTACAGCAGCGGAGACGGCGGGCAGTGCGTCGAGTGGGCGCCGCAGTTCGCCGCAGCCGGGAACGTCCCCGTCCGGGACAGCAAGGACACCAGCCGGGCGCCGTTGAGCTTCCCGACCGCCGCCTGGTCCGCGTTCGTCGGTGAGATCAAGCACGCCGAGCGCTGAAGCCGCACGCGTGGTGCGCGCCCCCGTCCGGCCGGACACCCGGCGGGCGGGGGCGGGCAGCCACAAGGTGAAGTCGCGGGAAGGCGCGGCAGCCGCTCAGCGGATCGGTGTCGTCTGGGCCAGGGTGATGCGCCAGTCGCCGTCCTGGCGGGTCATGACGTAGGTCATGGCCCCGGCCGGCGGCAGCTCCGAGGGGGCCTCGGCCTCGGGCCGTTCGTCGTGGACGGTCTTGGTGAGGCTGACGACGGCGACATCCGGTGTGGTGAACCGGATGTCGTGGACCCGGAGCGAGGTCCGGACGTCTTTGAGGGGGGACGAGAGCGCTTCGGCCATGGCCGAAGCGAAGGCGTCGCGCCCGAAGAGGCGCCGACCGGCGATGTTGACGATCACCGCGTCCGCGGTGTGCAGGGCGGGCAACAGATCGGGGTCGGCCTGCGCCGTCTGAGACTGCGCGACCAACTCGCGGATCCGCTGCTCGTCAGCCTCGTCGGCCGGGGGAGTGGGGCTCGACATGTCCATGCGCCGAACATAGAACTTCAACTCAGGTTCAAGTCAACCGCCGTCGGTCCCCCCATGGCACTCGCTCGGTCTGCCGGTGCGGCCGGCTCTCGGGGTAGCCGGATTCTGATAGGCAGAGGCGATCAACGGGCGCGCACGTGCCGATTTCCGCGATCAATGGCGGGTGTGGTTAGGTGGTTCCGACCAACCTCCAGGAATGCTCGCAATCCGGGCATCCTGGTCGCAAGCACAAGGAGTGTGTACGTGCTCACCGTCGGTGACAAGTTTCCTGAGTTCGAGCTGACTGCCTGCGTCTCCCTGGAGAAGGGCAAGGAGTTCGAGGACATCAACCACAAGACCCACGAGGGCAAGTGGAAGGTCGTCTTCGCTTGGCCGAAGGACTTCACCTTCGTCTGCCCGACGGAGATCGCCGCCTTCGGCAAGCTGAACGAGGAGTTCGCCGACCGCGACGCGCAGATCCTCGGCTTCTCCGGTGACTCGGAGTTCGTGCACCACGCCTGGCGCAAGGACCACCCGGACCTGACCGACCTGCCGTTCCCGATGATGGCCGACTCCAAGCACGAGCTGATGCGCGCGCTCGGCATCGAGGGCGAGGACGGCTTCGCGCAGCGCGCCGTCTTCATCGTGGACCAGAACAACGAGATCCAGTTCACGATGGTGACCGCGGGCTCCGTCGGCCGTAACCCCAAGGAGGTCCTGCGGGTCCTCGACGCCCTGCAGACCGACGAGCTGTGCCCCTGCAACTGGACCCAGGGCGAGGACACCCTCGACCCGGTCGCGCTGCTGGCCGGTGAGTGAGAAGCCATGGCTCTCGACGACCTGAAATCGGCCCTTCCCGGTTACGCGAAGGACCTCAAGCTCAACCTCGGCTCCGTCATAGGCAACTCGGAGCTGCCCAAGCAGCAGCTCTGGGGCACCGTGCTCTCCTGCGCCATCGCGTCCCGCTCCGGGATCGTGCTGCGCGCGCTGGAGCCGGAGGCCAGGGAGAACCTGAGCGAGGAGGCGTACACCGCCGCCAAGTCGGCCGCCGCCGTCATGGCGATGAACAACGTCTTCTACCGCACCCGGCACCTGCTGTCGGACCCGGAGTACGGCACGCTCCGTGCCGGGCTGCGGATGAACGTCATCGGCAACCCCGGTGTCGAGAAGGCGGACTTCGAGCTGTGGTCGCTCGCGGTCTCCGCGATCAACGGCTGCGGCCAGTGCCTCGACTCGCACGAGCAGGTGCTGCGCAAGGCCGGCGTGGACCGCGAGACGATCCAGGAAGCCTTCAAGATCGCGGCCGTCCTCCAGGCGGTCGGCGCCACCCTGGAGGCCGAGGAGCAGCTCGCGGGCTGAGCCCCGCGCTCTCGCGCCGACACCCGCGTCCGGCCCCGGATGCGCCCGCCCTCGTGGCGGCGCACCCGGGGCCGTGCCGTGTCGGGGCCACCGGCACTCCGAGGGCGCGGCCGCCGTGCCTCACAGCTCCGGCTCGGGCTCCGGTGCGGCGTCCGGGACCGGGAGTTCGAACCAGACCACCTTGCCGGTGGACAGCCGAGTGGCGCCCCACCGCCGGGCCAGCCGGTTGACCAGATACAGCCCGCGTCCGCCCTCGTCGGTGGCGCGGGCCTGCCGCAGCCGGGGCAACTGCGGTACGTCGTCGCCCACCTCGCAGCGCAGCACGTCGGTGCGCAGCAGCCGCAGCGTGATGGGGCGTTCGGCGTACCGCACCGCGTTCGTGACGATCTCGCTCACCAGCAGCTCGACCGAGTCCGACAGCTCCTCCAGGCCCCAGCGGGTCAGCGCCCGGCGGGCCAGCCGCCGGGCCTGCCGCGCGGTCTGGGCGCGCGGGTCGAGGAACCAGTACGCCACGTCGCTCGGCGCGATGCCGTCGAACCGGGCGGCCAGCAGCGCGATGTCGTCGTCCCGGTCGCCCGGCCCGACGATGTCCAGCACCTCGTCGCACAGCGGCTCCAGCGGGGCCGAGGCGCCCGGCCGGGTCAACCGGGCGGTCGCGGCCAGCTTCTCGCGCAGATGCTCGATGCCGGTCCACACGTCGCGCTGCCGCGATTCGACCAGCCCGTCGGTGTAGAACAGCAGCGTGGCGCCCGCGGGTGCGTCCAGCTCCACGGCCTCGAAGTCGACGCCGCCCACGCCGATGGGCGCGCCCGCCGGTATCCGCAGCACCTCGGCCCGTCCGCTGCGGTGCAGCAGCACCGGCGGCGGGTGGCCCGCGTTGGCGATCACGATGCGGTGCGCGACCGGGTCGTAGACGGCGTACAGGCAGGTCGCCATACGGTCGCTGCCGAGCCGCTGGGCCTGCTCGTCCAGGTGGTGCAGCACCTCCTGGGGCGGCAGGTCGAGCCCGGCCAGGGTCTGCGCCGTCGTCCGCAACTGGCCCATGATCGCCGCGGAGGTCATCGAGTGGCCCATCACGTCGCCGACCACCAGCGCCACCCGCGAGCCGGGCAGCGGAATGGCGTCGTACCAGTCGCCGCCGACCCGCGCCGTCTCGGCGGCGGGCAGATAGCGGCTGGCCAGGGTCACCCCCGTGGGCTGCGGGAGTTCGTCCGGCAGCATGGTGCGCTGGAGCTCGTCGGCGATGTACGCCTCCCGCCCGTAGAGCACCGCCTTGTCCACGCCGAGCGCCGTATGGGTGGCCAGTTGCGCGGCGATCAGCAGATCGTCCGGCTCGAAGGCCGGCCGGTCCGGGCGGCGCAGGAAGACCGCGGCGCCGATCACCCGGCGGCGGCCCCGCAACGGCGCCAGGATGGCCCGGTGCCCGCCGGGCACCTCGCGTTCGGGGCCGAGGAGTTCGGGCAGCGCGGCGCTGGCCGCGGGGGAGTCCGCGAAGACCGGCCGCACCCCGCGCAGCACCTCGGCCAGCGGACCGCCGGTGCGCACCTCGGCGAGCTGCGCCGCCGCGGTGCCCGCCGCACCCGCCGCCATGCCCGCCGCCATGCCCAGGGACAGGCCGGACGCCTCCGCCGCGGCCCCTCCCTGGTACCCGGCGTCGGCCGGATGCCCGGCGGCCTCGGGCGCCGCCAGGCCCGCCGACGCCTGTGCGGCCTGCAGCGCCTGCGCCGACAGCGGGTCCTCGGGGATCCGGTCGCTGCGCCGCAGCCGCAGCACGAACGGGCCGGTGGGCCGCTCGTCGCCGACCGGGAGCGGATCGCGCAGATAGACGAGGATCGCGTCCGAGTACGCCGGCACGCTGGCGCGGCACAGGCCCAGCACCGTCTCGTCCAGGTCCACCCCGCGCGCGATACGCCGCGTCGCCGCGCCGACGAACCGCAGCCGGTCGCCGCCGCGGCGCTCCCGCTCGGACCGCTCGCTGAGCGCGTCGTCCTCCGCCGTGGGCTCGGTGACGCCCCGTCCGGCGGCGTCACCGGGCTGCGACGGGTGCGGTCGCGGTCTCGGCGGGACGCCCTCGCGCCCTCGCCGCGCCGGCTGTTCCCCGGCGCCGCCGGTGCCGGTGGGTGCGTCCCCCGACGGTGCGGGGTGCGTCGGATCGGTGGTGCTGTTCACCGCAGGTTTCTCGTGCTCCGTCACGCGTTCGGTTTCCATCCATCCGGGGCTGCGCGTCGGCGCACGCCCTGCGCTGGGTGCTCGCGGTCTATGGGCGTCGTCGGCACTGCAAGAAAAGCTGAATCTCGGGAGGTACGTCCGTGCTCGCAGGAGCGTACGCGCGTGCGTCCTCTCCCACGACATCGAATCCCGCGTCCTGGACCACCCGGCGCAGGTCGTCCCGCAGATAGCCGGATACCCGGATCGAGTTGCCCAGGAACGGGATGGCGAAATCGTTCACATCCGCTTCCACCATCCCGAGCACCAGCGGGCCCTCGCCGCGCAGTTGCCGGTGCAGGGCGCGCAGCGCCAGAGGGATCTCGTCGCGGGGCAGCATCAGCAGCGAGAAGAAGGCGGCGATACCGTCGAACGGGCCCAGGCCCGAGGACTCCAGCGCTGCCACGTCCAGCTTGTGGCAATCGCACTCGGGGACGTTGTCGCGGCACAGCTTCAGCATCGAGGACGACAGGTCGATGCCGACGACCGCGTGCCCCGCGTCGGTGAGCCGGCGCGCCGTGGGCAGACCGGTGCCGCAGCCCACGTCCAGTACCCGGGAACCGGGCGGCAACTGGTCCGCCAGCCAGGCGCCGCAGGCGAGCTGCCCCTCCTTGTGCGGAAAGGCCTCGTCGTAGCGGTCCCCTATGGCGTCGAACGCCTCGGGTTGCCCGGATCTGTCGATGCTCATCCGGGCGAATCCGTCATATGTCCCGAAGTCTGCCCCGGACGTCCCGCCGGCCCCGAAACCCGCAGAGCTGCTCACGGCTGGGCTCCTTCCTGGCTGCCGGTCAAGTCCCCGGGGGGTGAGGGGAGTTGTTGTGCAGCGGTACTGTTTACGGACGTTGATCCTACGTTTGCAGTATGGGGGCGCATCAAGGGGCATCGGGAGGCCGGTGCCCGGACGCGTCCGGCGGCGGCCGATCCCAGTCCTCCGGCAGCCGCGGCACCGGCCAGGCCGGATCGGGCCGCCAGTGCTCCCAGCCGTCCGCGAACGGCGAGCCCCAGGACCGCACCGCCTCTACCGCGCGCCGCCCCGCCGCACGGATCCGCTCCGCCTGCCCGGCGTCCAACAGCCCGGCGCGCTGCGCCTCGGCGAACTCGTCCTCGTCCCGCCACTCCCAGCGGCCGTCCGGACCCACCTCCAGGTCCAGGAAGTGGTCCTCGGAGTCCACGCCGCCCGGCCAGCGCAGCAGCGGCTCCTCGAGGTTGACGTAGTAGTTCTTGAACCGCCAGCCGTCCGCCCAGAAGAGCCACACCGACCACGGCTCACCCGGACGCGCCAGCTTCAGCACACCCGTCCCGAACCAGGGGGTGAAGGCGGCCCTGCGCGGCTTGGTGTAGCGGGTGGCCAGCGGCTCGTGGTGCACGGGCGTACCGTCGGCCATCTCGGGCCGTACGCACTCCGTGCCGGGCGCCAGCCAGACCGCCAGCAGCTCCGCCGTGTCCCGGACGACGGTCACAGGACGGCAGATGTGGGGGTGTGTGGCGCCGTTGGCGCGGTACCGCCACAGGATCCGGGTCCCTGTGGGCCACCGCTGCCGGTGCGCCGTCTGTTCCGCTGTCATGACGGGATCTTAGATGTGCGGCCCGTCGGACCGCCGTGAGCTGTGCCGCAGCGCGCCGGACGCCCCCGGGAAGCCCGCCCGGCTCAGGGGTGGGTCATGTCCAGCACGTCCAGCGCGGCGTCCAGTTGCTCCAGCGTCAGCTCCCCGCGCTCCACATGGCCCGCGGCCAGCACCGCCTCGCGGATGGTGCACTCCTCGGCCATGGCCCGCTTGGCCACGGCAGCCGCGTTCTCGTAGCCGATGTACCTGTTGAGCGGGGTGACGACCGAGGGTGAGGACTCGGCGAACTCCCGTGCACGGCGGGTGTTCGCGGTGATGCCGTCCACCGTGCGGTCGGCCAGCAGCCGTGCGGCGTTGGCCAGCAGCCGGATCGACTCCAGGAGATTCTTGGCCATCACGGGCAGCATCACGTTCAACTCGAAATTGCCCGCGGCCCCGGCCGCCGCCACCGTCGCGTCGTTCCCGGTGACCTGCGCCGCCACCATCAGCACCGCCTCGGGGACGACCGGGTTGACCTTGCCCGGCATGATCGACGAGCCGGGCTGCAGGTCGGGCAGCGCGATCTCGGCCAGTCCGGTGCGCGGCCCCGAGGCCATCCAGCGCAGATCGTTGCAGATCTTGGTCAGTCCCACGGCGACGGTCCGCAGCTGTCCGGAGGTCTCCACCAGCGCGTCCCGCGCGCCCTGCGCCTCGAAGTGGTTCCGCGCCTCGGTCAGCGGCAGCCCGGTGGCCTCGGCGACCTCCTCGATGACGGCGGCCGCGAACCCCGGCGGGGTGTTGATCCCGGTGCCCACGGCCGTCCCGCCCAGCGGGAGTTCGGCCAGCCGGGGCAGCGCGGCCCGCAACCGCTCGACGCCGTACCGCAGTTGCGCCGCGTAGCCGCCGAACTCCTGGCCCAGCGTCACCGGGGTGGCGTCCATCAGGTGGGTGCGCCCCGACTTGACCACGTCGGCGAACTCCGCGGCCTTCCCCTCCAACGAGGCGGCCAGGTGTTCCAGCGCCGGGACCAGGTCGGCGGTGACCGCCGCGGTCGCGGCGATGTGGATGGACGAGGGGAACACGTCGTTCGACGACTGGCTGGCGTTGACATGGTCGTTCGGATGGACGGAGGCAGCCTGGGAACCCTGGGCGGCCAGCCGCTCGGTGGCCAGGGTCGCCAGCACCTCGTTCATGTTCATGTTCGACGAGGTGCCCGAACCGGTCTGGAAGACATCGACCGGGAAGTGGTCGTCCCAGCGGCCCTCGGCGACCTCCTCGGCCGCGGCCCGCACCGCCTCGGCCCGCTCCTCGTCCAGCACTCCGAGTCGGGCGTTGACCACGGCGGCCGCCGCCTTGACACGGGCCAGCGCCTGGATGTGAGCCCGCTCCAGCCGCTGCCCGCTGACGGGGAAGTTCTCCACGGCGCGCTGCGTCTGCGCACGCCACCTGGCGTCCGCGGGGACCCGCACCTCTCCCATCGAGTCGTGCTCGATCCGGTACCCGGTGCTGTCTGTGCTGTCGGTCATCGTGCGCACCTCCCTGCTCCTCAACACTCCTCAGCATCTCGCATCCCGGCCGCATTCCTGGCTAGGGTCCGGGCATGACGAGTCGTATCTCGGTGCTGTGCATCGACGCTCTGGAACCCCGGGTCGTGGCCGACTTCTGGTGCCGGGTGCTGGACTGGCGGATCAGGGAGGAGGCCGAGGGCGGGGTCACCATCGGGCCGTCGGACCCGGCGGCGCCGGGCATCGACGTCTTCCCCGTCCCGGAGCGCAAGACGCTCAAGAACCGGCTCCACCTCGATCTGCGGGCCGACGGCAGCACCACCGAGGAGGAGCTGCGGCGCCTCCTGGAGCTGGGCGCCACCCGGGTGGACGTCGGCCAGTCACCGGATGTCACCTGGACGGTGCTCGCCGACCCGGAGGGCAACGAGTTCTGCCTGCTGGGGCGGACGGTCCAGGAGCTGTGAGGCTCTGACCCCGGGCCCTGCCGGGTGCGCCGGGCCCGGGACCGCCGGGTGGCGTCACCGGGCCCGGGGCCGGCCGGCAGGCACCGCGTCCCGGCCGACGGGCTCAGGAGCCGGAGCGCACCGGGATGGAGGTGACGAACGGCTGCTCGGGTGCGGGATCGGCGAAGAAGTCGTTCCCCTTGTCGTCCACGACGATGAACGCCGGGAAGTCCTCCACCTCGATCCGCCAGACCGCCTCCATGCCCAGCTCCTCATACTCCAGGACCTCGACCTTCTTGATGCAGTCCTGGGCGAGCCGGGCGGCCGGACCGCCGATCGAGCCGAGATAGAAGCCGCCGTGCGCCGCGCACGCGTCGGTGACCTGCTTGCTGCGGTTGCCCTTGGCCAGCATCACCCTCGAGCCGCCCGCGGCCTGGAACTGCTCGACGTAGGCGTCCATCCGCCCGGCCGTGGTGGGGCCGAAGGAACCGGAGGCGTACCCCTCGGGGGTCTTGGCCGGGCCCGCGTAGTAGACGGGGTGGTCCTTGAGGTACTGCGGCATCTCCTCGCCCGCGTCCAGCC
Source organism: Streptomyces sp. WMMB303 (assembly GCF_029351045.1). Classification (NCBI taxonomy): domain Bacteria; kingdom Bacillati; phylum Actinomycetota; class Actinomycetes; order Kitasatosporales; family Streptomycetaceae; genus Streptomyces; species Streptomyces sp. WMMB303. Next base: position 5,883,842 of record NZ_JARKIN010000001.1, on the reverse strand, counting down.
GCTCCTTGATCTTCGCGTGCGCGATGTCGCGGGCGACGACCAGCGTGCCGGTCAGCGACAGCCGGGTGCGGACCGGATGCTTGGTCAGCTCGGCCAGGATCTCGTCCATGGGACGCGCCAGATCGATTCGCACCGCGTCCAGGTCGGGGCCCGCGCTCTCGGTCAGTTCGGAGTCCGTCGTCTCCGGCAGGAAGCGCGCCGGGTCGGTCTCCAGCTGCTCCAGGAACACCCCCTCGGCGGTGATCTTGGCCTTGGCCTGGCGGTCGGCCGAGCAGGACACCGCGATGGCGACGGGGCAGGAGGCGCCGTGCCGGGGCAGCCGCACCACGCGCACATCGTGGCAGAAGTACTTGCCGCCGAACTGCGCGCCGATGCCGATCTGCTGCGTGAGCTCGAAGACCTTCTCCTCCAGCTCCTTGTCCCGGAAGCCGTGCCCGGCGGGCGACCCGGCGTCCGGGAGCTCGTCCAGGTAGTGCGCGGAGGCGTACTTGGCGGTCTTGAGCGCGTACTCGGCGCTGGTGCCGCCGACGACGATCGCCAGGTGGTACGGCGGGCAGGCGGCCGTGCCCAGCGAACGGATCTTCTCCTCCAGGAACTTCATCATGCTCGCCTCGTTGAGCACGGCCTTCGTCTCCTGGTAGAGGAAGGACTTGTTGGCGCTGCCGCCGCCCTTGGCCATGAACAGGAACTTGTAGGCGTCGCCGTCCGTCGCGTACAGCTCGATCTGGGCCGGGAGGTTGGTGCCGGTGTTCCTCTCCTCCCACATGGTGAGCGGAGCCATCTGCGAGTAGCGCAGGTTGAGCCGGGTGTAGGCGTCGTGGATGCCGCGCGAGAGAGCCTCCTCGTCGCCGCCCGCGGTCAGCACCTGCTGGCCGCGCTTGCCCATCACGATCGCCGTGCCGGTGTCCTGGCACATGGGCAGCACCCCGGCCGCCGCGATGTTGGCGTTCTTGAGCAGGTCCAGTGCGACGAACCGGTCGTTGGCGCTGGCCTCGGGGTCGTCCAGGATGCGGCGGAGCTGCGCGAGGTGCCCGGGGCGCAGGTAGTGCTGGATGTCGTGGACGGCCTCGGCCGCCAGCGCGCGCAGGGCCTCCGGCTCCACCTTGAGGAAGGTCCGCCCGTCCGCTTCGAAAGTGCTCACGCCCTCGCTGGTGATCAGGCGGTACGGCGTGGGGTCCGCGCCGGCGGGGAGCAGATCCGTGTAGGAGAACTCCGGGCTGGCCGGTCGGGAGCTGGCAGACATACGGGGACTCTTCCTCTCACACTTACGGCTCTCGACGATGGGAGCGCGTCTCACAGCGTAGAACCCGGGAGCAAGGAGTCGCTGCGGGGGTAGTCGCGATCTATCGCGTCTGGGTACCCTGCCCCTGTGACTGAAGACTCTTCCCGCACCTCGCTCCAGAAGCAGCAGTCGGCCGAACGCTCCCCGGAGCCCGCCGCGGCGGCAGCGCCCGCGCCGGCCCCCGTCGTGGAGCCGGGCGGGGTGCGCGCCTCGGACGCCGACCGGGACCGGGTCGCGGACATCCTGCGCGAGGCCCTCGCCGAGGGCCGGCTGGACGCGGAGGAGCACGGCGAGCGGATCGAGGCTGCCTACGGGGCCAAGACGATGGGCGAACTGGAGCCCCTCGTGCGCGATCTTCCCGCGGGCCGCTCCGGCGCCTCCGACGGGGAGCACGGCGGCACGGGGACACACGGGGGCGGTCAGCGGTCCTACGGCACCGCGTTCGCGAACTTCTCGGCCTCGCACACCTCCGTTCCGCCCGCGCCCGGCAACTGCTCCAAGGAGAACCTGGTCGCCGTCTTCAGCGGCGCCGGGCGCAAGGGGCGCTGGCGGGTCCCGCGGAAGATCAACGCCTTCGCCTGCTTCGGCGGGATCGAGATCGACCTCACCGAGGCGCTGTTCGAGCACCCGCACGTGCAGATCAACGCCACTGCGATCTTCGGGGGAATCGAGATCCGGGTCCCGGAGAACGTCACTCTGCAGCAGAAGGGTGCCGGGATCTTCGGCGGTTTCGAAGTCCGCGTCAACGAATCCGCGGATCCGGACGCGCCGACCGTGCTGGTCGAGGGAGTGGCGATTTTCGGTGGTGTGGAGGCCAAGCCGAAGCGCGGCCGCCTCATCGAGAACCTGCGCGACCGGCTGCGCAAGGAGCTCTGAACGAGCGGGGCGCATGGGGCGTCCAGCGTGCGCCGGGGAGCGCACGCTGGGGCGCGTATCAGACGACACGCAATGCATACCGGCACGTACAGCGGGTAGGGCTCGGGCATCGTCTTGCGTACGGCGAGAGTTTGCGCGCCGGCCCCGAGGGGCCCGCGGGGGAGCCGCGGACTGCCGTACGCCGCAAGACGGGTGAAGGGGAAACAAACCTCCGTCGTCGCGTCAGGAGCAGACCGTGCTGCACACGCCGCATCAGTCCCTGCAGGCCGCCGCCACCGTCCCCGCACAGCGAACGCCTGAGCGAGACGACCAAGCGGGCCCCTGGCACGCTGACGCCGTCTGCCGCCGGGACGAGGCGGGTCTCTTCTTCGCCCCCTCCAAAGAACCCACCGCCGCCCGGCTCTCCCGTGAACAGGCCGCCAAGCGCGTCTGCTCGGGCTGCCCCGTCCTGGTCGAGTGCCGCGAGCACGCCCTGGTGATGCCCGAGCCCTACGGCGTCTGGGGCGGCCTCACCGCCGCGGAGCGCCGCGTCGTCCTCTCGCGCCGCCGCCGCGCCGCGAAGTCCGCTGCCTCGGGGCCCGCGGAGGTCTCCCGTATCGCCTAGCCGTACCGACCTGCAGCCCACGCCCCGCACGCCCCTCTCCGGTGCCGGAGAGGGGCCGCTTGCGGAGGCTGCCCTTGAAAGGTGCCGTCCGGCCGGACGCGGTCCGCAAGGGCGCGAGCTCGGCCGGACGCGGCCCTCAGCGGGCGCGGTCGAAGTCGACGGCGCTGTAGGCCCGCAGCTTCGAGAGCCGGTGCACGGATTCGATCTGGCGGATGGTGCCCGACTTCGACCGCATCACCAGCGACTGGGTGTAGGCACGCTCGCCGCGGTAGTGCACACCCCGCAGCAGATCGCCGTCGGTGATACCGGTGGCGACGAAGAACACATTCTCCCCGCTGACCAGGTCATCGGTGAGCAGCACCTGGTCCAGGTCGTGGCCCGCGTCCAGAGCGCGCTGCCGCTCCTCGTCGTCCTTGGGCCACAGTTTGCCCTGTATCGTCCCACCGAGGCACTTGATCGCGCAGGCCGCGATGATGCCCTCCGGGGTGCCGCCGACCCCGAGCAGCAGGTCGACGCCGGTCTCCTCGCGCACCGTCATGACGGCACCCGCCACATCGCCGTCCGAGATGAACTTGATCCGGGCGCCGGCCTCGCGGATCTCCCTGGCCAGGCCCTCATGTCGCGGCCGGTCGAGCACGACGACGGTCACGTCCTCCACGCCGCAGCCCTTGGCCTTGGCGATCCGGCGGATGTTCACCGCGGGCGGCGCGGTGATGTCCACGAACTCCGCCGCCTCCGGCCCGGTGACCAGCTTGTCCATGTAGAAGACCGCGCTCGGGTCGAACATCGAGCCCCGCTCGGCCACGGCCAGCACCGAGACCGCGTTGCCCATGCCCTTGGCGGTGAGCGTCGTGCCGTCCACCGGATCCACGGCCACATCGCACTCGGCGCCGGTACCGTCGCCGACGCGCTCCCCGTTGTAGAGCATCGGGGCCTCGTCCTTCTCGCCCTCACCGATCACCACCACGCCGTTCATGGAGACCGTGGAGACGAGGGTGCGCATCGCCTTGACGGCCGCGCCGTCCGCACCGTTCTTGTCGCCCTTGCCGACCCAGCGCCCCGACGCCATCGCCCCCGCCTCGGTGACCCGCACCAACTCCAGTGCCAGGTTGCGGTCGGGTGCCTCCGGGCTGACTTCGAGCGGGGAGGGCAGGTGGTGGTGTTCGGTCATCGGAACACACCTTTCTGTACGGCGACTCTGGACGGCCACTGCGGCGACGTGAGCTGTGCCGATTCGGCGAGGGTGGGCAGGATTTTACCCGTACACCACAGACTGAGCAGGGGTGCCCACGGATGAGCGGCCGGGGAGGGGATGCCCGCGGCCGACGGACGGGCGCTGCGCCCGCTGCGCGCACCCTCGCGCGGGCCGCCGACCGGCATAAGGGACGATGGGGGCGTGGCAGCAGACAAGAAACGCGGCGCCCAGGCCGTGCGCGACATGGTCATCTCGCTGATAGTGATCATTCTCGCCGCCGGGGTCGTCTACCTGTTCGTCCCGCACGACGACAAGAAGGACCCGGTCAAGCCCGTCGGATACCGGGTCGAGTTGGCGTCGGCACGGCGCGCGGCGCCGTACCCGGTCGCCGCGCCGCAGGGGCTGTCCGACCAGTGGCGCGCCACCTCCGTCCGCTACAAGGCGGACAGCCCGCTGGGGTCGGCCTGGCACCTGGGCTTCATGACGCCGGACAACGAGTACGCCGCCGTCGAGCAGAGCGACGAGGAACGGCCGGCGCGGTTTGTCGAAGATGTCACCCAGGGCGCGGAGAAGACGGCGAAGAAGCAGCGCGTCGCGGGCGCGGAGTGGACCCGCTACCGCGGCCCCAAGTACGACGCGCTGGTGCGTACCGCCGAGGACGGCAAGTCGGTGACGGTGGTCACAGGTACGGCGAGCTTCCAGCAGTTGGGCGAGCTGGCCGGAGCGCTCCGCGCCGAGTCGCACAGGCCCGCCGAGAGCCCGTCCGCTTCCCCTGCCGAGCAGGCCGGGTAGCACGCGGGCGGGCCGGACAGCACGCGGCGCGGTTCGCCCGGCGGACCGGCGTCGTCGTGCTCGTGCCCGGGCCGGCGGTGTCGCCCCCCGGCGGAAAGGGAAGCCCCCCGCGCGAGGGGGGGTACGCGCGGGGGGCGGTTCAGGGGGCGTTGATCGCGGAACGGGGATCAGCGCCGGAGGAACGGGGATCAGCGCCGGACGCGGTGCCGCGGGGGGCCGTGCCTCAGAGGGCGGTCACCACGTCGTCGTAGGAGAGCCGGGGCGAGCGCGGGGCGAACGCGTCGGGGCCCGGCTTACCGATGTTGGCGACCAGCAGGACGCGCTGCCGGCCGTCGCCGAAGAACTCCTTGTCGACCCCATCGTGGTCGAAGCCGGTCATCGGACCGACGGCGAGCCCCGCGGAGCGCACGCCGAGGATGAAGTATCCGGCCTGGAGTGCGGCATTGAGGGCACCCGCGCTCTCCCGTGCGCTCTCCTCCGCGAAGACCGCGTCCTTGATGTGCGGGGCGTGCGGGAAGAGCTCGGGCAGCCGCTCGTGGAAGTCCAGGTCGTAGGAGAGGACCACGGTCAGCGGCGCCTCGCGGGTCTTGGGCACATTGCCCTCGGCCATGTGCGCCAGCAGCCGCTCCCGGGACTCGGGGGAGCGCAGCAGGGTGAGGCGCAGCGGCGACTGGTTGAAGGCCGTGGGTCCGTACTTCACCAGGTCGTAGATCGCCTGGACCTGCTCCTCGGTGACCGGCTCGTCCGTGAAGGTGTTGGCGGTGCGGGCCTCACGGAAGAGGAGGTCCTGGGCTGCGGGGTCGAGGGCGAGTGCCATGGGGTGGTGCCTTGCCTTTGCGTGCGACGTTCGGGGTGCACAGACGAGTGTAACCAACACTAGTTAAAGCTTGAACAATGCCGCCGTTGGGGCCGCCCGCCAGCGGGTTTGCAGCCGCCCCGGGCATCGGCCCGTCCGGCCGGCGGCCTCGACGTCGGTCCGGCCCAGGGGCAGGGCCCCGAACTCACCGCTCGCCCTCCTCCGTGTCTTCCTCCTCTTCCTCTTCTTCTTCCTCTTCCAGCACCGCGTCCAGCCGGGCCCGCGCCCCCTCCAGCCAGGCGCGGCAGATACCCGCGAGCTCCTCGCCGCGCTCCCACAGCGCCAGCGACTCCTCCAGCGTCGAGCCACCGGACTCCAGCCGCTGCACGACCTCGACCAGCTCGGCCCGCGCCTGCTCGTAACTGAGCGCGTCGGCCGAGGCCAGCTCCGCCTGGGACGCGCCCGCCGCACCGTCCGCCGCGGCACCCGCCGGGCCGCCTGCCGCGGCCTGACCTTCCGTATCCGTCGTCATACGGCCAGCCTATGCGTGCGGTCCGACAGCGACGCCGAACTCCCCGCCGGCCACCCGGGCCCGTAGCCGGTCGCCCTCGGCGACCTCCGCGGCGTCCCGGACCACGGCGCCGTCCTCCCGCTGCAGCACTGCGTAACCCCGCTCCAGCGTGGCGGCCGGGGAGAGCGCGACGACGCGGGCGCGGGTGTGCTCCAAGGCGTCCTCCGCGCGGGCCAGCCGATGGTCGAGCACCCGCCGGGAGCGGTCCAGCAGCGCCGCGATCCCCTCCTCTCGATCCGCCACCATGGTGTGCGGATCGGCCATGGCAGGGCGGCTCATCACCTCCGCGAGGCCGCGCTCCTCGCGCTCCAGCAGCCCGTTGATCACCCGCCAGGCGCGCTCCCGCAGCCCCCGCACCCGCTCGTGCTCCTCGCCGACATCCGGCACGGTGTCCTTCGCCGCGTGCGTGGGCGTGCGCGAGCGCAGGTCGGCGACCATGTCCAGCAGCGGCGCGTCCGCCTCGTGCCCGATCGCCGACACCACCGGAGTCCGCACCGCCGCGACGGCACGCACCAGACGCTCGTCCGAGAACGGCAGCAGATCCTCCATACCGCCGCCACCCCGCGTCACGATGATCACGTCCACATCGGCCCGGGCGTCCAGCTCGTGCAGCGCCTCGATGATCTGCGGAACCGCGTAGACCCCCTGGACCGCCGTGTTCCGCACCTCGAAGCGCACAGCCGGCCAGCGCTCCCGCGCGGTGTGCAGCACGTCCCGTTCGGCGTCCGAGGCCCGGCCCGTGACCAGCCCTATCCGCTGCGGCAGAAACGGCAGCGGCCGCTTGCGCTCCGCCGCGAACAGCCCCTCGGCCGCCAGCGTCTTGCGCAGCCGCTCCAACCGCGCCAGCAGCTCGCCCATCCCCACCGGGCGGATCTCCGCGGCACGCAGCGAGAGGCGGCCCGTCTTCTCGTACCACTCCGGCTTCGCGTGCACGACGACCCGGGCGCCCTCACCGATGACGTCCTTGACCTGTTCGTACACCTGACGGAAGCAGGTGACGCTGAGTGAGACCTCGCGGGAGGGGTCGCGGAGCGTCATGAAGACGATGCCGGCGCCCGGCCGCGGCGAGAGCTGCACGATCTGCCCCTCCACCCAGACCGCGCCCAGCCGGTCGATCCAGCCACGGATCAGCCGCGAGACCTCGCTGACGGGGATCGGGGATTCGGCGGACGTGGAGAGAGCCATGCGAGAAGGCTAGGCCCTGCCACCGACAGCCCGGCCCTCCCGGCGCCAGACGCTCCGCGCCCCTGCCCTGCCGCCCGTCCGCCCTTCCGCTTCGCTCGGGCGGTGGTCAGCCGGCTGCGGTGTCCCGCCCCGCTGCGGCCTCCCGCCGGTCCCGCCGCCGCAGCACCGCCAGCACCAGCAGAGCCACCGCCAGCCACACCAGACCCACCCAGTGCGCCTCGCGGTTGGCGGTGACGATCACCGCGACGATGATCCCGAGCCCGACCAGCGGCACCACCCAGTTCCCCAGCACGTGCGCCCGCCGCCCCGTCGCGCCACCCGGTGCGCCGTCTTCGGGCGCCAAACCCCCGGAGGTCGAGCCCCCCGACGCCGCGGCCCGCCCCGCCGGGCGCCGCCCCTCCCGCCGCCCGAGCCCGTAGTAGCCCATCACCGACAGGTGCAGCATGCCGAAACCGAAGAGGGCGCCGATGTCCACGACGGAGACGAGGCGATCCAGACCGTCGGCGGCCCGCGCGGCCCACACCGCGGCGCACAGCGTCAGCACCGCGCTCAGCAGCAGCGCCCGCCCCGGCACCCCGGTGCGGTTGCCGACCTCGGCCAGCACCCGCGGCAGCCGCCGGTCCCGCGCCATGGCGTACAGCAGCCGGGCGGCCGCCGCCTGCCCGGCCAGTGCCGCGAACGCCGCACCGATCGCCTTGCTCACCGCCACCGTCGTCTCCAGCCAGCCGCCCACCGCCGCCTTCGTCGCGGTGTAGAAGGCAGCACCCTGAGAGGCCGGATCGTCGGCCAGGCGCTGCGAGGAGTCCTGCGACAGCAGCGCGGCCAGATAGGTCTGGACGATGAAGAGCACACCGGTCACCAGCAGGCACCACACCAGGGCACGGGCCACCGGGGTGCCGCGGTCGCCCTTGCCGGCCCGGGCCTCCTCGGCGAAGTTCGCGATGGCGTCGAAGCCGAGAAAGGAGAGCACCGCCACGGAGACCGCGCTCAGCAGGGCCGTCAGCGAGAAGGCGCGGTCCCCGGTGACCGGCGAGAGCCAGCTCCGCTGGGGACCGTCCTGCACCAGCACCACCAGCGCGGCCGCCACGAACACCAGCAGCACCAGGATCTCCATGGCCAGCACCAGGAATCCGACCACTGCCGCGCGGCGCACGCCTGAGAGATTGAGCGCTGTCGTCACCACCACCGCGAGGGCCGTCCAGATCCACTGGTCCACCTCGGGCACCAGTTGCGCCATGGCGATGCCGGAGAACAGATAGGCGACGGCCGGGATGAGCAGATAGTCCAGCATCATCATCCAGCCGGCCACGAAACCGGCGCCGGAACCGAGGCCCACGCGCGCGTAGGCGTACACGGAGCCCGCCTGCGGCACCGTATGGAGCATCCGGGCGTAGGAGAACGCCGTGAACGACATCGCCACCGTCGCGACCACGTACACCAGCGGCACCACACCGTGGCTGCGTGCGTCCAGGGCTCCGTAGATGCCCACCGGCGCCATCGGCGCGATGAACAGCAGACCGTAGACGATCAGATCGCGCAGCGTCAGACTGCGCCGCAGCGCACCGTCCGGGCTGGCTCCGAGGATGTCGGCCGTGCGCGAGCGGGCTCCAGGCATGGGCCCAGCTTGCCGCAGAATGCTCCCGTCGGCAGGGGGCAGCGCGCCCCCGGCCGCGTCATGCGCCCCCACTGTGGAACGAGCCCCTGCCGCAGATCCGCGCCCCGGGCGCACACCGGCGCCGACTCACACACCCGCGCTCCGGCCCGGTGCCTCCGCCGCCCGCGCCACCGCGGGCGGCCCCCGGAACGACGCGAGCACGGCCTTTACGATGGAGCCATGACTGGTACGCCCGCCCGCAGGCCCGACGACGCACCGGAAACCACCGCACCGCAATCCGCCGCTCCGGGCCGCCGCCGCGTCCTGCTCGCCGCGCCCCGCGGCTACTGCGCGGGCGTGGACCGCGCGGTGATCGCCGTGGAGAAGGCGCTGGAGCAGTACGGTGCTCCGATCTACGTGCGGCACGAGATCGTGCACAACAAGTACGTGGTCCAGACCCTGGAGAAGAAGGGGGCCGTGTTCGTCGAGGAGACGGACGAGGTGCCCGAGGGCGAGATCGTCATCTTCTCCGCGCACGGGGTGGCGCCCACCGTCCACGAGGAGGCCGAGCGCGGCAAACTGGCCACCATCGACGCCACCTGCCCCCTGGTCACCAAGGTGCACAAGGAGGCGGTGCGGTACGCCAAGGAGGACTACGACATCCTCCTGATCGGGCACGAGGGCCACGAAGAGGTCATCGGCACCAGCGGCGAGGCGCCGGACCACATCACGCTGGTCGACGGCCCGGAGGACGTGGGGAACGTCGAGGTCCGCGACCCCGAGAAGGTGGTGTGGCTCTCCCAGACCACTCTTTCGGTCGACGAGACCATGGAGACGGTCGACGCGCTCAAGGGCCGCTACCCGAATCTGCTCTCGCCGCCCAGCGACGACATCTGCTACGCCACCCAGAACCGCCAGACCGCGATCAAGCAGGTCGCCGCGGAGGCCGACCTGGTCCTCGTGGTCGGCTCCAAGAACTCCTCCAACTCGGTACGCCTGGTGGAGACGGCCCTCACGCACGGCGCCAAGGACGGCCACCTGGTCGACAACGCGGACGAACTCGACGAAGCGTGGCTGGAAGGCATCGAGACGATCGGCCTCTCCTCCGGTGCCTCGGTCCCCGAGGTCCTGGTCGACGGCGTCCTGGAGTGGCTGGCGCAGCGCGGCTGGGACGAGGTCGAGATCGTCAAGCCCGTCGACGAGCACATGCAGTTCTCACTCCCGAAGGAACTCCGCCGCGATCTGCGCACCGAGGCCGCGGACCGCGCACGGGCCTGACACCTGGCCCCCGCGGGCCCGGCCACCCTGGGCCGGCCGGGCCGGGAGCGGGCGGTGCGCCGTTCAGCCGCGTCGGCTTCGGGGACCGGGATGGCCGCGACCGGCGGCGCGCGGTGGCGAAGCTCCGGCACGGCGCTCGACGGCGCCCCACCGGCGGTCATCGTCGGCGGGGCACGGTTCCCGGCCCCTTCACCGACCGGCGGCCCTCATCCTGCCGTGGCGCGCCGTCGGGTGCGGCGCTGCTCCAGAGCGAGAGCCGTCCTCCGGACGAGCGCGATCAGCACCGCCGCGAGGGTGCCCGCGTACAGCCACCCCGCGTGCACGGCCAAGCCCGTGAAGACGTTCTGGAGCACGCCCATGACGCCGTCCCCGGCGCCCCCGGCGAAGAAGAGCCCCGCCGTGTAGGCGAGCGGCACCGCGACCGGAGCGGTGAACAACTCCGTCGGCCGTACCCACACGGCGGCGGCCATCGAGACGAGCACGAACCCGATGCCGTAGAAAGCGGGCGCCCCGCCGGGCATCAGGGCCACCAGGCCCCCGATCAGCACCATCAGCAGCGTGGCGAACACCCCGACGCCGAGCCCGGTCAGGCGCGGCGCCGACGGGGACGCCCCGCGCCGGGCCGACCCCCCGCGAGCCGCCCGCTGCCGCCCGCCTGCCTGCTTGCCCGCACCCCGCCGGGGTGTGCCTCTCGGCGGAGCGGAGGGTGCCTGTGCTTTCTTCCGGCGGCCCGCGGACGCGGCTGCGGGGGCGGGCGCTGCCGGGTGCGGGAGCCGTGGGCTCTGCCGGGTGGCGGCACCGCCGCCTTCGGCACGGCTGCCCGGGGGCGGGGCCCCGTACGGATCGTGCTGGGTCGTGCGCGCGCTGCGTTGCTCCACCGGGCCACGGTAGGCGGTCGGGCCCCTTGGTGACCGTCATGAACACGCGGATTCCGCCAAAGGTGCCGGTCCGGCACACCATGACCACCCGGCCTGCCGGATGCGGCCACAGGTTCGGCCGTACTCGCTGCCCGGGCACCGGCCGGCAGCCTGATGGCCGCATCGGCAGCCGGATCGCCCGCCGCCCACCGCGCTCGGGGCCGGCTCGGAGGTCCGGTCGGTTCGGGCAGCGGCTCAGCCGCCTCCGAGTCACTCCGGAACCCCTGGCCGCGACCCGCACCCGGCCCTGCCCCGGGCTTGCCCGGTCCCGCCCCGGCCCTGCCCCGATCCCTCCCTGGTCCCGTACGGCCGACACCGGGGAAGGGCGGCTCCGGTCGCCCGTAGACTGGGTGGTCGGCCTCCGGGCCGCCTGTCCGCCAAGAGACCCCTCTATGGAGAACCCCCGCCAGGGGCAACGGGAAGTAGTCGCCACGTGTCGCTCACGATCGGAATCGTCGGCCTGCCGAACGTCGGCAAGTCGACCCTTTTCAACGCTCTGACCAAGAACGAGGTGCTGGCGGCCAACTACCCGTTCGCCACCATCGAGCCGAACGTCGGCGTCGTGGGCGTCCCCGATCCCCGGCTGGGGAAGCTCGCCGAGATCTTCAGCTCCCAGCGGGTCCTTCCCGCCACCGTCGACTTCGTCGACATCGCGGGCATCGTGCGGGGCGCGAGCGAGGGGGAGGGGCTGGGGAACAAGTTCCTCGCCAACATCCGTGAGTCCGACGCGATCTGCCAGGTCATCCGTGCGTTCAAGGACGACAACGTCGTCCACGTCGACGGCAAGATCTCGCCCAAGAACGACATCGAGACGATCAACACCGAGCTGATCCTGGCCGACCTCCAGACGATCGAGAAAGTGCTGCCCCGCCTGGAGAAGGAAGCACGGGTCAAGAAGGACAAGCAGCCGCAGGTCAAGGCCGTCCAGGAGGCGCAGGCCATCCTGGAGGAGGGCCGCACCCTCTTCTCCGCGGGCATCGCCCAGGGCACCGAGCGCGCCGAACCGCTGCACGAGCTGCACCTGCTCACCACCAAGCCGTTCATCTACGTCTTCAACGTCGACGAGGACGAGCTGACCGACGAGTCCTTCAAGGACGAGCAGCGCGCCCTCATCGCCCCCGCCGAAGCCGTCTTCCTGAACGCCAAGCTGGAGGCGGACCTCGCCGAGCTGGACGAGGAGGAGGCGCTGGAGCTGCTGCAGACCGTCGGCCAGGAGGAGCCCGGCCTCGCCACCCTCGCCCACGTCGGCTTCCGCACCCTCGGCCTGCAGACCTACCTCACGGCCGGACCGAAGGAAGCCCGCGCCTGGACCATCAAGCAGGGCGCCACCGCCCCCGAGGCCGCCGGTGTCATCCACACCGACTTCCAGAAGGGCTTCATCAAGGCCGAGGTCATCTCCTACGAGGACCTCCTGGAGACCGGCTCGGTCGCCGAAGCCCGCTCCGCCGGCAAGGCCCGCATGGAGGGCAAGGACTACATCATGCGCGACGGCGACGTGGTGGAGTTCCGCTTCAACGTCTGATGCGTCCGGCGAAAGGTCATCTGACCTGCGGCGGAGCGGGTTGGGCGGCCTTTGCGGTCCGCACAGAGTCCGCAGCGTGCTGTATGGGTCCGCCCCGCGGGAACCGGCGGGACGGTCGGGAAGAAGCAGCCGGTCGACCCGAAGGCGGCTGGTGCGAGGCTCGGCGCATCGGCTAGAATGGTGGCAATCGACCCCCTCCCAAGCCTCTCCACGATGCTCAAATGGGAGGGGCCTCTTTCTTTCCGGGGTGCGAGTGAAACCGAGCCTGTCCGTGGAGAAGCAGGTCGCGCTCCTGGCCAGCCGTGGCCTCGTTATCCCCGACGAAGACATTTGTGCGGCGTTCTTTGGCTCGAACAACTACTACCGGTTCTCCGGCTACGCTCGCTACTTCCAGCGAGCCCCCCATATGGGCGACGACGCGTTTACGCCCGGTACGACGTTCGCTGAGATCCGCCGCATCTACGAAGCCGATGAGGCGCTACGCACCGCGCTCAGCCCCCCCCTCGCACGGGTCGAACTCCTGCTGCGCACGCATGTCGCCCGAGTGATCGCCGACGTGCACGGTCCGTACGGCAGGTTCCTCGAGGAAAGCTTCTACACCGACGTCGGCAACGTTGAGCCGACCGTCGAGTCGTGCCTGCGTGACATCGACCGGAGCAAGGACCGCCACATCCTGCGGTACAGGGGCACCGAACGTGACCGCGTCGACTACAGCAAGCTGCCCGTGTGGTCCGCCGTTGAAGCGTGGTCGTTCGGGACGCTGTCCAAGGCCATCGAGCGCGGAGCTGGCGGCGCTCTTTCCGATGCCGTGGCGACCAGCGTCGGGGTCGCGAAGGCAGGGTTCGCCTACCGTGTGAGGTCGTTGGTCTACCTGCGCAACCGGTGCGCCCACCACAGCCGACTGTGGCATCACTCGGTCCTCGACGCCGGCCCTACGCCGAACAATGTGCGCAGCAAGGCGAAGCGGTTGGCCGGACAGTTCGAGCCGCGTTCGGTTCTCGATGTCATCGCCTCGCTCGACGACGTGGCCACACGCGGCAAGGTCGCTGATCCGGTGCTTGTGAAGGTTGCCGAGCAGCACCCTCGTGGTGGGTTGTTCTGGGAGGGGCTGGCGCGGCCTCAGAGCCCGCGCGATCACAGGGCGTGAATCAGCCCTGATCAGGGACGATCCCCAAGTACGGCGGTGCGGTGCGAAAGACACGCGCCTACGTGAGCACGTGGAAGGCGTAGTCGGCATGGTGCGCGCAGCACGGCTGCCACCTGCTGTCAGCGGACCCGTTGAAGGTCGTCGTTTTAGTGCCCACTACGTCCGGTGAAAGGCCGACCTGCGGCGGAGCGGGTCGGACGGCCTTCGCGGTCCGCACAGAGTCCGCAGCGTGCTGGATGAGCCCGGCACGCGGGGGAGCGCCTACGCCTAGCCCCGACGTCTCCTGGCCGAAGTGAGCGCCCAGCGGGAACTCGACAGCGCCGAGCACCCCGCCGAGGTCCGCAACTGGCGCATCACCGCTCAGCCGAACCGGCGGACACAAGCAGCTCGCAGCCGCAGCAGCATCAGTGGAATGTCGTCCATGCCCGCCACGCCACACCCTCGACCACGCCAGTGGCTACGAGGCCCGAAGAGCGCAGTCGACACCGCTGACACCGATCAGATGCCCTCGCCACACGCCGTGGGGGGCGGGTCGGGTTCAACGGCAAAGCTTCATGATGGTGTCGTCGAAATCGGGAAACTCTCGTGTGGCCTGCGGAATGATCGTCGCTGCCGACGCGCGGCGGTCCGGAGCGAATTGCTCCGCGATGGCCGTCAGGTCGCGATTGACCTGTGGAGCCCAATCCGGCTCGGGCTCGTATGAGGTGGCTGCTTCCCGCGGGCCGAAGCCGTCAGCCAGCAGCCACAGGAAGGCGCCCAGGTCGCGAGCGACAACGCCCGTCTCCCCTTCGGAGCCCAGAAAGACAACCGGCTCCTCTACCAGCTCCCGACCTGGACGAACCAGCCAGAACGCCGCGTTCCCACCGGTGCCGTCCTGGCCGAATACGCGGAAGTCGTCACCTTTCAGCTCGCCGTTGCCTGTCCACGCGCGGAACCACTCGGTGGTCTCATCGGCGGTCAGGAAGGACTCGTAGGGTTCGAAGTCGACGCCATCCTCGCCAATGCACTCGAGTCGGACTGCCATGGCAGCGGCGAGCGCGGCGGGGAACTGGCGATCTCCGTTCACGATCATGCGAACAGAGTAGCGATCGGCTTGGGCTGCCCAGCTGCTGATAGTGCTGGCGGAGCTCCAGCCGAGATACGCGTGGGGCATGGTCACGGTGAGCGAATCCTCAAACGAGTGGCAGGCTTGGCTGAACAGTCTGGACGCGCGTGGAAGGGCGACAGCGGAGTCGCTGCGCGCCCGATTCGAAGCACTCGGCGCGGCCGATGCCGGCGACTGGGCCAAGCCAAGTCGGAGATCTGTGCGGACCTTCCATACCTCGCGCGCTTCACGCTGCTGCGCAGGGACTCGATCGTGACAGGTAACGGTGCTCCTGGGCCTGCTGTCTGGTAGGGCGGACGGCTGGGTACGCTGTATGTCTCCTCGCCTTCCTGCGGATGCCGTCGCCCTTCTGGGTGTCCCGCAGGGGTCAGGTGAGGTGTTGGGAGAGTGGGCCCCCGCTACGGCGGGGGCCCACTCGCTTGCACCTGGGCGAGAACAAGTGCAGCCCCGCAGCCAGCAGACGGGTTGCGTCACCGGCGGCAGCGCGATGAACCCGTACGGCACATCAAATACGCCCTGTTTTATGAGCACCGGGGGCCACACCTTCCCGGCGTTGGTGAACCGGCTGCGCCGGTGAATCTACGGTCCACCCGGGCAGATACTCGGGTCAGTCTCCTCGGTCATGGTGAGCTGCCCACGGCAGACTCCAGGATGTCGTCCTGGAGCGGTCCACCTCTCGCTCTGCCGCTGCGATGGACAGGAGGTCCGTCGCGGGAAGTTTCGGCCGCTGGCACGGACCGCACGCGCACGGGCGGTGGTTGGGCGGAGCAGCGCGCTCAAGGCGCGCGATGAGTCCCACCCGAGGAGAGAGACCTCTCGATTCCCAGCGCTCGCCTGCCGTGCACCAGCTGCGGGGCGCCGGAGACCGGATGCGCAGGTCGGAACACCCCCGCTCGCGCGGGGACCACACCGGCATGACCGGCCTGCCAAGGGCCCCGCAAGGGAGGGCCCGGACGCCGAAGGCGCCCGGGCCGGTCGTGCCCTGGTCGTCAGTACCAGTACCAGCGTCGGGCCGGCTTGTTGGTGAAGATGCGTCGCATCGTCGAGGTCATGGGTGATCACCTCCTTCCTGCGTGGAGTGCGGGTGGGCGGTCCGGGGTGCGGTGCAGGACGAACGGTCGCGGGATGTTGCCCTCCGACATGGCAGCGCGTGTATCAGCGTCGGTGACAGCCAGGCAGGCCTGGTCGGTGAGGGCGGTCAGCGACTCGATGAGCAGCGTGTGGGCCACGGCTGCTCCGGCGCAGCTGAAGGGGCCCGTTCCGAAGGGGAGGTAGGGACCGTGGCTGCTGTCGTCGGCCCAGCGTTCGGGACGGAAGGCGTCCGGGGAATCCCGGTGGCGGGCGTCGTGGTGCAGCAGGTACGGGCAGACGGAGAGCAGCTGTGGGGCCAGAATCGGCCGGAACATCATCAGGTGCAGGTCGGCCACTGCCCGGTCGGTCATTCCCGCTTCGGCGCCCACTATGAGCACCGCGTCGAGCATGTCCCGCGGTTCGCCCGCAGGTTGCCGGCGGCGGTGCGCCTCTTCGGCGACGGCAGTCACCAGCTTGGCCCGTACCACCTCGGCCCGGGCCCGCTGCCAGGCGTACCGGGCGCGTATGGCCACGCCCTCGTGGGCGGCCCGCCGCATCAGCTCACGGCTGCGACCCGGTGTGTCGGGGTGCAGCAGCAGGTCCGCCAGGCAGCGGTAGACCAGCCGCGTACCGGTGTCCGGCCCCGAAGGCGCGAGCGCGCGCCGGTACCCTTGACCGACCGGTATCGCCCTCCATGTCACGAGGCTGCGCCTGCGGCCACGCCCGGCGGCACGCCCCTCGGCGAGGACGCAGGGTCGGGCTCGGTCGGCGGTGCGTCCTGAGCGGCGCCGCACTGGCGCGGGCGGTCCGCTCGGGAACCGCCGACCCGGCGCACGCCCTTCGAGCAGGAACCACTCCGGAACGAAGCCATGACAGTCGCCTGTCGGTCACCGGCACCGGAGCTCGGACGGTCCGCCGGTCACCGTTGACAGGCGAGGACGGTGTACTGCTCGCCCGGCTTTCTGGTCGACCGTCAACGGGGTTGCGGCCTGGTGCCGTTGTGCTTCCATTGAGGCAGTTGGCAGAGGGAGACGTGCGAAGGGCGGGATGCGGCGCATGGTGGACGACGCCTCCCGCTCCGCAGCCGCGGCAGCCGGCGCCGCCGTGGTCGAGGCCATGGGGAGCGAGGCGTGGTACTCCGTCCGCTCCTTCGCGGCGCGCCTGCTGAGCCGGGGTGACCCACGGGCAGAAGAGGCGCATGCGGTCCGGCTGGACCGCGACCTGGCGCTGCTCATGGAAGCACGTGACGAGCGGACCCGCATCCGGCTGGAGGCCGCCTGGCAGACGCGGTTCGAGATGCTGCTGGAGACCGCACCGGAAAGCGAGACCTCCGAACTCGTGGAGCAGCTGGACCATGTGGTGCTGCGCCACCCATACGCCGTCACGGCAGTATCCGGCCCGGTGCAGCGCTCCGCTCCGTCCCCCGTGCGGGCCCCGCTCCCGCCCTCGCGTGTCGAGTGGACTCCGTTACGCGCAGGCGCGGACAGTGCTCCCACTCTCGTCGGGAGCATTCCGGCCGAGGTGGGCCCGTTCTGCCACCGTGCCGAGGCCGATCTGCTGGATGCCGGCTTTGACGAGCCGTCCGCCGCCCGGGCCCTCGTCGGGCCCGCCGGGGTGGGCAAGACCCGGCTGGCCGCCCGCGTCGCCCGGCACATGCTGCTGGACGGGGCGGTCGACCTGGTGGTGTGGGTGACAGCGACCAGCGAAGACGCGGTCGTGTGGGGCTACGCCGAAGCCGCCGCAGTCGTCACCGAGCACAGCACCGAGCAGCCGGAGCGTGCCGCGCAGGCTTTCCGCTCCTGGCTGAGCTGGACGGACCGGCGTTGGCTGGTGGTACTCGACGGGCTTCCCGACTTCGCCGGACTGCAGGACCTGTGGCCACCGAAACGGCCCAACGGTCGCGTGCTGGTCACCACCCGCCACCCTGCGCCGCCGCCGAACGGCACCGGACGCGTCGAGATCGGACGGTTCGGCTCCGAGGCGGCGGACGGCCTTCTGAGGCTCGAGCTCGGTGCACAGGGGCGCCTCGGCGATCCCGCCGAGGCCACCGCATTGGCTTCCGACCTCGGGCGGCACCCGCTGGCGCTGTCCACAGCGGCCGCCTGCCTGGTGTATTCCGGACAGAGCCTTGCCGACTATCGCGGCCGCCTGGCCGATCTCACCCGGCGCCTGCCGGGCGCTGCCGGGCCCGACCCCGTCACGGCCTGCTGGTGGCTGTCCCTCGAGACGGCCGACCGGCATTCCGCGGGACTCGCCCGTCCTCTGCTGGAGTTGGCCGCGGTACTCGATCCGCACCGTGTGCCGGTCGCCGTGCTCACCAGTGAGCCCGCGCTGCACTACCTCGCACGACGGCGCGGCGCGGCGGACGGGGAGACACCCGGTGCCCTTGGGCGATCCCGCCCGGTCGAGAGCGCGGAGGCCCTGCACACCCTCGACGTACTGCACAGGGTGCGCCTGGTGGAGAGCCGCGGTGACGCGGAGCACCCGACTGTCGGCCTGAGCAGCCTGGTTCAGGACGCCGTCCGGGCGGCGGTGCCGTCCGGGGTGAGGCACCGACTGGTCCTGAGCGCCGCAGACGCGTTGCGGGAAGTGTGGGGTCCGGCGTCAGCCGAGCCGCGGTCCGCGCTGTGCCGGGCGCTGCGTTCGGGAACCGACATCCTGGCCACGCACGCGCGGGGAGCGCTGTGGAAGCAGCAGTGCCATCCCGTGCTGTTCCAGGCCGGCCGGAACCTCATCACGGCCGGGCTGATCCGTGCGGCCCGGATGCGCTGGGAGTGGCTGCACGCCGCCTTGCACCAGCACTTCGGCCCGGACCATCCCGACACGCTCGCTGCCCGCGGTCATCGTGCCTGGGTACGGGGTGCCGCGCAGGACGCGCCCGGTGCCGTGGCCGCCTATCGAGAGCTGCTCGACGACTTGGTGCGGGTGCTGGGCCCCGACCACAGCGATGTGTTCACCGTCCGGGACAACCTGGCGCGCTGGCAAGGCGTCGCCGGTGATCCCGCGCGGGCCGCCGTGGCCTACACGGACCTGCTGGCGGACCGGTTGCGGGCACTGGGCCCCGACCACAGGGACACCCTTCTGACGCGCCACAACTTGGCGCTCTGGCGCGGAGAGGCAGGCGACGCCGCGGAGGCGGCGGCCGCCTACGCCGAACTCCTCGACGACATGGTGCGGGTCTTCGGTCCCGATGACGATGCCGTACTGCGCATCCGCGACCAGCTGACCGAGTGGCGGAACCGGGCCGCCGACGCGGCCACTGCCACCCGCGTCCCGGTGGGGCCCGCAGGGGAGGCCCCGTACTCCCGACATCCCCACGCGGGGGCCGGGCCACCTCGCTCCGAGTGCTGGGCGCCGCCCGTGCCCGGCGGTCAGGGTGGGACGCCGCACGGTGCGCGGACGGCGCCGTCGGACGACGAGGCCAAGCTCTCGGCCGGGCACTTGCTGCTGAAGCCGTCGTGGACGAGCCAGTGGCGCCGCCGGCTGGCCAGGCGCGGGGGGTCCACAGCCGGTGAGCCGCGATCCGGAAGGGACGTACTGCGCTCACCGTTGTCCGGGTCCCACCGCATCGCGGTGATCAGTCTGAAGGGCGGCACGGGCAAGACGACGACGGCGGCGATGCTCGGCGCCACGCTTGCCGGTCTGCGCGAGGATCCGGTCGTTGCGGTCGACGCGTCCCCGGAGGGTGGCACCCTCGGACACCGTGTGAGCCGGGAGGCGGGCTCGAAGCTTCTGGACCTGCTCGCCGCTCTCCCGCAGCTCCATGGTCCCGAGGACGTCCGCGGTTTCGCCGGTCCCGGCCCGGACGGGTTGGAGGTCTTCGCCAACGACGTCTCCCCGGCGCTGTCCGTGCCGTTCGGCGCGAAGCAGTATCAGCAAGTCGTCGACGCTCTGAGCCGCACTTACCCGATCGTCGTCACCGACTCCGGCGCCAGCCTGATGCAGGAGGCCATGAGGGGTGTGCTGACGCTCGCCGACCAGCTGGTGATCGTCGCCACCGCGAGCGTCGACGGTGCCGAGGTCGCCTCCGTGACCATGGACTGGCTCTCCGCCCACGGCCACGCCGAGCTGGCCCGGAGTTCGCTGGTCGTGCTCTCGAGCGTGCACGCCCGCTCCCGCCTGGTGAAGGCTCACCTCATCGCCGAGCACTTCGCCCGGCGCTGCCGCGGCGTCGTCACCGTCCCCTTCGACGAGCATCTTGCCACCGGCGCGGAACTGGACCCGGCTCGGCTCCGGGCGGATACCCGGCGGGCGTACGTCGACCTCGCGGTGCTGGTCGCAGAGGGCTTCCCCAGCGCCCATCCGGGCGCCCCGATCGCTCCGGAAGCACCGACGGAGACCGCGAGCACCTCCGCGGCTGCTCTCGACGCACGGTTCTCCGAGTTCCCGGGGGTGCCCGACGACGCTCCGGGTGATGCAGTCGAGCCGGGCTCGTCCGTCCTCGGCACCGCCAGCCGGCCTCCGCCCCCGAGCGGCCCCCGGTCCGCACGGCTGAGCAGTCCGGCCCCGCTGCCCCCTCCCGCGCCCCGCCCCCGGCTCCGCGCTCGGGTGACGGTGGCGGAGGACGTCGTATGCGTCGGCGAAGCCTGCACGCTCGAGTTCCGGCTGACCGCCGCCGACCCGCCGGACATGGCCGAGCCGCACCCACCGCAGCAGAACCTTCTGGTCGTCGCCACGACTCGCTCTCGCGCGACCGTGGAGCCCCCCGCCGTCGACTGCACGGCGAACGACGAGCCCGCCCGGTTCGCCGTCACGGCGGGGGAGGCGGGCACGCACCGCGTGCGCTTCTCCGTGTACGACGCGGAGAACGGCAGGGTGCTGCAGGTTCTGGAGACCACGCTGCCGGTGGCCACTGCCCCGGACCGGGAATCGCTCGGGAGTCCGTGACCGATGGCCCGCGAGCTGAATGCCGAGATCGTCCACGACCCGTCGGCGCAGTACACCCGATGGCCCGGAGAGCACGGGCAGCGGCCGCTGGATCTCACCGTCACTCTGCACGTGTGTGCCGACGACAGTGTCATGATCCTCGCCTTCGCGCGTGACCGACGGTCGCCCCGTACCCGTGTGCATCGTGCCCGGCTCCGGACGTCCGCCTCCGCCATTCGCGCCCAGGCCGACCGGCTGCGTCACTTCTGGTACGAGAACGTCGTCCGGCTGCAGTTGCCCGGCGCCGACCGCACGCCGTACGGGAGATACGCGTTCGCTGAGACCTGTGACCTGCGCCCCTACGGTGACACCGTCGACCCGCTGGTCGAGGAGCTGGCCGTGCAGGGCAGACGCGTCCTGGACAGGATCCTGGCGGGGACAGGCAGTGAGCTGGAGAAGTTCCGCGACTTCCTCCTCGGTGAGCTGCGCGAAGAGAACCTGCGGGTGAGTTTCGATTCGGAGCTGTACGTGCCGTGGCCGATGCTCGCCGTGCGCGCCCCGGGCCCCGACGCGTCGTCCTCCTTCCTCGGCCACCGGCACCAGATCGAGCAGACCGGGGCACCGTACCCGCTGTACGAGGCCCCTCCGACCGCCCGAGCCGTGCCCGCGACCAGTCTCAACACCGACACCGCTCTCGACGGCGTCGGCCGTTCCGACGCCGTGTACGACCTGCTGCGGGAGGCTTCCGAGCTGACCGTGCGTACCACCGCCGAGGAACTGTTCAAGTCACTGCGCGCACCGGACTTCGACGAGGACCTGATGTATTTCTGGTGCCACGGCATGTTCGTCGAACGCGGCTCCCACCGCACAGTCGGCATCCAGCTGTCCGACGGCAAGCTCATCGACGCGGAGTCGGTGCACCGGTACCGCGAAGAGTGCGGCGCCGCACCGGGGGCATCCTTCCGCCCGTTCGTCCTGATCAACGCGTGTCATGCGGGTGAGCCGGCCGACACGGCCGAGCTGGAGTACCTCGGGAGTGCGTTCATCGAGCACGGCGCGGACGGGGTGCTGGGCCCGCAGATCGAAATGCCGCAAGTCTTCGCCGCCGAATACGCCCACGCGTTCATCGAGCGGTATGTCAGCGGCGCGCAGACCGCCGGCGAGATCTGCCACGCGCTCGTGAAGCACTTCATCGAGGAACTGCGCAACCCGCTCGCGCTGAGCTACTCACTGCACTGCGGTATCGACAGCCGTTGGGAGAAAGCGTGCACGTCACCACCCTCGACCTCGACGAACGGGGGCGACTCCGCTCACCTGGCGGCCGCCATACCGTCCCAGGCCACCGCATCGCCGAGCACCTCTCCCGACACGTCCACATTCCCGACCGGGTGACGGACGTCTACGTCTACGTGCACGGCTGGCAGACCGCCCCACCCGTCGCGGCACGCCGCGCGTCGGCCCTGCTCGCCCGGACCGGCGAACTCCACACCACCCATCCACAGCGCTATCCGGAGCTGACCCGGGGATACCGGCCCTGGCTCGTGGTCGTGCGCTGGCCGTCCTCCAGCCTCCCCTCGCTCAGCGGCTACCGGCGCATCCGCGACCGCGCCCACGCGATGAGCGCACCCGGGCTGGGCCACGCGCCCCACGTACTCGCACATCTGCTGGGCTACCTCGACAGCCGGCGCGGCGATCCCGCCGATCCCCCCGTGCTCGCCAACCGCAGCGGCCAGTACCTCCACCTCGTGGGGCACTCGTTCGGCGGCCGATTCCTCTGCGAGGCCGTGCAGTGGGCGTCAGCCCCGGACGCGCCTCGGGTGCTGGGATGGACCGCTCCCGAGATGCCCGACCGGCCCTTCACCGCGGACAGCATGCTCGTCTTCCAGATGGCCGCGCCGCGTGACGCCTTCCACCAGCTCTTCCCCGCGCTGTTCCGCACCGACGGCAAGCCGGGTGCTCCGCTGCGCGGCCCGCTCGTGCTGACCCACTCCCGCTGGGACCGTGCCACCGGCTTCTGGCATCTCCGTGCCGAAGGCTCAGCCGGTATCGGACATTCGGGCGCCGGCCCCGCTCCCGTCGCCCAGTTCCACACCCGGCTCCTGGCGCCGCACGAGCCGTACCGGCTCTCGGCGCTGGACCACCGGCTGGTCAACGTCGACGCCGGCCACTGCTTCCGCGGCAGCGCCCGCACCCGGCTGGCCCCCGCCGGTGCCCACTCGGACATCGACCACCCCGAGTCCGCCCACCTGCTCCTGAGCCTGGCGGCCCTGTCACGCTGACGGCACAGTGGTCGGCCCCTCGGCCCACGTCGGGCAGTACGTGTGCGCGGGTCTGACGGGAAGCTCAGGGCTCTTCCTCCGGGGCACTGAACCGGGCCTGGTTGCTGTCGGCGAACAGTTCCAGGCGTGAGCACTCGGCGCACTGGAGGCCGAGAGCCGAGGCGTTCGCCCAGTCCAGGTTCATCAGGCTCATGCCGGCGGTGTTGAGCTGCACTTCCCGGTCCCAGAACAGCGAGCCTCCGCACAGTGCGCAGGATATTTCGTGCTCTCGGATCCGCACCAGCCACGGCCCCTTGTAGCGGCGCCCTCGGCCTGCCATTTTGACCACCTCGTTTCTCATTCCAGATCTGTACGGTTCTTCTCTCGTGTCCTGCGCAGGCTGAAACAACCGTTCGCCGGTCATTCGGACCGTGGATCCCAGCGGAAGCGGCGGACGGCCACGACCGCTCCGGCGACACCCCAGATCAGCAGGGTGAGGAGGTGCTGCCAAGCGAAGCCGCCGTCCTGCACCGCGCGGAGCAGGGCCTGGTTGAACGGCCGCACCGGCAGCAGTGCGGTGACGTTCTCCACGATCTCGTTGTGGATGGGCATGTAGGTGCCGGACAGGAACACGAGCGGGAAGAGGATGAACTGCACGACAGCGGGGGCGGCCTCCGCGTTCCGGACCAGTGAAGCGACCGCGACCCCCAGCGCGCAGAAGCTCGCGGCGCCGAGCACGAGAGCGGTGACGAGGGGCAGCCACGCCGCGGCGTCCGGTATCGGCACGCCGTACAGCCGGCCGACGCCGACGATGAGCAGCACATCGACAATGCTCACCATCACGCAGTGGGCCAGCAGGCCGACGAAGTACATCCACGGCGGCAGCGGGGTGGCCCGGACCCTCTTGAGCACCCCGTTCTGGCGCCGCGTCGAGAGAACGATGGCCAACTGGCTGTAGCAGGAGCCCAGCACGGACATGGCGGCGAGCGTCGTCACGTAGTATTGGAGGGCCGAGAGGCCGCCGAAGTACGGGCTGGAGGCGACGTCGTCGAACATCATGCCGAAGACCGCGATGACCACGACCGGCAGGACGAAGGTGAAGAACGCACTCTGCGGATTGCGCCAGAAGGACAGTTGCTCGTAGCGGATCTGGTGCAGGACCACGGTGAGGTCGCGGCGGGATCCGTGCTGGACGGCGAGAGTGCTCACGGTGAAGGTCTCCTCATCGCGGGTTGCGGGGTGCCGCGGTCGGTGAGGCCGAGGTAGATGTCCTCCAGGCTCGGCCGGTCGATCGACAGGTGCTCCAGGACCGTGCGGCGGCGCAGCGCCCAGTCGGTCAACTGGTGCAGCGTCGCGGTCGGTTCGTCGGTCTCGGCGATGAATCGGCCCGCGGCGTCCGATGTCGCGGGTACCGGCAGATCGGCTGCGGTGCACCCGGCGGGGAGCGCGAAGCCGATGCGCACCCGTGCGGTGTCGCGCCCGCCGAGGCTTTCCGGCGTTCCCTCGGACACGATGCGGCCGGCGGAGAGGACCGCCACGCGGTCGGCCAGTTCCTGTGCCTCCTCCATGTGGTGCGTGGTGAGCAGGACGGTGGTCCCGGCCTCGCGCAGATTGCGGACGACCTGCCACGCGCTCCGGCGCGCGCTCGGGTCGAATCCGGTCGTCGGTTCGTCGAGAAAGAGCAGACCGGGGTTGCCGATCATGCCGAGTGCCAGGTCCAGTCGGCGTTTCTGTCCGCCGGACAGCGAGCGCACTTTCCGCCGTTCCAGTCCGGAGAGGTCGACGAGTTCGATCAGTTCGTCGATGTCTCGCGGGTTCCGGTAGTAGCCGGCGCTGCGGGCGAGCGTCTCGCGGACCGTCAGATACGGCTCGACCGCGATGTCCTGCAGCACCAGGCCGATCCGTTCGCGCAGTTCCCTCGCCCGGGACCGGTCACCGGGGTCGATCCCGAGGACTTCCGCGTGCCCGCCGTCCCGGGTGCGGAACCCTTCGAGGATTTCCAGCGTGGTGGACTTGCCGGCGCCGTTCGGCCCGAGCAGCGCGAAGATCTGTCCCTGTCCGACGGTGAAGCTCAGCCCCGCCACAGCCTCCACCGTGCCGTAGCTCTTGCGCAGTCCTTCCACGACGACCGCATCAGACATGAACACCTCTCTTCTCCGGGTATGAAGGGGTGGACGTTCCGTCCGTCCCTGCTGCGTGCTGCCTGCGGCCGGCTCTCGCTGAGCCCAGCGGGGACCCGGCCACCGCCGCGGTCCCGGTTCCGCACCTCGGTACGCGCCCGGTACGGGCCCATGCCGGGGTGCGGTGGCGCCGGAGTCCGACCGTTCCGCCGTGCCGGTGCCCCCGGTCCTGCGCTGCCCGGACGCCTACGCCGCCGTGGGACGCTCCGGAACCCGGGTACGCCGCCGACCGGCGGGTTCGGGCGGCCGCGTCATGGCTGCGCCGGGCTGTCGGCCGGCTCGGCGGCCCCGGCGACGATCATT
Source organism: Streptomyces sp. WMMB303 (assembly GCF_029351045.1). Classification (NCBI taxonomy): domain Bacteria; kingdom Bacillati; phylum Actinomycetota; class Actinomycetes; order Kitasatosporales; family Streptomycetaceae; genus Streptomyces; species Streptomyces sp. WMMB303. Next base: position 5,858,300 of record NZ_JARKIN010000001.1, on the reverse strand, counting down.
CTCAGCGCGGCGACGTGGCCGTTGAAGGCGTCCCGGCCCGTGGCTGTCAGCCGCGCGTACACCCTGCGCCGCCTGCCTTCGAGGCGGCGTTCGGTGAGGATGTACCCGGTATCTTCAAGTGTGGTGAGCTGCTTCGAGAGGGCCGAGTCGGACAGCTCGAGCCGTTCCCTGAGGAAAGCGAACTCCGCCCAATCGGCAGCGGCCAGTGTCGCGACGAGCGAGAGCCGGGTGCTGGGATGGATCAGCTCGTCGAAGCGCGCGTCTGTCATGCGCGCGTCCACCGAAGCAGAGTCCGCAAGATCTCGGGGCCGCCGAACCCGGTGACGAGGGCGGTCAGCGCCGCCGACCAGACGGCCGGATGGCCGGTGCCGTCCGCCTTGAGCGCCATGGACGCGAGGATCGTGACCCCGACGAGCCCGAGGAGCATGCCGACGACGACGAACGGGACCCGGCGGCCGGCGACCGCCGCGCTGACCTGCAGCCGACCCGTGCGTCGGCGGCCGCTGAGCAGGCGTGCGGCGAATGCGGAGTGCCCCATGCCGAAGCCCACGGTCGCCACCACGGTCAGCCACGCGGGCCCGAACTGGTCGATCAGCCCCAGGGCGAGCCAGCCGACCGCCATGCCCCACCAGTAGATCCGGGGCAGGCCCACTTCGGCTGCTACCTGGCGTTGCGCTCTGTCCACGACGGCCATCGCCTCGTCGGCCTGCTCCGCAGTGGTGTTCTCCATGGTGTGCTCACTTTCCTGCTGGGAAAGCGAGCACACCACTTTCCCGATAGGAAAGTCAAGACCTGGAGCGGGTTCGGGTCAGGCGGGCGCCCGGGTGGGCGGCAGGGTCACCCCTCTCGCCTCCTTGCGGCGTCCGGACCGCTGTGCTTCAGGGGCTCGGGTCCGGGGCGACCCCGCGTCGAGACGGTGGTCCGGAGTCGGGGGTGCCGCGTCTCGTGTCGTTGGCGGACCTTTCGTGCCTCGCTCCACCGGCCGATCCGATTCCAGGTGTGGGGCCGGCGGTCCGCGCCTTCGCTGCCCTCTTCCGCGTCGGTGATTTTTCGCGACTCCGGATTCCGTTGCGATCGCTCCCGGTCTCACGGAAGGCCCCGCCCTGCGGCTGCCTCCTGGGGCCGCCACCGTCGGTATCCCGTTTTCCCTGTTCAGGGGTGGTTACCGGCAATCATGGCCACCCGAAGGCGGGGTCGACGGCCGGTGGAATCCGGTCTCCACTTGAAGGCGTGATCGCATTCGCGAAGCCGTCTTTGGTGACTGCCCGTCAGGAAAATTCTTTCACGGTATGTCTACCGTTCTTGCGCATCGCCGTGTCAGGATCCCTCGCGCTGCCACCCGGCAGCGCAGGAGCAGGATTCGAAAGGGGGCCGTATGGCTCAGGACAAGCAGGCACCGGCGAAGAAGAAGATCGAACTCAAGGCCAGGAAGCTGGAGAAGGTCGAGACCACCGGCTGGCGCGTCATCGGCGCCGGCGGCTGACACCTTGCCCGCCCCAAGCCGGCACCGGCTACCCGGTGCCGGCTTGGGTTCATCCGACAGCGCAGTGCCGAGGAGCAGCGGCTGCCCCGGGAGCCGGCCCGCGGCACCTATGAGCGCCGGGTAGTGCGCGGGGCAGCCGCCACGCGCCATGCTGCACCTCCTCGTCCGAGGCCGCCCTGAGCGGCTCGGTACAACGAGGTGACACTCGGCAAACAGGCGCGAAGTCATCCGGATAGGTCCGGATGGCCCGCGCGGGAGGAACCCTCCAATCCTCTGCCAGAACAGGCGTAAGGGTGGTGACAGTCCGCTGTCACGGAGAGGTACATGCAGAAAGGCGGCGCATTCGTGCTGAGACCCCGGATCAAGCAGGTGCACCAGCCCCTGGCCCTCCCCGGCGGACGTATTCTGATCGGCGGAACGCAGTTCGGCGTAGCCCAGGAGATCCAGGACGACGAGGACGGTGCTGTCGAACGCGTTCTGGTCCTCATGGACGGCACCCGCAGTGTGGAGCAGATGTGCACCGAGTTCGGTGAGACGCACCCCCATGTCGATGAAGAGTGCGTACGGGAGGTCGTCCAGGCCCTGACCGACAGCGGCTTCGTCGAGGATGCCGGGGCGGACCCCCCGGCCAACCTCAGCGCCCGTGAAGTCGCCCGTTACGCGCCGCCTCGGCACTTCTTCTCCTGGATCGACACCACTGCGCGCAGCTCGCCGTATGACATCCAGTCAGCGATCAAGAGCGCGCGGGTGACCGTGCTCGGAGTCGGTGGAACCGGGTCGGCCGTGGCGTCCGGACTGGTTGTCGGTGGCATTGGTGCTCTGCACGTCGCGGATTTCGACCGGGTCGAGGAGTCCAATCTCACCCGGCAGTTGTTGTACTCGGAAGCCGAGATCGGGAAGCCGAAGGTGACCAGTGCTGTGGCCCGGCTACGGGCCATGAACAGCAACGTCGAAGTGACCGGCAGCGAGGTCCGTGCCGACGGGGCGGAGTCGATCGTAGCCCTGATGGAGGGCTGCGATGTCTTCGTGCTCTGCGCCGACGAGCCCCTACCCGATCTCATGAGGTGGGTCGACCAGGCCGCGCGGCGGACCAGGACCCCCTGGTTCATGAGCCTGTACACCGGGCCCATGACTGTGGTCGGCTCATTCGTGCCCGGTGAGACGGCATGCTGGAACTGTCTGTACAAGGCGGAAATGCAGCGGGAGCACCACGCGGAGGGGCGCCCGTTGTCGCAAGGGGGAAGGCCCAACGCCGTCAATGCCGCGGGTGCCAACATCAGCGGCCAACTCTGCGCCCTCGACATCCAATATCACCTGGCGGGACTGCCGGTTCAGACGCGCGGCCGCGTCTTCCACTGGAACCTCGCGCGGTGGGACCACTCCTACGCGGTCGAGGCCACACCGGCGCCGGACTGCCCCGCCTGTACGGCTGTCCCCCGATGAGGGAAGCCGAACCCGCGGGCGATGTCTCAGCAGACCACCCGGCCTCATCCGCTACGGGTGTGGAGGTAGTCACCGCCGCGGCAGCAGAGGAGGGAGCGACAGTCACCTTTCACTCTCTGGTGATGCGCCCTGATGACGACGATCCCGACTCCGTGGTGATCGGACGTCCCGCGACCGGGGAGTTCCTCGAACTGCCGGCTGCCTACGGAACGCTTCTCGACCTGCTGCGCGATGGAATGACCATCGGTGCGGCGCAGGAACGGCTGCTGGCCTGCGAGGGAATCGAGGTGGAGGCGGGGGAGTTCGTCGACCTCCTGATCGAGGAAGGATTCGTGCGGGCGGTCGGAATCCATTCGGTGGCGGACCCCGCAGACGGGGCACCTGCTCCGCACCTGCCGCGCCTCACCAGTCGGCATGTCGGCTGGGTCTTCAGCACACCGATGAAAGCGCTGTGGGTCTTGCTTGTGGGGTGCGCCGTGGCGACAGCGGTGGCGCAGCCGGGAGTGATTCCACGCGGTGCCGACTTCTTCTGGACGGATTACACCGGGTTCGCGGTTCTGGTCAACACGGTACTGTTCTCGGCCTCTCTCTCCGTGCACGAACTGATGCATCTGGCAGCCGCACGGTCGCTCGGTTGTCCGGGGCGGATCGGATTCGGCACCCGGCTGCACAACCTCGTGCTGCAGACCGATGTCACCGCTGTGTGGGGCTTGCCGAGAAGGCGGCGCTACCGGGTCTACCTGGCCGGCCTGGTCTGGGACCTCGGATTGCTCTGCGTGCTGATCCTCGTTCTCGCACACACCCCGGTCAACGGCGTCCCCCGGGCGCTGCTGCAGTCGCTGGCCCTCGCCGTGCTGCTGTGCATCCCGCTTCAGCTTCAGGTGTACACGCGCACCGACCTGTACTACGTGCTGCGGGATCTGCTGCGCTGCCGCAACCTTTTCGACGACGGGATCGCCTGGAGCCGGCACCTGGCCGCCCGCCTCGCGTCGCAGCTTCGACGGCGGCCCGACAAGCCGGCCGATCCGACGGCCGAGCTGGCCCCACAGCACCGCCGGGCGACCCGGGTCTACGCGTGCTTTCTGACAGCAGGGACCGCCCTGGCGCTGTCCGTCGCGGTTTTCTACGGTCTGCCGATCGCCCTCGGCGTGCTCTTCGAAGCGCTGTCGGCCATGAGGGCGGGGCTTTCCGGTGGGCCAGTGCTGCGCGCCGTGGACGCCGGCGTGCTGATCCTCGTCGAGGGCGGTATCCAGGTCATGTTCGTGATCACTTTCGTACGAGGGCATCCGCACTGGTTCCGGAGCCGGCGCCGGGTCGCGGCCAGGAAGGAGGCGCAGGCGGCAGCGCCCGCCTCGGATGGCCGGAGGTCGTCAGAACCGGTCTGACCGCGGCCGATTTACGGGAGACCGAGAGGCGATATTCGGTCGGCCCCCCTTTCGGGGAAGCGTGGGCGGCGCGGCGCAGGTCTTCCCTGGAGAGTCACTCTCTGTGGATGGATGCACGGTCAATCTGACCAGCAGTGGTCCACGCCAGGGTGCCGCTCGCCCGGGTCGGCACGGCCCCGCGTCGGCTGGCCTTCGACGTGTACGCACCGTGACAGTGCGAGAGGTGGTGTGGTCGGCGTTCCGGAGAGGTCCGGTTCTTCCGCGCGCCAGGGACGGCCCCTCGGGGAAGCCCGCCGACCACGGAGGCGGCACCGTCGACGGCGAGCGGGGACGCGGCCCGGCTCGGAGCTCTCCGGGGGTGTCCGCCGTGCCAGGGCGGCGGCGCACATTGCAGCCACCGCGCCGAAGCGCTAAGTTATTCACATGACTAACTTGGTCAGTCGACCAAATTCTCCTCGTGGCCGCCGCCGCCGCGAAGAGCTCATCGAGGCAGGGCTCGCGCTGCTCGTCGAGGGCGGCTGGCCCGCGGTCACCACCCGCGCCGTGGCCGCGCGAGGCGACGCCAATGTGGGGCTGATCCATTACCATTTCGGCGGCCTGCCCGCACTGCACCTGGCGATCGCCCGGCAGGCGGGCGAGGACGTGATGATGCCCCTCGTCGAGGACCTGCTCTCCTCGCCCGACGCCCGCACGGCCCTCGACGTCCTGCGCAACGCCGTCCCCCGCATCACCGAAGACGAGAAGACCCTCCGGCTGGCCGTGGAACTGACGGCCGGGGCGCTGCGGAACCCCGAAATCGGTGAGGCGCTGCGCCAGGGGCTGCGCGAGGCCCGAGCCCGGATCGCCGACTGGCTCGGAACCCTCGACCCGCAGGTGCCGGCCGAGCGGAGAGCGGGGGCGGCCACCCTCGTCGCGGCGCTGATCGACGGGATGATGCTGCACCAGCTGCTGGACGAGGAAGTGCCCGTGCAAGCCGCACTCACCGCGCTCGGCGACCTGATCGGGGCCCCGTCATGAAGGTCCTGATCTCCGGCGGCGGGATCGCGGGCCTCACACTCGCCTACTGGCTGCACCACTACGGCCACACTCCCGTCGTGATCGAGCGTGCACCGCACGGCCGACTCGGCGGCTACGGCATCGACTTCTTCGGCACCGGGTACGACGTCGCCGCGCGGATGGGCATCACCGACCGGCTGGCGGCGCACCAACTCCCCACCGAAAGCATCCGCTACGTCGACGAGGCGGGACGTGTCACGGCGCGGCTCGAGCGCCGACTGCTGGAGAAGGTGATCCGCGGGCCGTACCTCGCCCTGATGCACACCACCCTCGAAGAGGCACTGGGCGATGCCGTACGCGACAGGGTCGACATCCGGTACGGCCGCAGGATCACAGCTCTCGAGCAGCCCCCCGGCGGCGTCGCCGTCACCTTCACCGACGGCGAGTGCGAGCACTTCGACCTGGTCCTGGGCGCCGACGGCGTGCACTCCGAGACCCGTGAGCTCGCCTTCGGACCCGAAGGCGACTACGCCCACCACCTCGGCTACACCATGGCCTGCTATCCGGTACCCGACACCTACGGGCTCGGACCGCACCGCATCCACTACAGCGAGCCCGGCAGACAGACCATCCTCTATCCCAGCGACGTTCCCGGGCAGTTGATCGCGCTCTTCCTCTACCGCACGCGGGATCGCCGACCCCCGCCGCGCGCACAACGGCGAGCAGTGCTGCGCAGCGCCTTCGCCGACACGGGCCCGCTCACCTCGCAACTGCTCGACGCGGCACCCGAAGAGGATCTGTTCATGGACACCCTCACGCAGATCACCATGCCGTCCTGGCACACCGGCCGCATCGCACTGACCGGCGACGCCTGCTCGGCCATGACGCTGACCTCGGCGCAGGGCGCCTCCATGGCCATGGCCGGCGGCTACCTGCTGGCCCAGGCCCTGCACCAGCACGACGATCATCAAGCAGCCTTCCGCGCCTACCAGACCCGGCTGCGCCCGGCCGTCCAGGAACGCCAGCAGCGCGCCCGGGCCTTCGCCCGCTCCCTCGTCCCCGCGAGCCGCCCGGGCATCGCCGCCCAGCACCTCATCAGCCGGCTCGTCCTGCGTGACCTGTTCAGCGGGCTGCTGCGCCGCGGCTACGGCGACACCACGAGCATTCTCGACCGCATATGAAGGGCACCGTCATGGAGATCGTCAAGCGTCCGGCTCCGCCCACCGGCATCCGCCGCATGCTCTTCCGCGCCCCCATCCACCTCTACCGGCTGCGTCTGGGCTGGCTCTTCGGTGGCCGGCTGCTGCTGCTGAACCACACCGGGCGGGTCTCGGGCAAACCGCGCCGGGTCGTCATCGAGGTCGTCGAGCACGACCGGACGGACGGCAGTTACGTGGTCTGTTCCGGGTTCGGGCCCGAGGCCGCCTGGTACCGGAACCTCCTCGCCACACCCGAGGCGAGCATCCAGGTGGGGGTGCGGACCCTGCCCGTCACCGCACACCCGCTCGACACGGAGGAAGGCGGTGACTTCATGGCCCGCTACGCGCCCCGCCACCCACGAACCGCCCGCAAGCTCGTGCGCTTCATGGGCTTCTCCGTCGACGGCACACAGGAGGACTACCGGGCGGTCGGGCGCAAACTGCCCTTCGTGCGCCTCAGCCCGCGTAAGCCGTAGAGCGGCAGTGTCCGGGCAAGCGGCCTCCACGGCCGCCTCCCCTCCGGGTGACGGCAGCCGCCACACAGCCGACACCTTCTGCCGTCTCGCACAGGCACCGCACTGCGGCGCCCCGCGCGAGCGGGCCGTACGGAGACGGTGCAGGACGTGCGGGGCGGCGCATCGGCCTGCGGACGGGCCCGGCCGGGCTGTCGAACGCGCTCGGCGTGCCCGCCCACCGGCGCGGTCCGGGCGGGTGGAGTTGCGCTGAGAGGATCGGGCCGTTGACGTTCATATCCGGAGCGGCGGGGTACATGACACCTCCGCGAGGTGTGGGACCGATCTCCGGACCGGTGCCGCGCCCGGCGGAACACCTCGGGAACGCCATTGCCGCCGTAGCCCGGCGGAGGGACAAGGAGTCTGTATGGGGATCATCATCCCAGTTGTCGTCACGATCATCATCGCCATCGTCGTGACCTCCGAGCGACGCCGTCGGCGCAGGTGAATCCCGAGCCCCACGGCGCGGTCGCCCACTCCGTCGCGGCGTCGGCGTGAGCGCGCGGCTCCGCCGCTTCGAGCCGGCCCGCTGCGGCGGGCCCCCGGTGGGGTCTGAATGCACAGCACCCCGTCAGCCGTCATCCGCGGGACCAGCTTGCGCATCCGCCTCGCTGTCCGGATCAGCGTGCGCAGGGCCGTCACGAGCGGTGCGTACGGCAGCGCGTCCCGGCCCGGTTCCGCGCAGACGCCCCCCGACCACCCGGACCGCCGGGCCCAGCGACCGCGTGAACTCGGCGAGCAGCCGCGCCTTGCCGATCCCGGCCTCCCCGGCCAGCAGCGCCACGGCCGGACCCTGTTCCACAGCGGTGTTGTCCAGCGCCGCCGCCAGCGCTGACAGCTCCTCGCCCCGGCCGACGAACACCGGGCTGACCACGCGCTGCGCCACCACCTCGCCGGCATGTGAATAGGCAGATCTTTCGATGCGCGGCGACTGTTCACCCTGCCACGCTCGAGACATGACAGCGACCTACCCCCTGCGGACCATCGCCGCCCACGAACTCGACGCGTGGGCCCGGATGGTCACCACGACCTACGGCCAGGACTGGCAGGAGGGCGGCCTCCGGAACGCTGCCTCCTCGCTCGATCCCGACCGCACGATCGCCGCCTGGGACGGCGGGGAGATCGTCGGTGGCGCGTCGGTCTACGGCCGCGTCATGACGGTTCCCGGCGGGGCCGTGCCCGTCGCCGGCATCACGCTCGTCGCGGTCCTGCCCACCCACCGGCGGCGCGGCATCCTCACCGCGATGATGCGCGAGCAGCTCACCGGCCTGCACGACACGGGCGGTGAGCCGATCGCCGCCCTCAACGCCTCCGAAGCCACGATCTACAGCCGCTTCGGGTACGGCCTCGCCAGCCGGGTGGCCGAGATCCGGGCGGACCTGAGGTCCATGGCCCTACGCGCCGAGACCGACCTGGGCGACGGGACGGTCCGCCTGCTCGACCGTGCCGAGGCTCGGCCACTGCTGGAGAAGGTCTACGAGACCGTACGCGGCACCGCGGTCGGGTGGGTCGACCGGACGGAGAAGTACTGGCAGGCCAGACTCGCCGACGGCCCGTACACACGCGACGGCGGCACGGCGCTGCGCTTCGCCGTCCACCGGGAACCCGGTGGGGAGCCGACCGGCTACGCCCTCTACCGGTCCAAGGCCGGCGTGGCGCGGGTCCTCGAGGTCGCGGCCGCCTCGCGGCAGTCGTACGCCGCCCTGTGGCACTTCCTCGTCGAACTCGACGCCCACGACGGTCTCGTCCACGACGGCGCCGTCGACGAGCCGCTGGAACACCTGCTGACCGACCCGCGCGCTGTCCGCCCCACGGTCACCGACAACCTCTGGGTCCGGCTGGTGGACATCGACCGGGCGCTGACCGCACGCCGCTACGCGACCCCGTTGGATGTGGTCCTGGAGGTCCAGGACGCGTTCTGCCCCTGGAACGCCGGACGCCACCACCTGTCCGCCGACGGCGACTCCGTCACCTGCGAAACCACCCGGGCCCGGCCCGACCTGCGCGTGACCTCCGCGGAACTGGGCGCGGCGTATCTGGGCGGCACCACCCTCTCGGAGCTGGCCGCCGCGGGGCGCGTCGAGGAGCTGCGGCCGGGCGCGGTCGCCGCCGCCTCGCTCGCCTTCCGCGGTGAGCGGGCCCCGTTCCACCCCTCGGGCCGGGCCTTTCCCGCCTTCTGACGGCCGGGTGACCGACGGCCTGCAGCGCGCGGACATCCGCCCGGCGGTCGCGCGCGGGGCGGAGCGGCCCGGCGACGCCGTTCGCCCCCGGAGGCCGGGACCGGGACGCACGATCGTCAGGGTCGGCCGGTGCGGCTGTGCGGGGCAGCGGACGGCTGGAATATCGGCTCGAAAGCGGCCTCCTCCTCGTCCCCCGCCTGGGGGAGGAACCCGTCGGGCACGGTGCGGGCGGCCGCGGTGAGCAGGCGGTCCAGGACGTCCTCCTGGGTGGCCGGGGGGAGTCGGAGGGCGGCGAGGAGCCGGTCGCGGACGGCGGGGTGGTCCGGATGGTCGTCGAGGTGGTCGGAGCCGAGGGCCGGAGGCCGGAGGCCGGCCAGGGCGTCGTGCCAGGACGGCAGGACGATGGCGAGGGTCAGGGCCTCGGCGAGGGACTCGGCGATGAGCGCGGCCTGGCCCTCGGAGTCGGTGTAGAGGACGGGGCGGGGGCCGGGCACTGCGGGGCCGCACAGGTAGTGGGTGCCGCCCGCATTGCAGCCGGCGACCGGCTCCACCGGCAGGCCGTTGGGCAGGGTGATCGACTCGATCGGGTCGGTGCGGGCGAGGTCGAACTCGCCGTCGCAGGCGAGGTAGGCGGCGGCTTCGGGATGGGCGGTGATCCTCCGGAGCAGGGCCTCCTCCGAGAGGGCGGTCGGGTTGAGGACTTCGGCGAGGGCGGGGGTGAGGGGATGTCCGGCGAGGACGTCGCGGAGGGCGTCGAGGGGGACGGGACGTTCGTAGTAGTCCTCGAAGTGGGCCTGGACGGCCTCGGGGGAGCGGTCGGTGAGGAGGTGGAAGAGGAAGCCGGAGCCGTCCGGGTCGTCGGTGCCGGTGGGGAAGGCGATGGACGAGCCGGTGCGCCAGGCCGTGTCGCCGGTCTCCCGCCACAGGCAGGCGGTGATCCGGGGGGCGTCGAGGCCCGCCTCGTGGAAGGCGGGCTCGTCCAGGAGCGGGCGCAGCGCTGTGGGCACCTCGTCGACGACCCCGGGCCAGACCTGCTCGTCCTCCGTGCCGTACGGGCTCATCTCCGACTCGTGGTCGAAGCCGCGGATGAGCACCCCGGCAGGGGTGAAGAGGACGGCGAAGTCGTCCCCCGAGCCGTTGTCCATGAGCGCCGCCGCCGTGTGGGGACCCCAGGCGGGATCGAAGGTGTATTCGACGAAGTTCGGATCGTCGCCGATCGCCGCGTCCAGGACGGCCAGCGCGCGCAGATGGGCACGGAGCTGATCGGGGTGGGAGAGAAGGGCGGCGGTCTCGTGCACAGTGCTCATACCGACATCGAAGCAGTGGCCACTGACAATCCGGTGCGGCCGGGACGGACAGGCCGGACGCCGGTGCGGTTGCTCCCTGCGGACTCCGGCCCTCCGCGTGGTGCTCGCCGTGCCGGACGCCCTGCGCGGTGCCGGCCGGCGCCGAGTGCGGGGCGTCCCGTCCGGTGGGCGCGCGGCGTTCAGGGCTCGCCCCGGATCGACACCGGCACCCGGCCCCGTCCGGACGGTGTGCGCGGACGAACTGGCGGCCCCGCACTCGGATTTGTGCCGGTGCGTGAGTACGGTGATCCCCCGCGGTCCGTTGGCCGGGGCCCGGTCCCGGTGGTGCCGTCCACCTGTTGGAGGCCAGGGTTCTGAAACCGGCCGGGGCGCGGGCTCGGGGGCTGTTCCTGCTTCACGTGTCCGCCGGGTCCGCTGCACGCGGGGAAAACCGCCCTCGTCCCCCGACGCGCCCGCACTGGAGGCCACGTGACCCCGAGCCGCACCCCCGAGAACGGCCTGGCCGTATGCCGACGACTCCGGGCGGACAGCTCCGCACACTGCGCGCCGGAGCCCGGGAGGTCGAAGTGAGCGGGACGGCCGGCGCGGGCGGCCCCGAGCCCTCGGGGGCCGCGGCCGAGGACGGCGTCTCGGCGGCGGAACGGGAGCTGTTCGGAGGGCGACTGCGCTGGGACGACGCGTTCGTCGAACACGAGGGCTCGGTGGCGCGGCTGCGGTTCGGGCAGATGGCGGCCGCGCTGCCGCGCATGATGGGCGTGGTCCTGCGGGCCGGCTGGGAAACCGACCCGCGCGCGTTGGCCGGGGTGGTGGTGGCGCAGGCCGGCCAGGGCCTGACCACCGCGTTCGGGCTCGTGGCGATCAACGGCGTGCTCGGCAGTCTGTTCGCGAACGGACCGACGGACGACAAGCTGCGGGAGTCGGTTCCGGCGCTGGCGCTGCTGGCCCTCGTCTCCGTGGGCATGGCGGTGATGTCAGCCTGGTCGACGGCGATGTCCGGCAGGCTGGAGCCGCAGGTCGAAAGGGCCGTCTCGCTCCGCTACTACCGGGCGGTCACCCAGGTGGAGGTGGCGGCGACCGAGAAACCCGAGATCCAACGCCATCTGGAGGCCGGAAAGTTCGGCACGGAGTCGGCCCGGCGCATGCTCAGCCTGTCCGTGGGGGCCTCCAACGTCGTGATCGGCATGGTGGCCGCCGCCCTCGTGCTGGCCTCGCTGCACTGGGCGCTGCTGCCGATGCTGCTGGCCATCGCGCTGCCCAAGGCATGGGGGGCGGTGCGCTCGGCACGCCGGGAGTACACCTCGCGGCGGCACTGGGTGGACCACCGCCGGGCGGTCGCCACCCTGCTCCAGTACCTGACGATGCCGCACGCCGCCGGGGAGATCCGGGCGCATGCGGCGGGCTCGCTGCTGCTGCGCGGGTACGAGGAGATGTCCGGGCTGATGGAGACCGAACAGCGGCGCCTGGCCCGCGCCCAGGCGCGCACCGATCTGGTCGCCGCGGCGTTCTCCGGTCTGGCGTCCCTGGGCTGCTATGGCGTGCTGTGGTGGCTGCTGACCAGCGGCGGGCTCCCGATCGCGGTGGGCGGCACCGCCGTGGTCGCCATCCGTACCTCCACCGCGCGACTCACCTCGCTGGTGCAGCAGGTGAACCGCATGTACGAGGAGATGCTCCGGCTCAGCGACACCGAGGAGGCGATCCGGCTGGCGGCCGGACACGCCATCCCCCCGGACGGGCGGCCGTTGCCCTCGCCGGTGCGCCGGATCCAGGTGCGGGACGTCTCCTTCACCTATCCCGGGGCCACGGTGCCCGCGCTGCACCGGGTGGACGTGTCCGTGCGGCGGGGTGCGGTGACCGCGCTCGTGGGTGCGAACGGCTCCGGCAAGTCCACGCTGGCCAAGATCCTGGGCGGGCTGCTGCTGCCCGACAGCGGCGACGTGTGGTGGGTGGGCGCGGAGGGGGAGCGGGTGGAGGTGCGCGAGGCCGCCCGCGCCGACGTCTTCCGGTCGGTCGGGATGCTGACCCAGGACTTCCCCAACTGGCAGATGACGGCCGCCGCGAACATCGCCGTCGGTGCCGGTGACCGTCCGAGGGACGCGGCCCGGGTCCGGGAGGCGGCGGGCGGCGCCGATGTGGCCGAACTGATCGAGGGACTGCCGCACGGCTGGGACTCCATCGTCTTCAAGGGGTACGAACGCGGCGTCCAGCTCTCGGGGGGTCAGTGGCAGAAGCTGGGTACGGCCCGCAGCCTCTACCGGGGCGCGCCGTTCCTGCTGGTCGACGAGCCGACCTCGGCACTCGATCCGCACGCCGAGATCGAGGCGTTCGACCGGCTGCGGACGCTGGCCGACAGCGGTGTCGCGGTCGTGCTGGTCACCCACCGGCTCGCCGCGACCGCCTCCGCGGACCACATCTACGTGCTGGACCGTGGGCACATCGCCGAACACGGCACCCACGAGGGGCTCATGGACCGGGCCGGCGGGCTGTACCGGGGGATGTTCGACGCGCAGGCCGCGCAGTACGGGCTCACGTCGCTTTCGGAGGAGGCCGCTGTTGACACGGCCGGCCCCACCGAGGCGGCCGACGCGGACCGTCGAACTCTCAAGTGACAGCTGTGACTGGTGTGTTGACGTTCCCGATGTTGCTCGATTACGTTCCACGAAGCTCCGGGAGGCCCGGCGTGCACGAGCGTCGATCTCGCGGAGCAGTCATTGCCGACCTCTATCCGGAGGGAACGAAATGAACGAAGAACTGCTCGACGACGAGTTCGCCCTCGACCTGCGTGTGGGGCACACCGCGGTCTCCACCAGCTCCGCCGCCGCGACGAACAACGGCGGCTGCGAGACCTCGCGCACCTCGCTCTGCACCGACACGCTCAGCACGTGCTGCTGAGACGCCACATCTGATGTGCTGACCCGCCGCATTCGAGGTGACGCACATCCATGGTGAGCCACGCGGAGGGCCCCGCGGTCCGGGCACAGGGGGTCTCAGAGCCCTCCGTCTGGTTGTTCGCCCCGAAGGCTGAGAGGCACCGGAACGGCTGAGAGAGGGAACGGCGGCGCTATGGGGTCCGGTTCGGCGGGAAGAGTGACCGACGAAGAGGCTCTGCGGCTGGCTCGCGAGGTGGCCGACCGGCTCATGGAATCCGCCGGCGGCGCCGCGGAGAAAGCGGATCTCGCCGACGGCGCACCCGGCATCGCGCTCGCCCTCCGGTACGCGGCCGAAGTCTTCGACGAGGACCGCTACTTCAAAGCCGGACAGCTCCATCTGCGGCGCACCGCCGAGGTGAGTGCCGCATCCCCCCTGCAGGCGCCCGGTCTGTACCTCGGCACCGCGGGCGTCGTCTGGGCGGTGACCGAGTACGCCCGACTGGAGCCGCGCTACCTCCCGACACTGGCCACGATGACCGACCAACTCGCCCGGCAGACCCAGGCGATCACGCTGAATCCCGCCGCGGGAAGCGTCGCCTCGCACGACTACGACGTCATCGGCGGCGCGGCCGGCTGGCTCGCCGCGCTCCTCAGGGCCGCGGACCTCCTCGGCGGGCGGGCGACGGACGCCACCCGGCAGGCCGCAGACCGCCTCGTCGATTATCTGGTGGAGCTGACCCGGGACGACGGCGGCCCGCTCAGATGGTTCTGCGCGCCCTCGCACTTTCCCACCATTCTGGGCCCCGACGGAGAGCCGACGCCTCTGCCGGGATATGTGAAGCAGTTTCCCGACGGCGTGTACAACCTGGGATTCGCCCACGGGCCGCCCGGCATCCTCGCGGCCCTCTGCCGCCCCGACATCGCCCACGCGACCGGCACCGCGGACCGGGAGGCACGGTCACGCCGGGTACGGCAGGGTGTCCGCGAGCTCTCCCGGACACTCGAAGCGCTGCGCATCGACAGCCTCGACTACCCGGCATGGGCCAACCTTCTGCTGCCCCACCCGGATACCGGGCGCCCCGACACCGGCGCCGAGCAGGTACCGGCCAGGAGCGCCTGGTGCTACGGCCCGCCCGGGGTCGCCGCGTCCCTGCTGCCGGCCTCGGCGGCCTGCGGCGACCCGGAGCCGACCGACCTCGCGGTGGCCACCCTGCTGGGCGTCGAACGCACCCCGGCCGAGCAGCAGCGCATCAACTCGCCCACGCTCTGCCACGGGCTGGCCGGGCTGGTGACCGTCTACGGCCGGGCCGCCGCCCAGACCGGCCTGCCGGATCTGCGGCGTATGCACGACGCGTTCCTGTCCCGGATGTGCTCCTACGCGGACCCGGAGCACCCCTACCTCTTCCCCGACTACGACCCGTGGGGAGGGCACGAGCACAATCCCGGCCTGCTGACCGGTGCGGCCGGAGCCATGCTCGCCCTCCTCGGCGCCGTCTCCGACACGGCGGCCGGGTGGGACGAGCTGCTGTTCCTGACACCCGGACCTTCCCGCGTACACCAGCCGGGCGGGGCCGGGGCGCGGACGGGACCGGACCGAGGCATGGGGGAGACATGACCGAAGAGACTGCCGACACCTACCGGGCCTGCGGATTCTTCATGCTCAGGGCCCCGGCTCTGCCCGCCCGCCCGATGCTCGACCTGCTCAGGTCGCTGCCCGCCGCGGACGGCGCGGCCTCCCGCGCCGACGCCTGGCAGGACGACGACGGCGATCACCATGACTACGCCGACCGGCTCCGCAAGCTGTGGTCGACCCCGGGCGTACCGGACGCCGTGCGGGCCGCCTCACCCCATCTGGCGGACGCCGTCGAGCGGTTCGACAGCCTCAACGGCAAGGACCGGCGCAAGGCCGTCCGCGGCCTGAGCCGCTATCTGAACCGGATGAGCTTCCGCGCGACGCCGTTCGGCCTCTTCGCGGGCGTCACCACCGGCGTGTTCGGCGAGGAGCAGCGCACCCGGCTCGGCGACACCGCCATCGGAGCGGCCCGGGCACGAGCGGACTCCGGATGGGTCATGCACCTCGTCAAGCGGCTCGCCTTCGGCGCACAGCAGCCCTCCGAGCTGCGGGTGCGGCGCAACGACCTGCTCCATGCGGCCCGCGGCCGGGTGTGGCTCTCCACCGCCGAGGGCTACGGGCTCGACGCCGGTACCGAGGCCGCCCGCGCCGGCGCACCCGGCGACGGAGGCCGGACCGCGCCCAAGGGCCGACGCTCCGTCAGCGTACGGCTCACCGGACCGATCCGTTCCGTGCTCGACCACACTCGCACCCCGACGACACTCGGCGACCTCACCGCCCGGCTCACCGAGGACTTCCCGACGGCAGGCGCCGAGCGGATCGCGTCCCTGCTCGACGGCCTCCTCGACAGCGACATCCTCATCACCGCCGAGCGCCCCCGGCTGCTGATCCCCCCGGCCGGCCGGACGGACCGCGACGACTCGCTGCTGCGCTCGATGCTGCCCCCCGTCACCGACGCCGCCGTCGCGGGGGCGATCGACGGGGTGGAGGCCGCGATCGGCGCGTTCAACCAGGGCGGGATCCCGGTGTCCGAACTGCTGGAGGCGGCGAGCACGCCGATGCCCGAGGCCGTCGGAGGCCACTCGGGCCCGACGCTCCAGCTCGACTCGACGCTGAACCTCGACGGGCCTCTCGTCCTTCCCCGGGCCGTGGCCGACCTCGCCGAAGAGGCCGCCCAGGTCTTCCGGCGCGTGGGGGCGGAGGACCGCTACCCGCCGCATCTCACGGAGTACGCCGAGGCGTTCTCCGAACGCTACGGCCACCGCTCCGAGATCCCCCTGCTGGAGGCGCTGACCCCGGAGACCGGCCTCGGCCCACCGCGCCGATACCGCTCCCCGGGACAGGCCTACCCGCTGCCGGGCGTCGTCCCCCGGACCGTCGACGGGGCGGACCGGCCGGAGGAGCGGCCCCGGGAGGCCGTGCTGAACCGGATGGTCACCGGGGCCCTGGCCCGCCGGGAGCTGAGCGTCCAGCTCGACGACCGGCTGCTCGACGAACTCACCGAGGTCTCGGCAGCCGAGGACGACCACCGGCCGCCGATGCCGGTCCTCGACCTCTACCTCGGTCTGCTGGCGCCGGGCTCCGGCCGCGAGCGCTGGCGCGCCGTCTGCGGCACCGCCGGCGTGGTGATGGGCGGCAGGACCTTCTCCCGCTTCCACCACCTCTTCGACGAGGAGACCCGCGCTGCGCTGCGGGAGCTGGCCGCCGCCGAGGAACAGCGTCAGGGCGACGCCGTCTGCGCCGAGCTGTCCTCCCTGCCCCAGCACGCCCGTTCCATCAACGTCACCATCCGCCCCACGGTGCACACCTGGGAGCTGCCGGTCAACGTGACACCCGGCCGGGAGACGGACCGCGTGATCCGACTGGACGACGTCCTGGTCGGGGTGGCCGACGGGAAGCTCTACCTGCGCAGCCGCACACTGGGCCGCCGACTGCACGTCACCGACCGCGCGATGCTCAACTGGGCCGGGGCGCCCGACCCCTGCCGGTTCATGCTGGAGGTCTCCCAGGGCCTCTCGGGCACGGTCTCGTGGTTCAGCTGGGAGAGTCTGACCTGGACCATGCCGTTCCTGCCCCGCGTCGAACGAGGCGACCTCGTGCTCCGCCGAGCACGATGGCGGCTGCGTCCCGGCGACCTCGCACCGGCCTGCGGCGGCCGCCGCGACGGAGAGGGAGCCGCCGTGTTCGCCGAAGCCGTCCGCGCCTGGGCCGACACGTGGATGGTGCCCCGCCTGGTCAACCTCACCGACAACGACAACGCCCTGCTGCTCGACCTCACCAGCGCCGCCTCGCTGCGCGAGCTGCGCGACAGCCTGGAGCGGGCCACGGACGACGGGATCACCCTGGAGGAGGTCCTGCCCGCACCGGACGAGGGCTTCCTGCGGGACACCGCCGGCGAACCGTACGCCTCCGAGATCGTCGTGCCCCTCGTCCGGGTCGGTGAGGACCCGGGCCCGGTGGCCCGGCACATCCGGCCCCGGGCCGTCCCCGGCGCCGAGGAATACGGGATACGCAGCAAGCGGATCGGCAGCGACTGGCTGGCGGTGAAGCTCTACGCCGAGCCGGACGCGCACGACACCCTGCTGGGCGTGGGCCTGGCCGACCTCACCGCGAGGCTGTCCGAACAGTACGGCGTGCCCTCCCCGTTCTTCCTGCGCTACGGCGATCCCGCGCCCCACCTGCGGGTGCGGTTCCACACCCCCGAGGAATCGGCACGCGCGGACGTACTGCGCGAGGTGTCGGCCTGGGCGTACGACCTCGCCCGGGGCGGGCACATCGCCGACCACACCTTCGTCAGCTATCAGCGCGAGATCGAACGCTACGGCGGCCCCGAGCTGATAGCCGCCGCCGAGGAATGGTTCCGGCAGGACAGCGCGGCCGTCCTCCAACTCCTGCGGCGGCTGCGCGCCTCCGGCACCGGTCTGCCGGGGCTGCCGCCCCTCGGCCTGGACGCGTCCCAGGAACGCGCCGCGCTGGTCGCCCTCACCCTCGACCGGCTCTGCGGCTCCCTCGTCCCCGATCCCGAGGCCCGCCACGCCCTCGCCCGCCTCGCGGCGCGGCGCAACGCCGGCGGCGACCTCTACCGCGCGGCCGGCCGCGTCCTGTGGACCGCCCGCACGGACGACGGACCGGCCCGCGAACTGCTCGACGCGGCCGACGCCGTGTGGCGCCCCGCCGCCGAGCGGCTCACCCGGCGGATGGCCGAACTGGAACGCGGCGGCGAACTCCAGGCCGAGCGCGACGACATCGTCCTCTCTCTGCTGCACATGCACTGCAACCGGATGGGCCTGCGCCCCTCCGACGAGGCGATCGCCCACGGAGTCTGGCGCCGCCTCCTCGACCGCGCGGCCCACGCCCCGGCCTGAGCAGCCGGAGCGGGCGGCGGCGGGCCGCGCACACTCCGGGGGAGGTGGGCCGTCACCTGCGCCCGGGGCGGCAGCCGTCCGTACCCTCGTGTCCGGGCAGCGGACGGCCCCGCGGTACGCGACCGCGGGGCCGTCGGTGAGGTGCGGGTCGGGCCCCCGCCTAACGGATGGACTTGATCAGCTCGCCGTCCGGGGTGTCGCCGCTCAACTCCCAGACGAAGGTGCCGCCCAGCTTCTGCTTCTCACCCCAGGCGACCTTGCCCTTGAGGGTCTCGGGGGTGTCGTAGCTCCACCACTCGTCGCCGCAGTACGCGTAGGCCGTGCCGCCGACCGTGCCGTTGGCGGGGCAGCGGGTCCTGAGCACCTCGTAGTCCTCGATGCCCTGCTCATAGGTGCCGGGGGCCGGGCCGGTCGCGGTGCCGCCGGGCTCCTTCTGCGTCACCCCGCTCCAGCCGCGGCCGTAGAAGCCGAGCCCCATCAGGATCTTCTCCGCCGGGACGCCGTTCCACAGCAGGGCCGCGATGGAGGACTTGGTGTCGAAGAGTTTCTTGGGGATGCCGTCGTAGTCCTCCAGCGCCGAGTGGGGCGCGGTGGGCCCTTCCTTGTCGAAGGCGCCGAAGTAGTCGTAGGTCATCGGCAGATACCAGTCGACGTACTGGGCGGCCTCCCGGTAGTAGCCGGACGCCTGCATCTTCCCGCCGTCGGTGGCGTCGGCGCTGATGGCCGCGGTCACCAGCTTGTCCCCGAACTTTCCGCGCAGCGCCTTCATCAGCTTCGCGAAGGCGCCCTCGCCGCTGGTGTCGCAGCTCAGCCCGCAGGCGTTGGGGTACTCCCAGTCGATGTCGATGCCGTCGAACAGGCCGCGCCACCGCTGGTCGTTCAGCAGGTCGTAGCAGGACTCGGCGAACGCCTCGGGGTTCCTGGCAGCTTCGGTGAACCCCTTGGACCAGCTCCAGCCGCCGAACGACCACAGCACCTTCAGGTCCGGGTGCTTCTTCTTGAGCTTCAGCAGTTGGTTGAAGTTGCCGCGCAGCGGCTGGTCCCAGGTGTCGGCCTTGCCGTCGACGCTCTGGGCGGCGCTGTAGGACTTCTCGTAGTCGGCGTAGCTGTCACCGGCGGTGCACTTGCCGCCCTGGACGTTGCCGAAGGCGTAGTTGATATGCGTGAGCCGGTCCGCCGAGCCGGAGGTCTCGATGTTCTTGACGTGGTAATCGCGCTGGTAGACACCCCAGTTGGTGAAGTACCCGACGTTCTTGGGCCCGCCCGTCTCCGAGGTGTGCGTGCCCCCGGCCAGCCCGGCCCGCTCGTCGCTCCCGCCGGAGGTGTCGACCGCGAGCAGCGCGGCGACCACGGCTGCCACGCACAAGCCGCTCAGTACCGCGAAGAGCGCGCGGCGGCGGAGCCCTCCGGCGGCGGGGTAGAAGTCCTGTCTGCTGTCCGATCCGAGCATGGTCACCTCGCGTAGGGGGCGGGGGAAGGTGCCCGGCGTTCACCCCTGGACACGTGAGAACCACACCGGCCCGTCGATGTCGCGGACCGCTGTCGGTTCTGCCGGCACCGGTCCCGGAAACGGATGTGGTGACCGTCCGGTTCATTCCGCACACGCGGTCCGTGCGGCGGGGTGGGCGGCATGCGCGTACTCAGGGCGCTTCCGTGGGGGCGGCGGACGGCGCGGCCGGGCCGGGTGCGCAGCGGCCGGTCGTCCCGGCGCGCTCTCCCTGTCGGCTGGTATGCCCCGGCCCGGAAGCCGTCTCCCGGGCCCCGGCACGCTCGGGCTGTCGGTCGCGGAGGTGTGCGGCACGCGGCCGAAGCGCGCCTCGCGGTACCCAACGTCGCTGTATTCGAACGGACTTGGGTTACTCGCTCTTCCTCCGAAAGGGAAGGGGGCCCTGTGGTGATGTCCGATGTCATGAGGCGGCGGGACAGAGGTGAACGGCCGGAGCGCCGGACGCGGGCGGTTGCTGTCGCCGCGGCTTCCGCTTCCTGCGTGCTGCTGCTGGTGCTCGCCGGGTGCGGCGGATCGTCGGACGACGGGGCCGGTACCGCGAAGAAGGCGCGCCCGCCCGCGGGCAAGGCCGACGACTCCGAAGACGGCCCGGACCGGGGGGATTTCAACGGCGACGGTTACGACGACTACGCCACGTCCGTCCACTCCGCGAGCAAGGACCAAAAGCGCACGAAGGACACCCTGCTGGTGGTCTACGGCTCCGAGAAGGGGCTGAATCCCTCGTGGACGACGCGGCTCGATGGGCGATTCGATTCCTCCTTGCTGCGTACGGATCTCGACTCGGACGGCTTCACCGACCTGGTGGCCGCGCGGACGCGCGACGCCGAGGTCCAGCCGTACGTACTCTTCGGCGGCCCCCGCGGGCTCGGGAAGGCGCGGAAGCTCGAGGCTCCGCGGAACTTCGGCCCGATGGCGGCGGGCGACTTCGACCGTGACGGACGCGCCGACCTGTTCGACCCCGGCGGCGGCAAGGGCGACCCCTCGAGCAATCCCGACGGGCCCCGGGGCGATGTGCCCGCGCGCATCCTCTACGGTCCGTTCGGCGGCGACGGCCCCCCGTCCGGCAAGAGTCCGCGCAAGCCCGTCACGGTCGATGTCGGCCAGCACGGCTACGCGTCCCCGAACAGCGTCGCGGCGGGCGACTTCGACGCCGACGGCCGCACGGACCTCGTCCTCACCTACGGCTACGACGCCGAGCAGGACGACACCGCCCCCGACGATCTCACCCCGCTCGCCTACTACCGGGGTGCCGAGCACGGCCTGACCCGCGACCGCGACACCGAACAGACGGTGTTGAAGGCGACGGGCGGCCGTCGCGGCGGCTTGTCCGTCGGCGACGCGGACGGGGACAGGACCGACGACCTGCTGCTGCCGCTCCGCCGTACGGCGTCGGACACGGAGCCGCAGAAGGGCAAGGGGGGCGGAGTCGGCGTACTGCACGGCGCACGCTCCGGCCTGGGCGCCGGAAAGCCCGCCCGCCGGATCTTCGCGGGACGGAAGGAGAGTTTCGGGGCATCTCCGGCGGTCGGCGAGGTCAACGGCGACGACCACCCGGACCTCGTCGTCAACACGCCCGACTTCCGGGGCAACGACGGGCTGGTCACCCTGCTCCCAGGAGGCGCCGACGGTCCGTCGGCCGAGGGTTCCCAGGAGGTCGACGCCAGGACCGAGGGGCTGCCGGGCACCCCCAACCGCGCCCCCCGGAACCTCTTCGACTTCCGGCCTCCGCTGCTGGACACCGACGGCGACGGGCACGACGAAGCTGTCGTCCTCGCTCCCCTGTTCAACAAGCGCAAGGGCGCGGTCCTGCAGATCGCCGGCTCCGACAAGGGCTTCGCTCCCACCCGCTCCCGCCAGTTCACCCCCTCGGTCGCCGGAGTGCCGCTGCTGCTGAAGTGACGCGGGACGGCACCGGGGCCGGAGCCGGTCGGCTCCGGCCCCGGTGCGGTGTTTCGGGCCCCCGGTTGCCGTGCGTGGCCCGGGTTCCCGCGGCCGCCTTCCTCGGTCCCGGACCCCTGGGTGTCCGGCGTTCTCGACGGACCATGCGCTTTCCGTCTGTGTGCAGGAGCCGCCGCCGACTACCCCCAAAGAAGTATTTGACGGTTGGCCTCCGGGTGCCGCACACTCACCCCGTGGCCTTCCCCTCCTCCCACCCCGACCGCGAAGTACTCCGCTCAGTCCTGCGTCACCGCGCCTTCCGCGCGCTCACGCTGGGCCGGTCCCTGACCTTCTTCGGCAACTCCATGGCGCCCGTCGTCCTCGCCTTCGCGGTGCTGGACCTCGGCGGTTCCGCGGTGGACGTGGGACTCGTCGTCGGCGCCCGGTCCGTCAGCAGCGTGCTGCTGCTGCTCTTCGGCGGACTGCTGGCCGACCGGCTGCCCCGGGCGCTGGTGCTCCAGGGCGCCGCCGCGTCCGCCGCGCTGGTGCAGACCGGTGTGGGGCTGGCCGTACTGGCCGACCGGGCGCCGATCGGCGTGCTGCTGGTCCTCAGCGTGGTGCAGGGTGCCGTGGCGGCCGTCTCCGTACCGGCGTCCGCCGCGCTGCTGCCCCGCACCGTGCCGCCGGGCGAACTGCGGCCCGCCAACGCGCTCTCCCGGATGGGGATCAACACGGGGATGATCGCGGGTACCTCGCTCGGCGGCATGCTGGCAGCCGTCGCCGGCCCGGGCTGGGGCATGGTGCTCGACGGCGTGGCCTTCCTGGGCGCCGCGGCTGCCTACCGCCTGGCCGGGCGCGTACTGGCCGGACGCGCCGGTGCCCCGCCGTCCGCGGCAGCCGCGGAGCCCGCCGGCCACGTGCGGGCCGTCGAGTCCGCGGCCGGTACCGAGCGGGCGCGGCCCTGGCAGGAGATGCGGCAGGGCTGGCGCGAGTTCGCCTCCCGCACCTGGGTCTGGGTGGTGGTGCTGCAGTTCTTCGTGGTGAACGCGGTCTCGGCGGGCGGTATCCAGGTGCTGGGACCGGCCGTCGCCGACGCGACCTTCGGCCGTACCGCCTGGGGCTTCGTCCTCGCCACCCAGATGGCCGGCGCGCTGGTCGGCGGGCTGCTCGTGGCGCGGTCCCGCTCGCGTCACGCGCTGCGGATCGGGGTGGCCGTGGTGGCCCTGGACGCGCTGCCGCTCCTCGCCCTCGCGGAGTCGGCCGATCTGGCCCTGCTGCTGATGGCGATGTTCGCGAACGGCATCGCGCTCGAGCAGTTCAGCGTGGCCTGGGACCTCTCGCTCCAGGAGAACGTCCCGCAGGAGACGCTGGCCCGCGTCTACTCCTACGACGCGCTGGGGTCCACCCTCGCGCTTCCGCTGGGCGAGATGGCGGCCGGGCCGCTGGCGGAACGCTTCGGTGTGCGTCCCACGCTGCTGTGCGGGGTCGGCCTCGTCCTGCTGGTGACGGCGGGCGCACTCGGCAGCAGCCAGGTGCGGGGGCTGACGGCGGGCGGGCCGGTGCCGGACGAGGGAGCTGCGGAGCGCGCGGCGGTGTGAGGCAGACTGACCGGATGCCGCACTCCCGCTCCGGCCCGACCGACTCGCCCGGCCCGCCCGACCCGACCGACGCGCAGCCCTCCCGTGCCGCTGCCGCTCCAGGCGCCGCCGCCGGTTCCGGGGCCTCCGAAGCGTCCATGGCGGATCTGCGGGTGCTGGCCCATCCGCTGCGGCTGCGACTGCTCTCCCTGCTGACCGGAGAGGCGTACAGCGCGGCGGAGGCGGCCCGGACCCTGGACCAGTCGCAGGCGAACGTCAGTTACCACCTGCGCAGGCTGCACAAGGCCGGGCTCGTGGACGCGGTGGGCGAGGTGGCCGTACGGGGCGGCACGGCCAAGCGCTACCGCCACGACCCGGACAGCGGAGACCGCCTCGGCCGCGGCATGTCGCAGGGCGTCGACGCGTATCTCGCTCTGGCCGGCGCGCTGGGCGAGGAGTTGCGGCGGCGTACGGCCCAGCGGGACACCGGGGTGCGGGGGGAGATGACCGACGCGGAGGTCTGGCTGGAGCCGGAGGTGTGGGCCGGGGTGCGCGAGCGCGCCAGAGAAGTGGGGGACGAACTGCACCGCTGTGCGCTGCCGCCCGGTACGGACGGCGCGGTGCGGGTGAGCGCGACGATGGTCCTGTTCGCGATGCGGGCGGGGGAGGGCACCCCGCCCACCGAGCCGGCCGGCTAGGTCTCGTCCGGCCGGTCGTGCGGAGCCGGCGGACGAGGCCGTGGCGCGCGGACGCACCCGGCCGGTGCGCGGGCGGGTGGCGGAATCCGCGCGTTCGGTACCGCCACCCCGCCCGCCCGTCAGCTGGTGTAGTCCTTGATCCAGTAGGAGCAGTCGATCCACCCCGGAAGGCCGCCGCTGAAGTCCTTCGCGCAGGCCTTGATCTGGACCTCGGTGTTGTGCGGGATGTTGCTGATCCTGCAGTACTCGTACCCGTTGTTCGCACCGTTGCGGTCGTCGCACCACGTGATCTCGGAGCGGCCGGGGAGCTTGATGCGGAGCACCATGCTGTAGCCGTCCGCCTTGGTGTCCGCGATCCGGAACTTGTTGTTGTCGCCGCTGTTGAACGCCCCGGTTCCGCGGCCGTTCGACGCGTCCGCGATGTGCCAGGAACCGACTGCGTTCGCCGGGGCCTGCGCCAGGGCGACACAGGCGGCGGCGCCGACCGCCACGCTCAGAGCACGCTTGATACGGGACATACGCCCCCCACTCTCCTCATTCCCAGGTTTCCCGAGCGGCGAGCCCGTCGGGTTGTCCGAAGAGGATCATGCCCCGGACAAGCCCGATTTGCCAGGGTTGCATGGGCACTTCTTTGCCGACGCGGTGTGTGCGGTATGTCGAAGAGATGAGTTCGCGGAGGCACGCATGCGAAATGCCCGGACGCGTCTATGTCTGGGGTGTTCTGCGGGTGGGCGGTGCAACCTCGCGCTCTGTACCGCAGCCCGTCGTGCGTGCGGCCCTGCCGGATCGCACCTCCGCGAACGGCCCTCCGGACTCAGCCGGGTGGCTCGTCCCCGGCCAGGAAGTCCGCCACCGGCCCGGGTGGGTTGGCGGAGCGGGTGAGGGTGAACATCGCCTCGGGGTCGAACATGTCGTAGAGGAGGACCGGTACCGGCCGTCCGAGGACGCGCACCAGGTCGCCTTGGGTGTGGAGCAGCCGGGCCAGGTCGACGCAGAGTTCGCGGAACCGGGCGTCGAGGAGTGCTCCGCGCTCGTCCTGCACATGGTCGGGGGCGTCGTCCTCGTACCAGAGGCCGTCCGCTTCGGCCTCTCGGCGGTGCAGTGCGGCGCCGTGCGCGTCGTGTTCCGTGTGGTGCCCCAGGACACGGATCCCCTCCAGGCCCGATGGGGGGAAGTAGGCGTAGTGCCAGCGGGCTTCCCAGGGGTCCGGTGCGTCCGGCTGTGCGAGCAGCCGGGCCGGCTCGTCTTCCGTGGTGCAGCCGAGTGCCAGGTAGGGGAAGCGCGGGTCCTGGTCGACGCTGTCGATGCGGAACGTGACGGCGTAGACGTCGGAGGCCGGTCTGCCGGTCAGCTCCGGCAGAGTGCTGACCGTCTGCTGCCTCATGTGCTGCCGGAACGTCATCGGGTGCGCTCTCCAGTGCGGGAGTGGTGTGTCGTCGTCGTTGCGGAGCGACTGGGGCGGCGGGTGCGGCCTTGGTGTGTGTGGGGTGCATCCGGCCCGAGTGGCCGGTGGTGCGGCAGATCATCGGCTCCGCGCACCGTACCGTTCCTCGGCCAGGGCGTCGTTCCCGTTCCCGGGGTCCGCCGACTGCCCGCCCCGCGGCGCGCTGTCGTGGGCGGGTCGGCAGGCCTGAGCAGGTGCTCATCACATCGGGTGAAACTTTGGCCGACCGTTGCGGCCAACAACACTCTGTTGTCAAGCTGTTGCTGACCGTCAGTATCGCCCGGTACCAGTCAGCTTCACTCAGCATCTGGCCGAAACGGGGAGGGCACACGTGCCATTCGGTGAGCAACCCGCGTACCTGCGCGTGGCCTCGGATCTGCGCAGCAAGATCGCGGACGGGTCCCTTCCGCCGCATACCCGTCTCCCGTCGCAGGCCCGCATCCGCGAGGAGTACGGCGTCTCGGACACGGTCGCGCTGGAGGCGCGCAAGGTGCTGATGGCGGAGGGGCTGGTCGAGGGCCGTTCCGGCTCCGGGACCTATGTGCGGGAACTGCCCGCCGCCCGCCGGGTCTCCCGCACCGGCTACCGCTCGCTGGGGGAGTGCACTCCCTTCCGCCAGGAGCAGTCCGACGAGCGGGTGCGGGGTACCTGGGAGTCGCAGAGCGAACAGGGGGACGCCTCGGCCGACATCGCCGAGCGGCTGTTCATCGAGCGCGGCGACCGGGTGATGCGCACCCGCTACGTCTTCCATGTCGGCGGCGACCCGGTGATGCTCTCCGTCTCCTGGGAGCCGCTGGCGGTGACGGGCCGGACCCCGGTGATGCTGCCCGAGGAGGGCCCGCTGGGCGGCCGGGGGGTGGTGGAGCGGATGGCGGCGATCGACCTGGTGGTGGACAACGTCACGGAGGAGGTCGCGAGCCGCCCCGGGCGGGCGGGGGAGATGGCGGCGCTGGGCGGCGTCCCCGGGCACGCGGTGCTGGTGATCGCACGGACCTACTACGCGGGGAAGCGCCCGGTGGAGACGGCGGATGTGGTGGTGCCCGCCGACCGGTTCAAGCTGGCGTACCACCTGCCGGTGAAGTAGCCGTCCCCAGCGCCTACGGTGCGGTTCTGCTGCTGAAGTGCGCCGGGGAGCCGCCGTCAACCGGACGAACGCCTGGCCGAAATGTTGACCACAATGTGCAAAGCCGAATGCGGTGAGTGAGGGCCGGGCGTAAGCTCCGGCATATGCGAAGTGCGAGCGGCGACAGTGACGCGGTGCTGCCCTGGCAGCTCATCCGCCAGGACTGCCACGGCAACCGCTACCGCGTCGGCAGCTATGCCACCCGGGCCGAGGCGCAGCATCTCGCCGAACGGCTGAGCGAACAGGCCGAGGGGTACCTGGTGGAGCACCGGGACCGGCTGGCTGCGCACCCGGAACACATGGACGGCGGTCGCGGCTGACGTCGCACCCGCCCCCTCGTCCCCTTTCCCGTCGCCCCCTCGTCCCTCTTCCCGTCGCCCAGGCGTCCCCTTTCCCGTCGCCCCGGCGTCGGACGCGGCGCTCCGCGTGTGCCCCTTCGCACCCGATGTCCGACATGTGGATAATGAGCCCACGTTGTAGGTATCCAGTTCCCGACCAGGGGCGTGGGCCGTGTGAGCACCGAACCCGCCGACGAGGCGACCTCGCTCCTGGACACCCTCCGCGTCGGTGTCGTCATGCTGGACGGGCACGGCACCGTCCTGGTCTGGAGCCCGACCACCCAGGAGATCCTGGGCTGGTCGGCCGAGGACACCGTCGGACGCTCGATCGAGGACTTCGTCGAGAGTGACGAGGCCGAGCGCCGCGCCCGCCGCAACAGCCTCGGGCGCACCGGAAGCTGGCAGGGCATCCTGCACATCCGCCACCGGGCGGGGAACGTGGTCGAGGTCGAGGGCCGCGGCTCGATGCTGCGGGACACCGAGCAGCGTCCGTTCGTGCTGGCCAGCATCATGGAGACCAGTCGGCTGCGCGCCGTCGAGCACGATCTGGCCGTGCTGGACGCCCTGTTCGCCTCCTCGCCGCTGGGCATCGCGGTCTTCGACACCGAGCGGCGCTTCGTGCGCTTCAACGACGCCCTCGTACGGCTGAACAACGCCACCCGCGGCGAGCTCATCGGCCACACCGTCGCCGACCTGCTCCCGGCCGCCATGGCCGAGGAGGTGCTGCAGATCCAGTCCAGGGTGCTGGAGACCGGGCGCTCGGTCGTGGACCTGGTGACCACCGCGCCCGACGGCAGAGGAGCCCGCTCCCTCTCCTACGCCCGGATCACCGACCGCAGCGGCACGGTGCGCGGAGTGAGCTGCACGGTCATGGACATCACCGAGCGGCTGGAGGCGCTCAACAAAGCGGAGGCGGCACGGCAGCGGCTCGCCCTGCTCGACGAGGTCGGCGTGGCACTCGGCAACCTGCTGGACGTCCACGCCATCGCGCAGGCACTCGCCGAGGTGCTGGTGCCGCGGTTCGCCGGCTACGCCGGCATCATGCTGCGCGACGAGGTCGCCGTCGGGGGAGAGTTGCCCGAATCGGTGATTCCCGTCGGCACACCACTGCGCCTGTTCGGGTTCGCCGCCCGGGAAGGCGGCGAGCGGGTGGAGCATCTGCTGCGCCTCGGCAGCGAGGTCCGGTACGAACGCGAGTCGCTGCTCGGCCGGGCACTGGACAGCGGGATGCCGCAACTCGCCGGTACACCCGAGGAGATCCTGCGCGCGACCCGGTCCGGCGACCCCCGGGTCGAGGCCACCTTCGAGCTGGGGGTGCACTCGCTGATGGCGGTGCCGTTGCGGGCGCGCGGCACCGTACTCGGGCTGCTGCT
The DNA here is from genome assembly GCF_029351045.1 of Streptomyces sp. WMMB303. Classification (NCBI taxonomy): domain Bacteria; kingdom Bacillati; phylum Actinomycetota; class Actinomycetes; order Kitasatosporales; family Streptomycetaceae; genus Streptomyces; species Streptomyces sp. WMMB303. The sequence continues at coordinate 5,830,052 of NZ_JARKIN010000001.1, read as the reverse complement.
GGTGAGCCGGGCGCAGCAGGACGAGCCGTACGGGGACGACGACCGCGCGCTCGCGACGGAAGTGGCCGACCGCTCCGGCACCTTCCTGGACAACGCCCGGCTGTACGCGCGCGAGCGGGAGGGCGCGCTGATGCTCCAGCGCAGCCTGCTGCCGCAGCGCATCCCCGAGCCGCCGGGCGTCGACCTCGCCTACCGCTATGTCCCGGGCAGCAGCGGCACCGAGGTGGGCGGCGACTGGTTCGACGTCATCCCGCTGCCGGGCGGCCGGGTCGCCTTCGTGGTCGGCGACGTGATGGGGCACGGACTGCACGCGGCGGTCACGATGGGACGGCTGCGTACCGCCGTCCGCACGCTGGCGGGCCTCGACCTGCCGCCGGACGAACTGCTCGCCCGGGTCAGCACGGTGGGCGACGACCTCTCCCACGGGCCCGACGACCCCCTGATGGCCACCTGTCTGTACGCCGTCTACGAACCGGCTCCCACCTCGGCGGGCTCCCGATGCGGAGTGCTGACCATGGCCAGCGCGGGTCATGTGCCGCCGCTGCTGGTCACCCGCGAGGGTGAGAGCGGGTGCCGGGCCCGGCCCGTCGACGTGCCCTCGGGCGTCCCGCTCGGCGTCGTCGGCCCCGAACCGGACCAGGAGTACCCGCTGACCGAGACCGAGGTCGAGCAGGGGAGCACCCTGGTGCTGTACACCGACGGCCTGGTCGAGAGCAGAGGCGAGGACATCACCGAGGGCATCGACCGGGTCTGTGCGCTGCTCGCCGGTCCCGGCTCCCGCCGGTCGGCACCCGAGGACGGGTGCACCTGGAACGGCGCGGGCGCCCACGTCTCGGCGGGGCCCGTCGGTGCCACCGGCTGCGGCGGGCTGGAGAACTCCTGCGACCTGCTCATCGACTCGCTGCGCGGGCAGCACTCCGGGGCCCGGGGCCGGCCCGGCACGGGGGACGACGTCGCGCTGCTGATGGCCAGACTCGGCGGACTGCCCGGGCACACCGCCGCCTCCTGGTCCTTCACCCCCGGCAGCTACGCCGTGCGCAGGGCGCGGGAAGCCGTTCGGAAGACACTGCGCGAGTGGCGGCTCAGCGATCTGGAGGACACCTGTGTGCTGTTGGTGAGCGAACTGGTCACCAACGCCTTGCGGTACGCGCACGGTCCCGTCGGAGTACGGGTGGTACGCGACATCGGCCGCGATCCGGCCGGCCCGGCCGGATCGCTGATCGTGGAGGTGTCCGACCTGCTTCCCGAACCGCCCCGCGAGCGCATCGTCACCGAGGAGCAGGAGGGCGGCCGGGGGATCCAGATGGTGGCCAGCGAGGCCCGCCGCTGGGGCACCCGGCACGGCCCCGAAGGCAAGACGGTGTGGTTCGAACTGCCGCTGCCCTGAGTGGACCGGGACGGTGCCGGTCGCCCCGTCCGCAACAGCAGCACCGGATGCGGCTCGGGTGGCGTGGGGTGGCGCGAAACCCCGGCCCGGCTCGGTCCGTGGCCGGTGCGCACTCCTGGGGTTCGATCCGGCATTCCCTGGTTAGGAGTCAGGGGTGACTCCCGTGAACAGCGGGGGTGTGCGCGTATTGCCTCGTCGTGACAAGGAAGACTTGTGGCGATCGGGAAGAGCGGGCTCCGGATGGCTCTCCGGCCTGCCACACTTCTCGGACCGGAGGCGAGCACCGGCAGTGGAAGGGGCGGCATTGAGCGATATCCCGGTGGAGGCGGCCGGTAAGCAGGACGACGTACGTCGTGCCCTGGCCCTGCTGAACGCCGCGGGCGCGCGGATCGGCAACTCACTGGACCTGGAGACCACCGCCCGCGAACTGCTGGACGTGGCGGTGCCCCAGTTCTGCGACCTGGCCTCCGTCGACCTCTACGAGAGCGTGCTGGCCGGGGACGAACCCCGCCCCGTCGGACCGACGCCTCCCGAGGACACCGACGGCCCCGAAGGCTCCTCCGACGGACCGGAATCCGGCCGGTGCGAGGCGGCCGAGAGCCGCCTGTCCGGCGGGCTGCCCCGGCGCCGCCGGGGGCCGGTCGGCTCGCCGCGCGGAGAGCTGCGCCGGGTCGCCTTCGCCAGCGCCGTCGCCAACACCCCCTATGGATACGTGCTTCCCGACAAGGAGGCGCGGTCCGGCGAAGCCGTGATCCGCCCGCGCGGCGCCCCGCAGGGCACAGCCGCACCGGACGGCGCGGACCCGGCGGAGGGCGCCGCGGCCCGCGCCCTGGCCGACGGCACCGCGTCCGCAGCCGCGCAGCCGGGGCAGCCCGCGGAGGTGGGCTCCACGCACTGCTACGCCGAGCACTCCCCGTTCGCCACCGCACTGCGCACCGGCAGGGTGCAGAACATCCCCGGCCAGGACGGCACCGTACCGGCGCAGTTCGGCGCCGTCGTGCAGTCGACGCTCGCCGTGCCCATGGTCGCCCGGGACCGGGTGCTGGGCCTCGCGCAGTTCTCCCGGGCCAAGGGCAGCGAGCCGTTCGGCGAGCGCGACGGCGCCCTCGCCGCCGAGCTGGCGGCCCGCGCCGCCGTCTGCATCGACAACGCCCGCCTCTACCGGCGGGAGCACGAGCGCGCCCTCATCCTGCAGCGCAGCCTGCTGCCGCCAGGCGACCCGGAGGCCGCCGGGCTGGAGATCGCCTGCCGCTACCTGCCGGGCAATCCGGCGACCGAGGTCGGCGGCGACTGGTTCGACGTCATCGAACTGCCCGGACACCGCACCGCCATCGTCGTCGGCGACGTGATGGGGCGCGGGCTGCGGGCCGCGGTGGCCATGGGAGAACTCCGCACCGCCGTACGCACCCTCGCCCTCACCGACATGGAACCCGCCGAGGTGCTGGGCGCGCTGGACGAGATCGCGCGCGGTCTGGGTGATCCGCGCAAGCAGCACTCCCAGCGGGGCCAGCGGGGCAGTGACACCGACCTGTCCGAGGTCTACCTGGCCACGTGCATCTACGCCGTCTACGACCCGGTCTCCCGGCGCTGCACCTTCGCCAACGCCGGGCATCTGCCGCCCATCATGGTCGAGCCGGGCGAGCCCGCGCTGCTGCTGGAAGTGCCCAAGGGGGTGCCGCTCGGCGTGGGCGGCGAGCCGTTCGAGGAGATCGAGATCGAACTGCCGGAGGGGGCGATGCTCTCCCTCTACACCGACGGCCTGGTCGAGTCCCGGGACCATCCGCTGGACGAGGGCCTGGACCGGTTCCGCTCGGCGCTCACCGACGCCGCCGAGCCGCTGGAGGACACCGCGGACCGTGTGCTGCGCACCCTCAACGTGCACCACGGCGAGGACGACATCGCCCTCCTCGTCGCCCGAGTACAGGGGCTGGACCCCGAGCACGTCGGTGACTGGACCCTGCCGCCCGAGCCGCGGTCGGTCGCGCGGGCCCGCGACCTGATGTGTGAGCAGCTCGCCGCCTGGGACCTGGAAGCGCTCAGTGACACCGCCGAGCTGCTGGTCAGTGAACTGGTCACCAACGCGTTGCGGTACGGCGAGGGGAACATCCGGCTCCGGCTGCTGCTGGAGCGGACGCTGGTGTGCGAGGTGTGGGACGCGGGACAGGTCCAGCCGCGCAGGCGCCGGGCCCGGGACACCGACGAGGGCGGCCGGGGACTGCAACTGGTCGACCTGCTCTCCACCGGCTGGGGAAGCCGTCGGGTGCCCTCGGGCAAGGCCGTCTGGTTCCAGTTGCCCCGCCCCGAGGAAGGGGCGGCGGCGCCGGACCCGACCGAGGCGCTGCTGAACCTGTTCTGAGCGGCCTCGGCCCGGTCCACGGACATGACGGAGCGCGACATCTCATTCCGGTACGGCCGGATTCCTCGAAAGCAGGGGTGTGCGGCCGGACCCGGCCGCACACCCCTGCCGATGCCCCCGCTGCCGCCGCCTCGTGGTCTCAGCCCCGCTTCACCGGGGTGACGAGGCCGTGTTCGTAGCCGGCGATCACCAACTGGACGCGGTCCCGGGCCCCGAGCTTGTCCAACAGCCGTCCGATGTACGTCTTCACCGTCGCCATCGAGACATGGAGTTCGCCGGCGATCTCCATGTTGGTCAGGCCCTTCACCACCAGCAGCAGAACCTCGCGCTCGCGCCCCGTCAGCGGCGCAAGGCTGTCGGAGACGTCGGGCGCACCCCGTGGCAGGCGGCAGAACTCCTCGATCAAGCGGTACGTGACACTCGGCGCCAGCAACCCCTCGCCCGCGGCGACCGTACGGATGGCCCGTACCAGATCGGCCGGGGCCACATCCTTGAGCAGAAAGCCGCCGGCCCCGGCCCGCAGGGCGTCGAACACATACGAGTCCATGTCGAACATGGTCAGCACCAGCACCCGCACGCCCGTCGCGTCCGGGTGCGATCGGATCTGCCGCGTCGCCTCGATCCCGTCGAGGCCGGGCATCCGCACGTCCATCAGGACCACGTCCGGCTGCTCCTCCAGCGCCAGCCGCACCGCGGCGTCGCCGTCCTCCGCCAGCCCGACGACCCGGAGTCCCGGTTCGGCGTCCACCAGCACCCGGAAGCTCTCGCGCAACAACTTCTGGTCGTCGGCGATCAGTACCCGGACCGGTTCGGGTGGATTGCTCATCTCGGTCGTGCCGCCTTGTGCATCGTGTCCTGCCCACTCTGCTGAGCCGTCTCCCGCTCGGTGTCCTCCGGGGACGCCCGTCGTCCGCGCAGCGGGATCCGGGCTCGCACCGCGAAGCCACCGCCCGGCAGCGGAGCCGCCGTCAGTTCACCGCCGTACATCGCCACGCGCTCGCGCATGCCGAGCAGTCCGTGCCCGTGCCCCGTGGCCCGCGTCGAAGCGGCCACTGTCTCGCCGCCGGTCGGACCGGCCGCCCCCTCGCGCGTGGCACGAGCCGCTCTGGGCAGCGGGTGGTGCATGGGGCCCCGGCGCCCGTGTGTCTGCCAATTCCCGCCGTCGTCGACGATGTCGAGCAGCAACCCGTCGAGTCCGGCGACCAGGGCGACCCGGCAGTAGCAGGGCGCGGCGTGTTTGATGACGTTCGTCAGTGCCTCCTGCACCACGCGGTGCCCGGCTCGGGCTACTCCGTCCGGCAGCCTGGCCAGTCCCTCGACGCTCAGCTCGACCTCCACGCCGGACTCGGCCGCGCGCCGGACCATGGCGTGGATGTCCGCCTCGTTGCCGAGGCTGCGGTCCGGATGGCGCGGTCCTTCCTCGCCGTCGGGCCGGGTGCGCAGCAGACCCAGGATTCCGCGCATCTCCTGAAGCGCCGTACGGCTCTCCAGGTCGATCACCCGCAGCGCCTCGGCGGCTTCCTCGGGCGCCGTCGCCGCCACATGGCGCGCGACCCCCGCCTTCACCGCGATCACTCCGACGTGGTGCGCGACCACGTCGTGCAGTTCGCGCGCGATCCGCAGCCGCTCCTGGGCCACCGCGTTCTGCGCCAGCTCCCTGGCCGCTCGCTCGGCATATCCGCGCCGCTCCCGGACGGCCTGCCCCGAGGCCCAGGTCAGCCCGCACACGATGAGGCCGGACAGCCAGGCGGGAAGTCTCGCGCCGAGGGCGGCGGTCGGCGTGCCACCGGCGACGAGCAGCAGCAACGTCAGCCCGCTGCAGCCGACGACGACCCACCGCGCCACCCGGCCCGCCCGGGTGGTGGAGACGGCGACCGGGTACAGCGCGTACGCCACGGCCAGGAACGGCTCCAGGAGCACGTCCAGCACCGCCGCCGTCGCCGAAGCGGTCACGACGAGCAGCAGCACGCTGCGCGGCCACACGCGCCGCACCGCGAGCGGCAGGCTCATCGAGAGGAGCAGCGGTACCTCGAGCGCAGCGGGAGCCGGGGCCCCGCGCTGTACCGGCGACAGCATGACGTAGAGCAGGGCGAAGGCCAGCGCCGCGGCACCGTCCCATGCCACGAGCCGACGCCGGGTCGGATCGCCCTGCAACTGCCCGTGACGCTGCTCTTCCCCGCTCTTCCCGGAGTCACCGGCCACGCGCACACCGTAGCCCGGAACCCGGCTTCCGCACCTCGGACCACGGTAGGTCGGACCACGGTAGGAAGCGCGTGTCCCGGACCGGGAGGCGTCCACCCCCGGTCGCCTCCGAACTTCGGAGCCCGGTGCGATGCGCGCGGACGGTGCCCGCAGACATGCTCGGGGGGTGATTGAAGTCCAGCATCTGACCAAGTCCTACGGCCCCACGCGGGCCGTCGACGACCTGAGCTTCGTGGTCCGGCCGGGAAAGGTCACCGGATTCCTCGGCCGCAACGGCGCGGGCAAGTCGACCACACTCCGGCTGCTGCTCGGCCTCGGCGTGCCGGACGCGGGCCGGGCCCTGCTGTTCGGCAAGCCCTACCGGGAGCTGACGGATCCGCTGCTGCATGTCGGAGGACTGTTGGACGCCACATCGACCCAGCGCACCCGTAGCGCCCGGCACCACTTGCTGTGGCTGGCACGCACCCACCGGATTCCACCGTCCCGGGTGCGCGAGGTGCTCGACATGGTCGGTCTCTCCGAAGCGGCGGAACGCAGATCCGGCGGCTTCTCACTCGGTATGTCCCAACGGCTGGGCATCGCCGCCGCACTGTTGGGCGACCCGGAGGTGCTGCTGCTGGACGAGCCCGTCAACGGGCTCGATCCGGAAGGCGTGCGCTGGCTCCGGAACCTGCTCAAGGAGCGGGCCGCCGCCGGGCACACCGTGCTGCTCTCCAGCCATCTGATGAACGAGATGGCCGTCACCGCCGACCAGCTGATCATCATCGGGCACGGCAGGCTGCTTGCCGACATGAGCCTCTCGGACTTCACCGCCGAGCACTGCCGCAGTGTGGTCCGCGTCCGCAGCCACGAGCCCGGACGGCTGCGCGGGATAGTGCGGGAAGCCGGTGCGGAGGCCGAGCCGGAGAGCGGCGACACCCTGCGGGTCACGGGGATGGAGAGCCGCGACGTGGCGAAGTTGGCCCGCTCACACGGGATCGGAGTCGACGAGCTGGCGGCGGAGTCGACGTCGCTGGAAGAGGCGTTCCTCGAGATGACCGCACGCGAGCCCGGGTGCTCCGGCGGCGCAGGAGTCGCCCTGCGGGGAGGTGGCGCGCATGCCGCGCGTTGAGACCGGCTCCGCGACTCCCGGCCCCGGCCCGTCGGACCCGCCGTCCTCCGGGGCGGCCTCGGCAACGCGGGGAAGTTCCGGGGCCGAGCCCTCCTTTGGGGTGAGCGTCCAGCGGGCCGCCCGCCGCCGTGCGTTGCTCGCGGCGATCCGCGCGGAGTGGACGAAGGTCTGCACGCTCCGCTCCACACTCGCCGTGCTGGTGGCCACGTTCGTGGTCAGCACCGGCCTGGCTCTGGTCTCCGGCCTCTCGGTCGGGCGCGCACTCGACGCCGACAACGGCCGGGTGCGTCCGGATTTCAACCCGGTGGACTCCGGCTTCGACATCGTCTGGTACACCCAGTTGGGCCTCGTCGCCTTCGGGGTGCTGCTGATCACCGGCGAGTTCAGCAGCGGAATGATCCGGATGTCCCTGGCGGCCGTGCCCCGGCACGGGCTGCTGTACCTGGCGAAGGCAGCCGTATGTGTGACCGTGGCGTTGCCCCTTGCCGCGGCCACCGTTGTGCCTGCCTGGCTTCTCGACCAAGTGGCACTCGGCGCTCACGGCGCCTCACCCGGCGAGCCCGGTGTGGTGCGGGGCATGGTGCTGGGAACGGTGTATCTGACCCTGATCGCCCTGCTCGGATTCGGTGTGGCCACGGCGGTGCGCTCCACGGGGTGCGCGCTGGGGGCGATCTATGTCTTCCTGTTCGCCCTCTCCCCGCTGACCCAGGCCGTTCCGGTGCTGAAGGACGTGGCGCGCTACCTACCGGACAGGGCCGGCATCCAGGCACTGAAAGTGGGTGCCGACGCGGATCCCTCCCTCGGCCCCTGGGGCGGAATCCTCGTCGTGGCCGGCTGGACGGCGGCGGTCCTGCTCATCGGCCGGCTGAGCCTCCGGGGAAGGGAAGTGTGAGAAACCGGCGAAGAGAGAGGGCGCCGAGAAAGCCGCGGGGCTGCGGGGGTTGCGGGCAGGATCGCGCCGGGGAGCACCCGTGGCTTCCGGTTCCTCGGAACGGGCGGCCGGCTGGATTCGCCGCGGCTCGCGAGCCGGACCTCGCCGGTCGGCCCAAAGGTGTGCCACATAGCGGCGGTACGTCAACCCCGACGAACGGCCAATCGGCGGGACCACTTTCGCGCCGGGTGCCGCAGGTCGCGCGCTGCGTAGCTTGCGTGCATGTCAAGAGAACGAGGAGAGCGGCGGCATTCGGTTCTGCGCCAGCTGTACGGCGCGACAGCGGCGCTGGCGCTCGGCGCAACGGCCGTGTGGGGGCTCTGGCCGGGCGGTCTCGGCCGGGAGGGCCCCATAAGGGTCACCGGCGGCGTCTCGGCCTCCGGCTACCGGGAGCTGAGTGGGATGGCGTCGGACGGCCCCGGTTGGCTCGGAGTGCTGTTCGAAGTGGCCACGGAAGGCACTCTGGTCGCCTTGGGTCTGCTCTTGCTGTGGGTGGCGTGGAGTGGTCTGCGGGGCGCCGGTGTGCGGGACCCCCGACTGGTGGGGGCGGTGCTGACCGGGGTCGGGACCGTGGTGGCCTACGCGACCAGCGAGCTGCTGAAGCTGGTGGTGGACGAGGAGCGGCCGTGCCGGGCGCTGGCCGGGGCGCATCCGGTGGCGGAGTGCCCGCCCCCGGGCGACTGGTCGTTCCCGAGCAACCACGCCACGCTGGCTGCCGCGCTGGCGGTCGGGTTGGCTCTGGTGGTGCCCCGGCTCGCGGCGGTGACCCTGCCGGTGTCTGGAGCGGGTGCGCTGCTGCGGGTGCTGGTGGGGGTGCACTACCCGCACGATGTGCTGGCGGGCGCGCTGCTGGGCGCGGCGTGCGCGGCGGCGGCGGTCCTGGCGTGGCCCCGACGGCGCGACCCGGTCCGCCCAGCGGTGACGGGGACGCCACCCGCGGCCTCGGCCTCTGTACCTCCGGGGGCCGGCCCGGCCCCGCACGGCGGCGGAACCCGCGGCTGAGCCCACTCCTGCGCCGGCCGCGGCTGTCCTCTCCCCGCGGGTGGACGGGGCTTCCGACCCGACGCACGCCGGTCGTGGGCGCGCGGCCGGCGTGCGGCTATCCGCGCCCTCCCGGAGCGTGGCCGCCCGACGGCCCGGGATCCGGAGTGGGCGATACCAGGCCGGCCTCGTGGGCCACCACTGCCGCAGCCGCACGGTTCTCGACTCCCAGACCCGAGAGGATGGCGCTGACATGGGCCTTCACCGTGCCCTCCACCACGCGCAGGCGCCGGGCGATACGCGCGTTGGACAGTCCCGCTCCGAGGTGGGAGAGGACCTCCTGCTCCCGGCGCGTCAGGGTGTCCACCCGGGCGCGTGCCGAGCTCCGGCGCCCGGCCGATGATCCGGCGTCGGCCGCCGCCAGATGCGCGACGACGCGGGCCGCCACCTTCGGGGAGAGGTAGGCGGCACCGTCGGCCACCGCCCGTACGCCGGCGAGCAGTTCCTCCGGCTCTCCGGCCTTGACCAGAAAGCCGACGGCGCCTCCGCCGAGGGCACGCAGAATGTAGTCGTCCTCGCCGAAGGTCGTCAGGATCACCACACGGGTGCCGGGGACGAGCCGGCCGAGCGAGGCGAGCGCCTCGATCCCGTCGCCCCTGGGCATCCGGATGTCGAGCACGGCCACGTCGGGCCGGTGCCTGCACGCCAGTTCCACCGCTTCGTGGCCGTCGCCCGCCTCGGCCACGATCTCGATCCCGGGATCGGTGCCCAGGATGGTCCGTACACCGGTGCGCACCATCGGTTCGTCGTCGGCGATCAGTACCCGGATCGTGGTCGCGCTCACCGCCCCGGACTCCTCACGCACCCAGCACCTCGGCCGACACCAGCGTGTCCGAGCGGAAGCAGAGCCGGTAGACGTCGCCGGAGCGGTCGTCGAAGGGGTTCGCGGTCATCGCGTAGTACTCGCACGTGGTTCCGGCTCTCTGCGGAGGGGGCGGGGTGTGGGCGGGCCGGTGCCGGGTCTGCTCCGCCGGCAGGTACCCGGCGATCCGCTCCCGCTGCTGCCCGACCCGCAGCATGCCGAAGTCCTCGGCCGACAGTACCGCCCGCCCGGTCACCAGCGTGTCCCACCAGGCCAGTGCGCCGCCCAGCACGGCTCCCAGGGACAGACAGCCGGTCACGGCGACGAGCACCGTACGGCCCAGCCTCCGGCGGGCGTACCGCTCCTCCGGCCCGGGGCCCGCACCGACCGTGGCCGGGGCCGCCGACGGCTGCGGGGCGCGGGTGTGCGGGAGCAGGGCCCGTACGGCGAATCCGCCCTCGGGAGTCGCCCCGTGGGAGAGCGTGCCGCCCGCCAGCCGTACCCGCTCCTCGAGTCCGATCAGCCCGCATCCGCCGATGTGCTGACGGACGTCCCGACCGGTGGCCGCTGCGGGGGCCGGAGCGTTCTCCACCGTCACCCGGGTCCCGTCCTCGCCGTGGGCCACCTCGACCGTGACGTCGGCCTCGGGCGCGTGCTTGGCGACATTGGTCAGGGCTTCCTGGACGATCCGGTACGCGTCCCGGAGCGTGTACGGCGACGGGCTGTGCGCGTCGCCGTCCGGCACCTCGTCGATCCGCGCCGTGACGGCCAGCCCGGCCGCCGACGCCTCCTCGGCCAGCAGCCGGACGTCGGCCCCGGGCGCGCGAGTGGGGGTCTCGTCCGCGGTCTCCCGCAGTACACCGATGACCGTGCCGAGCCGGTCCACCGCGCTCTCGGCGCGGCTGCGGATGTCCGCGGCGGCGTCGCGGTGTGCCGCGGTCAGTCCGTCGGCCAGCTTGAGGGCTCCCGCGGAGAGGGCGAGCAGGCTGAGTTCGTGGCCGAGCGCGTCGTGCATGTCCTGTGCGATACGGGACCGCTCGCGCAGCCGGGCCTGGTCGGCGATCAGCTCACGCTCCCTGGCCAGATGGCCGGCCCGCTCCCAGCCCGCGCGGTTCAGGTCCTGGTACTGCCGCCAGAACCGGCCCGCACACCAGCAGAGCATCCCGGCGGTGAGCACCACCGCCACGAACCGGGTTCCCGCGGTCAGCCAGGAGGGGCGGGCCAGGGCCACCGCCATCCCTCCGGCGAGGGCTCCGGCCAGGTACAGGGCCGGGACACGAGCGCTGCCCGGGCGCCGTCCGGCCAGGAAGGCGCACCCGGCGGCCAGGCCGGTCCACCAGGGGCCGGCGAGCACCCCCAGCAGCGCCGAGAGCCCGGCGGCGACAAGGAGGGCGTGGGTCGAGGTCCACTCACGTGCATCCGTCAACGGTGCTGACGGTAGGGGCGCCGGGTGGCCGGTGGTACTGCCGAAAGTCGTAGCTCCACCGGCCGCCCCGAAACGCTCGCCTCTCAGTTCGTCCGGCGGCGGATCTTGTTGCCCAGCCAGACCAGCGGGTCGTACTTGCGGTCGGCGGCGCGCTCCTTGAGCGGGATCAGCGCATTGTCGGTGATCTTGATGTGCTCGGGGCAGACCTCGGTGCAGCACTTGGTGATGTTGCAGTAGCCGAGCCCGTGGTCGTCCTGCGCCGCGGTCTTGCGGTCCAGGCCGGTGTCCTCTGCGGCGTCCAGTGGGTGCATGTCCAACTCGGCGACCCGCATCAGGAAGCGCGGCCCGGCGAAGGCCGGCTTGTTCTCCTCATGGTCGCGCACCACATGGCAGGTGTCCTGGCACAGGAAGCACTCGATGCACTTGCGGAACTCCTGCGAGCGCCCGACGTCCTCCTGCTGCATCCGGTACTCGCCGGGGCCCAGGTCCTGCGGCGGCACGAAGGAGGGCACCTGCCGCGCCTTCTCGTAGTTGAAGCCGACGTCGGTGACCAGGTCCCGCACCACCGGGAAGGCCCGCAGCGGGGTCACCGTGATGGTCTCGGCGCGGTCGAAGACCGACATGCGGGTCATGCACAGCAGCCGGGGTCGCCCGTTGATCTCCGCGCTGCACGAACCGCACTTGCCGGCCTTGCAGTTCCAGCGGACCGCGAGATCCGGGGCCTGGGTCGCCTGGAGGCGGTGGATGATGTCGAGGACGACCTCGCCCTCGTTCACCTCGACGGTGAAGTCCTCCAGGCCGCCGCCGTCCACATCGCCGCGCCAGACCTTGAAGTGCGCGTCGTAACTCGTCGTGTCCGGTGCGGTAGTCACTCGCTCGTCAGCTCCTCGTCGGTCAGATACTTGATCAACTCCTCCTTCTCGAACAGCTCAAGGAGGTCCTTGCGGATCGGCGGCATCTCGCGGCGCCGCAGCGCGATCCGCCCGGCGCGGCCGGTCTCCGCCTCGGCCACCGCACCCGTCTCCGCGCCGGGCACCGGAGGCTCCGGCGCGGCAGCGGCGAGGGTGCAGACGAGATTGGCGCGGCGCCACTCGCGGTCCATCTCGGGATGGTCGTCGCGGGTGTGCCCGCCGCGCGACTCGGTACGGTTCAGCGCGGCGCGGGCCACACACTCGCTCACCAGCAGCATGTTGCGCAGGTCGAGCGCCAGGTGCCAGCCGGGATTGAACTGCCGGTGCCCCTCCACCTTCGCCCGGCGGGCCCGCTCGCGCAGTTCGGCCAGCCGCTCCAGCGCCTCGGACATCTCCTCCTCGCGGCGGATGATGCCGACCAGCTCGTTCATGGACCGCTGCAGGTCCTGGTGGACCGTGTACGGGTTCTCGGCCGCCGCCGGCTCCTGCGCGCGCTCCTCCTCCGACGCCGAGCCGACGCCGAAGGGCCGCAGCGCCTCGGCCGCGGCCGCGTCGATCTGCGCGTCGCCGACCCGCGGGCGCTCCTCGGCATGCCCGCGCGCGTACTCCGCGGCGTGCAGCCCGGCCCGGCGGCCGAAGACCAGCAGGTCGGAGAGGGAGTTGCCGCCCAGCCGGTTGGAACCGTGCATCCCGCCGGCCACCTCTCCGGCCGCGAACAGCCCCGGCACGCCCCGGGCCGCCGCGGTGTCCGAGTCGACGTCCACGCCGCCCATCACGTAGTGGCAGGTCGGGCCGACCTCCATCGGCTCGGCCGTGATGTCGACGTCGGCCAGCTCGCGGAACTGGTGGTGCATGGAGGGCAGCCGTCGCTTGATCGTCTCGGCGGGCATCCGGGTGGAGACGTCCAGGAAGACCCCGCCGTGCGGCGAGCCGCGTCCCGCCTTGACCTCCGCGTTGATGGCCCGTGCCACCTCGTCGCGGGGCAGCAGCTCGGGCGGGCGGCGGTTGCTGTCCGGGTCCTCGTACCAGCCGTCGGCCTCCTGCTCGGACTCGGCGTATTTCTCCTTGAAGACGTCCGGGACGTAGTCGAACATGAACCGCTTGCCCTCGGAGTTGCGCAGCACTCCGCCGTCGCCGCGCACCGACTCGGTGACCAGGATGCCCTTCACCGACGGCGGCCAGACCATCCCCGTGGGGTGGAACTGCACGAACTCCATGTTGATCAGCGAGGCGCCGGCCAGCAGCGCCAGCGCGTGCCCGTCCCCGGTGTACTCCCAGGAGTTGGAGGTCACCTTGAACGACTTGCCGATGCCCCCGGTCGCCAGCACGACGGCGGGCGCATCGAGGACGAAGAACCGGCCGCTCTCCCGCTCGTAGCAGAAGACCCCGGAGACCCGGTCGTCCTCCTTGAGGACCTGGGTGACGGTGCACTCCTGGAAGACCTTGATCCGGGCCTCGTAGTCGCCGCTCTCCTTGAAGTCCTCCTGCTGGAGCGAGACGACCTTCTGCTGGAGCGTGCGGATCAGCTCCAGGCCCGTGCGGTCGCCGACGTGGGCCAGCCGCGGGTACTCGTGCCCGCCGAAGTTGCGCTGCGAGATCCGGCCGTCCGGCGTGCGGTCGAACAGCGCGCCCCACGTCTCCAGCTCCCACACCCTCTCGGGTGCCTCGCGGGCGTGCAGTTCGGCCATCCGCCACTGATTCAGGAACTTGCCGCCGCGCATGGTGTCGCGGAAGTGCACCTGCCAGTTGTCGCCCTCGTTGACGTTGCCCATGCTGGCGGCGATGCCGCCCTCGGCCATCACGGTGTGGGCCTTGCCGAAGAGCGATTTGCAGATCACCGCGGTACGCAGCCCCTGCTCCCGGGCCTCGATCGCGGCCCGCAGTCCGGCGCCCCCCGCGCCGACGATGACGACGTCCCATTGCTGACGTTCGACGTGTGCCATGTCGCTGGTATCCCTCTCAGAAGAGCCGCGGGTCGGTGAAGGTGCCGGTGGCGAGCAGGTAGACGTAGAAGTCCGCCAGCGCCACGCTGAGCAACGAGGCCCAGGCGAGCAGCATGTGCCGCTCGTTGAGCTTTCCGACCCAGCCCCACATCCGGTAGCGCACCGGATGCTTGGAGAAGTGCCGCAGCCTGCCGCCGATGATGTGCCGGCAGGAGTGGCAGGAGAGGGTGTACGCCCAGATCAGCAGGATGTTGACGAGGAAGACCAGCGTGCCCAGGCCCATGTGGCCCCACTCGTACTCCTCGTTGCGGAAGCCGAGCACGGTGTCCCAGGTGAGGATCCCCGCGACCAGCAGCGCCGCGTAGAAGAAGTAGCGGTGGACGTTCTGCAGGATCAGCGGGAAGCGGGTCTCGCCGGTGTACTTCTTGTGCGGTTCGGCGACGGCGCAGGCCGGGGGAGAGGCCCAGAAGCCGCGGTAGTACGCCTTGCGGTAGTAGTAGCAGGTGAGCCGGAAGCCCAACGGGAAGATCAGGATGAGCAGCGCGGGGGAGAGCCCCCACCACTCCCCGAAAAGGCCCCAGTTGGGCCCGCCCTTCATCGTCGAGCAGTTGTCCGCCAGACAGGGCGAGTAGAACGGCGAGACATACGGTGCGTGGTAATAGTCGGCGTTCGCGAACGCGCGCCACGTCGAGTAGACGACGAACGCCAGCAGCCCGAGCGCGGTGGCGGCGGGTGCGAGCCACCACCGGTCCGTGCGCAGGTGCGGTGCGTCGATGTCGGCGCGGGTGCTGGTACGCACGCCGGTGGATCCCGGGTCCGCGGTAGGGCGGGACCCGGCGTCGGGTCGGGGTTCGGTGCCAGTGGCCAACGGTTTCTCCGGTTGAGACGGCTGGGGTCAGGGCAGGCCCGGGCAGCAAGGGCGTGCCTTCAACGACTCGCTGTCCAACGAGTCACGGTGCGTGCCGGTCGCGCGCTCCGAGCCCCTCGTCGTCGACATCCGTCCACAGGCCCGGGTCGTAGGGCTGGTCGGGGATGGTCACCATCTCCGCGGGCGGCTCGGCCCTCGGTGGCGGAGCGGTGGCTCTCAGCAGGGAGAGCGACTCCTTGAGGTGTTCGGTGTCGCTGCGTACCCGCCTGATCTCCAGGCCGGTGCCGACGTGTTCCTCCAGTCGGCCCACGCAGCGCGCGAGATCGTCCAGGCAGCGCTGAGCGGCTGTCAGTTCATCGTGCAGAGACATGACTTGCCCACCTCCGCGGTGGTGGCGGCTGGCGCGGTCCATGCGCGTGGCGAGTGTTGCGCGTCACACTCCCGCTTGTGAAGGGTGCGGTACGCCTTTCCGCCGTACGGGCCACCCGGGCGGCTCCCGGGGCCCGCGGCAGCCGGTTCCGGGGCGCCGGTGGGACCGCTGGTTGCGAGGCCCTGGCCGGGGCCTCGGTTCCGGGCGGTGTTCCGGGGGCGTCGCCCCGGCTCCCTCGAATGCCCGTACGGGATCGCCGCGCGAGTCAGCCTGTCCGAGTGACCACGGGGCGCCGGGGAGGGGCTGCGCGCTCCTCGCGTGCCGCTCCGGAGTGCTCCGCACGGGTGGCGTGTGTACTCCGTACGTCGTGTTGCCCGTCTCCCGGGTGTGCGGGCGCCCTCGGCGGGGCGAAAAGATGTGATGAACCGCCAAAGCCGCCGAAAGTGGACGTACGCGGGCGCGGTCAGCCCCGGAGGTTTCAGCATGCGAGCCGTCCCAGCCGAATCACCAAGGCCCTCGAGGCCGCCCCGGTCGGAGAGGAACCCCGGCCGGTACGCCACCGTCCCGCTGAGCAGGAGCCGGCGCCGCACCCGGCGCTGGGTGGCCGCACTGGCCGCCGGGGTGCTGCTGCCGCTGCCACTCGCCGCGTGCGGGAGTTCGGACTCGCAGGACGCCGAGGCCGGAAACGTCGGCTCGGCCCGGGCCGGTGGCGACGTACGGGCCGCCGCGCGGCAGCAGATCGCCTCCGGCGGCACCCTGCGCTGGGCGGTGGACGCGCCGCCCAGCACGTTCAACGTCTTCCAGCCCGACTCGACCGAGGCGACCCAGCGGGTGGCCGGGGCCACCCTGCCCTCGCTGTTCGCCCTCGACAAGCGCGGCCGCCCGCAGGCCGACCCGCACTTCCTGCGCAGCGCCGAGGTCACCGACACCGACCCGCGGCAGACCGTCGTCTACAAGCTCAACCCCAAGGCCCGCTGGAGCGACGGGCGGCGGCTGGGCGCGGCGGACTTCCGGGCCCAGTGGAAGGCGCTGCGCGGCAAGAACCACGCCTACTGGACCGCGCGGAACGCCGGATACGACCGGATCCGGAAGATCACCAAGGGCGACGGGAACGACGAGGTGAAGGTCGTCTTCAACAAGCCCTACGCGGACTGGCGCTCGCTGTTCACACCGCTGTACCCGAAGCAGGCCATGCGCAGCCCGAAAGTCTTCAACGACGGCCTCCGCACCTCGCTGCCCGCCGCCGCGGGCCCGTTCCGGGTGGCCAAGGCGGGCAAGGACCGCTCCCGCACCTTGCTCAAGCGCAACCCCCGCTGGTGGGGTGATCGCGCGAAGCTGGACAGCATCGTGCTGACAGCCGTACCCCGCGACGAGCGGACCGCGGCCCTGGCCAAGGGCAAGGTGGACGTGGCCGACATCGGCGCCTCGACGGCCGAGCGGATCGGCGCCTCGAACGGGCTGGGCGGCCCGCAGCGCCCCGACGCGGCCGAGGGGGCCAAGAACGCGGCGGAGGCCCGCAAGCAGGAGGCGAAGCGACGCGAGGCACGCAAGCGCAAGGCCCGGGAGCGGCTGGGCGCCGCCACCGCGCGGGCCCTGGGCGACTACGAGGTGCGCCGGGCCCTCGACCCCGCGTACACCCAGCTCACCCTGAACGCCTCCGGCGGCCCGCTCGCCGACGAGCGGGTGCGCCGCGCGGTGGCGCAGGCCATCGACCGGGACGAGCTGGCCGAGAAGGCGCTCGCGGGCACCGGGCTGCCGGACGATCCGCTCGGCAGCCATCTGCGGATGGCCGACCAGGACGGCTACCGGGACAACAGCGGGGCCTTCGGCAGCGCGGACCTCGACTCCGCGCAGTCCCTGCTGGCCGACGCGGGCTGGAAGACCGGCGGCCTCGCCGGGCCGAAGGCCGACGGGAGCGCCGGGAAGGCGGACGGCGAGCAGAAGAAGCAGGGGAAGGGCAAGGACGGCAAGGACGGGGAGCAGGACCGGGCCGACGGCGGGCCCGCCGAGCCGCCCGCGGCGGCCGGCTCCCCCGACGCGGGCGGCCGCGCGCCGCACCGCGCCGCGGCCGAGGCGTCCGTCGTACGGCTGACCGCCGGGCAGATCGCCCGGGTCGTGGACCGGCCGCTGGGTCTGGCGGCCTCGGCCACCGCCCAGCGCGGCGCCGTCCTGGCGCAGGCCGCGCACTCCAGCCTGGCCTCCGCCGAGCAGGCCGGCTCGGAGCGCAAGCTCAGCCGGGCCAGAGCCGCGCTCGAGACGGCCGAGAAGGTGCAGGCCACGGCCCGGGAGATGCGGCTGCTGGCGGGCGATCCGGCCAGCGCGGTGCGCAGCAAGGACGGCAAGCCGCTCGCGCTGCGGTTCGTGCTGCCGAGCGGAAAGGGCTCGGCGCAGCTGCGGGCCACCGGCAAGCGAATCGCCCGGATGCTGAACGAGGTCGGCATCCGCACCCAGATCAAGGAAGTGCCCGGCGACAGCTACTTCAAGGACCACATCGCGTCGGGCGACTACGACCTGGCGCTGTTCTCCTGGCCCGCGACGGCCTTCCCCGCCACCGAGGCGCGGCCGATCTTCGCCAAGCCGCGAGCTGCGTCCGACGGCTCGCTGCTGGTGGAGCAGAACTACGCGCGCGTCGGTACCGACCGGATCGATCAGCTCTTCGAGCAGGCGGCGGCCGAGCTCGACGACGGGCGCCGCCAGGAGCTGATGGAGAAGGCCGACCGGCGGATCTGGGCGGTGGCCGGTTCGCTGCCGCTCTACCAGCGCCCGCAGCTCGTGGCGGTCAAGCGGGACCTGGCCAACGTCGGCGCCTCCGGCTTCGCCTCTCCCGCGTACCAGGACATGGGCCGCCGGAAGAGCTGAGCGGGCTCCCGGCCCCGGCCTGCCGGACCGCCGGGACCCGCTACCACGGCCCCGTCCGGCACTCGGCGGACGGGGCCGTACCATGGTTGACGAGGCCGCGGCGAGCCGTGCCCGGCGTCAGGGACCGCGGCCGGTCGCACAGGGCCGGGCACCACCGGCCGGGAGGCCGGGGAAGCGCGGCCCGATCCGTCAACCCGGGAGACACCCCCCAGTGCCCACGCGCCACGACATCCGCAACGTCGCTATCGTCGCCCACGTCGACCACGGCAAGACAACCCTGGTCGACGCCATGCTCAAGCAGGCCGGAGCCTTCGCGGCCCACCAGCTCGAATCCGTCGACGACCGGGTGATGGACTCGAACGACCTGGAGCGCGAGAAGGGCATCACCATTCTCGCCAAGAACACCGCGGTCCGGTACCACCCCAAGGACGGCGGCGACCCGGTCACCATCAACATCATCGACACCCCCGGTCACGCCGACTTCGGCGGCGAGGTCGAGCGCGGCCTGTCGATGGTGGACGCGGTGGTCCTGCTGGTCGACGCCTCCGAGGGCCCGCTGCCGCAGACCCGCTTCGTGCTCCGCAAGGCGCTCCAGGCGCGGCTCCCCGTGATCCTCTGCGTGAACAAGACGGACCGCCCCGACGCCCGGATCTCCGAGATCGTGGACGAGACCTACGACCTCTTCCTGGACCTGGACGCGGACGAGGAGCAGATCGAGTTCCCCATCGTCTACGCCTGCGCCCGTGACGGTGTCGCCTCGCTGACCCAGCCCGCCGACGGTGCGGTGCCCGAGGACAGCAGCAACCTGGAGCCGTTCTTCACCACCCTGCTGGAGACGGTGCCCGCGCCCGTGTACGAGGAGGGCGCGCCGCTGCAGGCGCACGTCACCAACCTGGACGCGGACAACTTCCTGGGCCGGATCGCGCTGCTGCGGGTCAAGGAGGGGTCGCTGAAGAAGGGCCAGACGGTGGCCTGGATGAAGCGGGACGGCACGGTGCACAACGTGCGGATCACCGAGCTGCTGATGACCGAGGCGCTGACCCGCAAGCCCGCCAGCGAGGCCGGGCCGGGGGACATCTGCGCGGTCGCCGGCATCCCCGACATCATGATCGGCGAGACGCTGGCGGACGCCGAGAGCCCGGTGGCGCTGCCGCTGATCACCGTCGACGAGCCCGCCATCTCGATGACGATCGGCACCAACAACTCCCCGCTGGTCGGCAAGGGAGGCAAGGGCCACAAGGTCACCGCGCGGCTGGTCAAGGACCGGCTGGACCGCGAGCTGATCGGCAACGTCTCGCTGCGGGTGCTGCCCACCGAGCGCCCCGACACCTGGGAGGTGCAGGGCCGCGGTGAGCTGGCGCTGGCCATCCTGGTGGAGACGATGCGGCGGGAGGGCTTCGAGCTGACCGTGGGCAAGCCGGAGGTGGTCACCCGCGAGATCGAGGGCAAGCTGCACGAGCCGGTCGAGCGGATGACCATCGACGCCCCCGAGGAGCACCTGGGCGCCATCACCCAGCTCATGGCGACCCGCAAGGGCCGGATGGAGACCATGACCAACCACGGCTCCGGCTGGGTGCGCATGGAGTGGCTCGTCCCCTCGCGCGGGCTGATCGGTTTCCGTACGGAGTTCCTGACCGAGACCCGCGGCACCGGTATCGCGCACTCGATCTTCGAGGGGCACGAGCCGTGGTTCGGCGAGCTGCGCACGCGGCGCAGTGGATCGCTGGTCGCGGACCGCCCCGGGACGGCGACGCCGTTCGCCATGATGAACCTGCAGGAGCGCGGCACGATCTTCATCGAGCCCGGCACCGAGGTGTACGAGGGCATGCTCGTCGGCGAGAACTCCCGCTCCGACGACATGGACGTCAACATCACCAAGGAGAAGAAGCTCACCAACATGCGGGCGGCCTCCGCGGACACCACGGAGAACCTGGTGCCCCCGCGGCGGCTCTCGCTGGAGCAGGCGCTGGAGTTCTGCCGCGAGGACGAGTGCATCGAGGTGACGCCCGAGACGGTGCGGATCCGGAAGGTGAACCTCGACATGAAGGAGCGCGCGCGGGCTGCGGCCCGCGCCAAGCGTTGACCGCAGGAGCTTTTCCGGAGGCGCGGCGCCGCCGTCCGCTCTCCGATCCCGGTTGCGTTCCGTAGCGGTCCGCTCGCGCGTACAGGGGCCCCACCCGACGGGTGGGGCCCCTTCGTGCATCCTGGACTGCGCACCGTCCTTCGCTCGTGTTCGGTAAGCAGAGAATCCCTAGAGGGATTGTCCGTTTGATCCGTATTGGCGCACTTTCGCTCTCCGAATAACGGATAAGAAGTTGCATGTGTAACCAAAATGAGACTCGTTGACTCTGGTTCAACAAGGGGGTGAAGGCGGATAGTGAAGTCATCGAGCTCGGGTTAGAGAGTCACGCACCGTCATGTGGGTGCCGACTCCGCGAGCGTGGGGGCGTGTTGTGTTGATCCGGCAGAACTGTCGGATCCGGGCACCGCCCCCTTTCTCTTGGCGAAAACTCTGAGGAGGACGCCCCATGCGCGGCGCGAAGACGATGCAGTGGTCCGCTCTCGCGGCGGCGGTGGCCCTGGCGGCCACGGCCTGCGGCGGCTCGGACGGTGACGGCGGCTCGGCCGCCGGAAAGCCCGCTGGGTACGTCTCGATGTTCAACGGCGAGCCCCAGCACCCGCTGATGCCGTCCAACACCAACGAGAAGTTCGGCGGCTACGTCATCGACGCGCTGTTCACCGGGCTGGTCGGGTATGACGCCAAGGGCGGCCTGGTCAACATGAACGCCGAGTCGGTCGACACCAAGGACAACAAGACCTGGACCGTCAAGCTCAAGAAGGGCTGGAAGTTCCACGACGGCACGGACGTGACCGCCGAGTCCTACGTCAAGGCGTGGAACTGGATGGCCAACGTCAAGAACAAGCAGGCCAACAGCTACTGGTTCGGCGACATCAAGGGCTACGAGGACGTCCACCCGGAGAAGGGCGACCCGAAGAAGGACGAGATGTCCGGGCTGAAGGTCGTCGACGACCAGACCTTCACCATCGAGCTGTCCGAGCCGGTCCCGTACTTCGAGTACAAGCTGGGCTACAAGACCTTCACCCCGCTGCCCGAGTCGTTCTACAAGGACCCCAAGGGCTTCGGCCAGAAGCCGGTGGGCAACGGCCCCTACGAGTTCCAGAAGTGGACTCACAACAAGCTGATCCAGGTCAAGGCCGTGGACAGCTACAAGGGGTCCAACAAGGCCAAGAACAAGGGCATCCAGTTCAAGAACTACTCCAAGCTGGAGTCCGCCTACCAGGACGCCCTCTCCGGCAACCTCGACCTGGTCGACGGCGTCGGTCCCAAGGACCTGCCCAAGCGTAAGGCCGACTTCGGCGACCGCGCCCTGGACGTGCCCTACGCCGGCACTCAGAGCATCGTCCCGGCCTTCTACTCCAAGCCGTTCAAGGACGTCGACCCCAAGGTGATCCAGGGCCTGTCGATGGCCATCGACCGCAAGACGATCACCAAGACGGTGCTCCAGGGCACCCGCATACCCTCCAAGGGCTTCACCCCGCCCCAGGTCAAGGGCTACCAGAAGCTCGACACCGATGTGCTGTCCTACAACCCGAAGAAGGCCAAGCAGTACATCGAGGACGGCGGCGGCATCCCGGGCAACAAGATCTGGATCCAGTACAACGCCGACGGCGGCCACAAGGAATGGGTGACCGCGGTCTGCAACAGCATCACCAAGGCCACCGGGGTCAAGTGCGTCGGTGACTCCAAGCCCGACTTCCAGACCGACCTCGAGGGCCGCCAGGCCGACAAGGTCAAGGGCATGTACCGCGGCGGCTGGCTCGCGGACTACCCGCTGAACATCAACTTCATGCAGGACCTGTACAAGACCGGCGCCTCCACCAACTACGGCCGGTTCTCCGACAAGAAGGTCGACGAGCTCTTCACCAAGGGCGACCACGCCGATTCCCTCGAAGCCTCCGTCAAGGACTACCAGGCGGCGGAGAAGGAACTGCTGAAGAAGATGCCCTCGATCCCGCTGTGGGACTACGCGGCCAACATCGTGCACGGCGAGGACATCGACGGCGTCAAGGTCGGCTTCGACGGCAACGTCCTCATCACCGACATCACCGTCAAGTAGCAGCACGTCGCTGACGCCGGGGCTGCCCGCACGGACGCGGGCGGTCCCGGCCGTCGCCTGAATCCTCTTTCCGTTACGGAGGCACTATGGGGCGCTATGTCGCGCGGCGACTGCTCCAGATGATCCCGGTCTTCATCGGGTCGACTCTGCTGATCTTCAGCATGATGTACGCGCTGCCCGGCGACCCCGTGGCGGCGCTCTACGGCGAGAAGCAGCCGGACCCCGCACAGATCGCGGCCATCAAGCACCAGCTCGGGATGGACCTGCCCCTGTGGCACCAGTACTGGAACTACCTCATCGGGCTGTTCCAGGGCGACTTCGGTACCCAGATAGCCACCCAGCGGCCGGTGGCCGACGTGATCGAGCAGGCGTTCCCGGTGACGATCCGGCTCACGCTCTTCGCGTTCGTCTTCACCGTCCTGGTGGGCGTGCTGCTCGGCATGGTCTCCGGCCTGTTCGCCGACAAGGCATTCGACCGGATCGTCCTGATCTTCACGCTGCTGCTGATCTCGATCCCCAGCTTCGTGCTCGGCTACCTCTTCCAGTACCTCTTCGCCTTCCAGCTCGACTGGCTCACCCCCACCGTGCAGGACTCCCGGGATATCGGGCAGTTGCTGCTGCCCGCCATCGTGCTGGCGGCGCTCTCCCTGGCGTATGTCACCCGGCTCACCCGCACCTCGGTGGCGGAGAACCTGCGGGCCGACTACATACGCACCGCCATCGCCAAGGGGTTGCCGCGTCGCCGGGTCGTCGGAATCCACCTGCTGCGCAACTCGCTCATCCCGGTGGTCACCTTCCTCGGTACCGACATCGGCGCGCTGATGGCCGGTGCGGTCGTCACCGAGGGCATCTTCAACGTGCACGGCGTCGGCAACACCATCTTCGAAGCGCTCAACCGGCGCGAGGGCTCCACAGTCGTCGGCATCGCCACGCTGATCGTCATCGTCTATCTCGTCGCCAGCCTGCTCGTCGACCTGCTTTACGCGGTCCTGGACCCGAGGATCCGTTATGACTGAGACCCTGAACGTGCCCGCATCGGCGTCCATGGACCCGCAGCCCGACCCGTCGGGCGCGGACGCCAAGCCGGCCAAGGGCCGCAGTCTGTGGACCGACGCCTGGCAGGACCTGCGCCGCAACCCGATGTTCGTCATCTCGGCCGTGCTGATCGTGCTGCTGCTCACCATGGTCGCCTTCCCCGGCCTGTTCACCTCCGCCTCTCCGACAGTGGGCGACCTGACGCACCACTACCAGGGCGAGCCCCGCTACACCCACTTCTTCGGCGAGGACTGGTTCGGGTACGACACCCAGGGCCGATCCGTGTGGGCTCGCATGGTCCACGGCGCCCGGGCCTCCGTGCTCGTCGGTGTACTGGTGACGCTGTCGGTGACGCTGGTCGGCGGCATCGTCGGCCTGGTAGCCGGGTACTTCGGCGGCTGGCTGGACAGCGTGCTCTCCCGGATCACCGACATCTTCCAGGGCATCCCCTTCCTGCTCGGTGCCATGGTCGTGCTCACCACCTTCACCAAGAGCAACCTGTGGGTCGTCATCGCCGCGCTGCTCTTCCTGGGCTGGACGCAGATCGCCAGGGTGGCCCGCGGTTCGGTGATCACGGTCAAGCAGAGCGACTACGTGCACGCTGCGAAGTCGCTGGGCGCGAGCACGGTACGGATCATGTTCCGGCACATCGTGCCCAACGCGCTCGCCCCTGTGGTGGTCGTCGCCACGACGGCGCTCGGCGGCTACATCGCGGCCGAGGCGACCCTCTCCTACCTGGGCATCGGCCTGGCCGCACCCGCGGTCTCCTGGGGTGTGGACGTCTCCAACGGCAAGGACGCGTTGCGCACCGCGCCGCACATTCTGATTTCCCCCGCCGTCATGGTGTCCCTCACCGTGCTGGCGTTCATCATGCTAGGCGATGCGGTCCGCAACGCCCTCGATCCGAAGAGCCGTTGAGGGAGGCGGGAGAAGACATGACCCTCCTCGAAGTGCGCGACCTGCACGTCGATTTCCAGACCCGGGACGGTGTCGTCAAGGCCGTCAACGGCGTCAACTACAGCGTCGAGGCCGGTGAGACGCTCGCGGTGCTGGGCGAGTCCGGTTCGGGCAAGTCGGTGACCGCGCAGGCGGTCATGGGCATCCTCGACATGCCGCCAGGGCGCATACCCCAGGGCGAGATCCTCTTCCACGGCGAGGACATGCTCACCATGTCCAAGGAGGAACGGCGCAAGATACGCGGCGCCCGGATCGCGATGATCTTCCAGGACGCGCTCTCGTCGCTGAACCCGGTGCTGACCGTGGGCTACCAGCTGGCCGAGATGTTCCGCGTTCACCAGGGCCTCGGGCGCAAGGAGGCCAAGGCCCGGTCGATCGAACTGATGGAGCGGGTGAAGATCCCTGCGGCCAAAGCCCGGGTGAACGACTACCCGCATCAGTTCTCCGGGGGTATGCGGCAGCGGATCATGATCGCGATGGCGCTGGCGCTGGAGCCGGATCTGATCATCGCGGACGAGCCGACGACGGCGCTGGACGTCACGGTGCAGGCCCAGGTGATGGAGCTGCTCGCCGATCTGCAGCGCGAGTACAACATGGGGCTCATCCTGATCACGCACGACCTGGGCGTGGTGGCGGACGTGGCCGACAAGATCGCGGTGATGTACGCGGGCCGGATCGTGGAGACGGCGCCGGTCAAGGAGCTCTACCGGGCCCCGGCGCATCCCTACACCAAGGGCCTGCTGGAATCCATCCCGCGGCTCGACCGCAAGGGCCAGGAGTTGTACGCCATCCAGGGGCTGCCGCCCAACATGGCCAGGGTGCCCGAGGGCTGCGCCTTCCATCCGCGCTGCCCGGCGGCGCGGGACATCTGCCGCACCGAGCTCCCCCCGCTCGCCGAGGTCGACGACGCCCGCGGCAGCGCGTGCCACTTCTGGAAGGAGACGATCGATGCCTGAGCGGTGCGAGAATTCCGAGCCGATCCTGGAGGTGCGGGATCTGGCCAAGCACTTCCCGCTGACGCAGGGCATCCTCTTCAAGCGGCAGATCGGCGCGGTCAAGGCCGTGGACGGCATCTCCTTCGACCTGTACCCGGGCGAGACGCTGGGCATCGTGGGGGAGTCGGGCTGCGGCAAGTCCACGGTCGCCAAGCTGCTGATGAACCTGGAGCGGCCGACCTCCGGGAGCATCCGGTACAAGGGTGAGGACATCTCGAAGCTGTCGGGGCGGGCTTTGAAGGCGGTGCGGCGGAACATTCAGATGGTGTTCCAGGATCCGTACACGTCGTTGAATCCGCGGATGACGGTGGGGGACATCGTCGGGGAGCCGTTCGACATTCATCCGGAGGTGGCGCCGAAGGGGGACCGGCGTCGTCGGGTGCGGGAGCTGTTGGATGTGGTCGGGCTGAATCCCGAGTACATCAACCGGTATCCGCATCAGTTCAGTGGTGGTCAGCGGCAGCGGATCGGGATCGCGCGGGGGCTGGCGCTGCGTCCGGAGATCATCGTGGCCGACGAGCCGGTCTCGGCGCTGGACGTGTCGGTGCAGGCGCAGGTGGTGAACCTGATGGAGCAGTTGCAGGACGAGTTCGGGCTCTCTTACATGTTCATCGCGCACGACCTGTCCATCGTGCGGCACATCTCCGACCGCGTCGGCGTGATGTACCTCGGCAGGATGGCCGAGATCGGGACGGACGAGCAGATCTACGAGCACCCCACCCACCCCTACACCCAGGCCCTGCTGTCGGCGGTGCCGGTGCCCGACCCGGAGGCGGAGGGGAAGCGCGAGCGGATCGTGCTGGAGGGCGATGTGCCCTCGCCGGCCAACCCGCCCTCCGGATGCCGGTTCCGCACCCGCTGCTGGAAGGCCACGGACAGGTGTGCGGAGGAGGTGCCGCTGCTGGCGGTGCCCTCGGTGTTCGAGGGCACCGGGTCCGGTGCGGCGCACCCCTCGGCCTGCCACTTCGCGAAGGAGGACGCCGCGGTGGTCGCCGCCTGACATCGCGGGCCTTCGCGCCCCGGCTGGGGGGCTCGGAGGGGACTCGGAGGGGAGAGGACACCGCCGGCGTCGGCCGGCGGTGTCCTCCGAACGGGTTCCGGCCCGTTCCGCGCCGGGCAGGGCAGCCAGGCATATGGTGTCAAAAGGTGTTATGTGGATCTGAGGCGTACTCGGACCCCAGCGCACCAGGAGGCACCATGCGTGCAGCCACCCGCACCACCGTGATCCGGCGGGCGCTCGCCGCCGCAGGGGCCGTCGCTCTGACGGCGACAGCGTGTGCCAGCAGTTCGGACGGCGGCGGGGGCGGTTCTGCGGACGGGGTCGTACGCGCGTTCTGGACGGATCCGCAGCACCCCGTCGAGCCCGCCAACACCAACGAGGTGCAGGGCGGCAAGGTCCTGGACATGATTTCCCGGGGTCTGAAGAAGTACAACCCGACCACGGGCGCGGCCGAGAACGCCGTGGCCGAGTCCATCGAGAGCGACGACCAGCAGAACTTCACCGTCAAGCTGAAGAAGGGCTGGAAGTTCTCCGACGGCACCGCCGTGACGGCCAAGTCCTTCGTGGACGCCTGGAACTACGGCGCGCTCGTCACGAACAAGCAGATCAACTCGTACTTCTTCCAGTACATCGAGGGCTATCAGGATGTCCACCCGGAAAAGGGCAAGCCGACGGCGAAGACCCTCTCCGGACTCAAGGTGAAGGACGCCCGTACCTTCACCGTGAAGCTCAACCAGAAGTTCTCCCTCTGGCCGCAGACCCTCGGGTACAGCGCCTACGCGCCACTGCCGAAATCCTTCTTCACCGATCACAGCGGCTGGCTGGAGAAGCCCGTCGGAAACGGCCCGTACAAGGTGGACTCCTACACCAAGGGCCAGTCGATGAAACTGTCCCGGAACACCCACTACGCCGGGGATGACAAACCCCGCAACAAGGGCGTCGAGCTGAAGGTCTACACCGACCAGAACACCGGCTACACCGACCTCCAGGCCGGAAACCTGGACGTCGTCGACGAACTCCCCGCCGGGCAGCTCAAGAACGCCAAGCGGGACCTGGGCGGGCGCTACATCAACCAGCCCGCAGGCATCATCCAGACCATCTCCTTCCCGATGTACGACAAGGCGTGGCAGAGCGAGAAGGCCATCAAGGTGCGCCGCGGAATCTCCATGGCGATCAACCGCAAGCAGGTGTCCGAAAAGATCTACCACGGCACCCGGGAGCCGGCGACCGACCTCACCTCGCCCGTACTCAAGGCCGCCGGAGGCTACCAGCCGGGCCTCTGCGGCGACGTGTGCAGCTACGACCCGAAGCAGGCCAAAAAGCTCATCGAGGAGGGCGGCGGGCTGCCCGGCGGGAAGATCACCCTGACCTCCAACGTCGACACCGGCTCGCACCGGCAGTGGATGGAGGCCGTCTGCAACAGCATCAACCGCACGCTGGGCCGGAACAGCGCCTGCACCGTCAACCCGGTGCCCACCTTCAGCGAGTTCCGCTCCGACATCACCGACCGGAAGATGACGGGCATGTTCCGGACCGGCTGGCAGATGGACTACCCGCTCATCCAGAACTTCCTCCAGCCCATCTTCTACACGGACGCCTCCTCCAACGACTCCGGCTTCTCCGACCCGCAGGTCGACAAGCTGATGGACAAGGCGAACTCCGCCACTGACGAGAAGGCCGCCATCGGTCTCTTCCAGCAGGCCGAGAAGCGCATCCTGGACACCCTCCCCGCGATCCCGCTGTGGTACCAGAACGGGAACGCCGGCTATTCCAGCCGGGTCAGCGACGTCAAACTCAACCCGTTCTCCGTCCCGGTCTTCACCGACATCAAGGTCAAGTGAGCCGCCGTGGGGCGCTACGTCGTCAGACGACTGCTCCAGATGATCCCGGTGTTCATCGGGACGACCTTCCTCATCTTCGTGATGGTGTACGCCGTCGGGGACCCGGTCAACGCGATGTTCGGAGAACGGGCTCCCGACCCGGCCACCGCCGCGCAACTGCGCGAGGAATTCAACCTCGACAAGCCCATCTGGCAGCAGTACGTCCTCTACATGGGCAACATCTTCACCGGTGACTTCGGAAACGCCTTCAACGGCCAGCCGGTGACCGAACTGATGGCGACGGCCTTCCCCATCACGATCCGGCTCGCGGTGCTCGCCATCGTCTTCGAGATCCTCGTCGGCATCACCCTGGGAGTGCTGACCGGGCTCCGCCGCGGGCGCCCTATCGACAGCGGCGTGCTGATGCTGACCCTCGTCGTCATCTCCGTCCCCACGTTCGTGACCGGCAGCCTCGCGCAGTACGTGCTCGGCGTGAAGTGGGGCTGGATCTCCCCGGCCGTCTCGCCCGCGGCGCCGGCGCGTGAACTGCTGCTGCCCGCGCTGGTCCTCGCCCTCGTCTCGCTGGCCTACGTCACCCGGCTCACCCGGACCTCGATCGCGGAGAACGCCCGTGCCGACTATGTGCGGACCGCCGTGGCCAAGGGGCTCTCCCGACGCCGGGTCACCGTGCGGCACCTGCTGCGCAACTCGCTGATCCCCGTCGTCACCTTCCTCGGGACGGACGTCGGCAACCTGATGGCCGGGGCGCTGGTCACCGAGCGGATCTTCAACATCCACGGGGTCGGCTTCCAGCTGTGGCAGGGCATCGTCCGGCAGAACTCACCGACCGTCGTCGGCTTCGTGACCGTCCTCGTCATCGTCTTCCTCCTCGCGAACCTGCTCGTCGACCTCCTGTACGCGGTGCTTGACCCGAGGATCCGCTATGCCTGACCCGCCCCGCCTCCGCCGGGGAGACGCCTCCGACACCGCCGGGAACGGCCCGGCCCCCGCCGCGGCACCCGCGGCAGCCAGCGGCGCGGCCGCGGGAAGAGAGGGGAGCGCATGACGGGGACGCCGGCCATCGAGGGACCCGGCGGGGCCATGGAGGAGCTGGCCGAGGAAGGGGGAGGGGGACTCGAGGGCACGCCCCCGTCCGGGCGCGGGCGGCCCGCGCGGGGGCGGAGCATGTGGTCCGACGCCTGGCACGAGCTGCGGCGCAACCCGGTGTTCGTGATCGCCGGACTGATCATCGCCTTCCTCGTGCTGATCTCCCTGTGGCCGGGTCTGATCGCCACCCGGGATCCGCTCTCCTGCCGGCTCGGGCGCTCGCTGGACCCGTCCTCGGCCGGGCACTGGTTCGGGTTCGACACCCAGGGCTGCGACGTCTACACCAGGGTCGTGTACGGCGCCCGCACCTCGGTGACGGTCGGTGTCTGCGCCACCGCCGGAGTGGCGGTGCTGGGCAGCCTGCTGGGCGGACTCGCCGGGTTCTTCGGCGGGGTGTGGGACGCCCTGCTCTCCCGCCTCACCGACATCTTCTTCGGCATCCCCATCGTCCTCGGCGGCCTGGTCTTCCTGTCGATGACCGGCAGCCGGTCCGTCTGGACGGTGGTCACCTTCATCGTGCTGCTCGGCTGGCCGCAGGTCGCGCGGATCGCGCGCGGCTCCGTCATCACCGTCAAGCAGAACGACTACGTACAGGCCGCCCGGGCGTTGGGTGCGGGCAACGCCCGGATGATGGTGCGGCACATCCTGCCCAACGCCGTCGCGCCGGTCATCGTGACCGCGACCATCGCGCTGGGCACCTACATCTCGCTGGAGGCCACGCTCAGCTACCTCGGCGTCGGGCTCCAGCCGCCCACGGTCTCCTGGGGAGCGGACATCTCCGCCGCCTCCCAGGGCATGCAGTTCCGCAACGCGCCGCACATCCTGCTGTACCCGGCCGCCGCGCTCAGCCTCACCGTGCTGGCCTTCATCATGCTCGGCGACGCCGTCCGCGACGCCCTCGACCCGAAGCTGAGGTGAGTGCGGTGAGTCTGCTCGAAGTCCGCGACCTGTTCGTCGAGTTCCGCACCCGGGACGGAGTGGCGCGGGCCGTCAACGGCGTCAGCTACACCGTCGAGGCCGGAGAGACACTGGCCGTGCTGGGCGAGTCCGGCTCCGGCAAGTCCGTGACCGCACAGGCCGTGATGGGGATCCTCGACATGCCGCCGGGCCGGATCACCGGGGGCGAGATCCTCTTCCAGGGGCGTGACCTGCTGAGCCTCCCCGAGGAGGAGCGGCGGCGGATCCGCGGCTCGAAGATGGCGATGATCTTCCAGGACGCGCTCTCGTCGCTGAACCCGGTGCTGACCGTGGGCTTCCAGCTGGCCGAGATGTTCCGCGTCCACCAGGGCCTGGGCCGCAAGGAGGCCAGGGCGCGGGCCGTGGAGCTGATGGAGCGGGTCCGCATCCCGGCGGCGCGGCAGCGGGTCGGCGACTTTCCGCATCAGTTCTCCGGGGGTATGCGGCAGCGGATCATGATCGCGCTGGCGCTGGCGCTGGAGCCGGATCTGATCATCGCGGACGAGCCGACGACGGCGCTGGACGTCACGGTGCAGGCCCAGGTGATGGAGCTGCTCGCGGAACTCCAGCGGGAGTACACGATGGGGCTCATCCTGATCACGCACGATCTGGGCGTGGTGGCGGACGTGGCCGACAAGATCGCGGTGATGTACGCGGGCCGGATCGTGGAGACGGCACCGGTCAAGGAGCTCTACCAGGCACCCGCCCACCCCTACACCAAGGGCCTGCTCGACTCCATCCCGCGCCTGGACCAGAAGGGGCAGCAGCTCAACGTCATCCGCGGGATGCCGCCCAGCCTGCTGGACATCCCGCCCGGCTGTGCCTACAACCCGCGCTGCCCGATGGCGCGCGCGGTCTGCCGCACGGACGAGCCGCCGCTGTACGAGGTGTCCGCACAGCGGCACAGCGCCTGCCACTTCTGGAGGGAGATGTTCGATGGACGCTGACCGCTCGGGGCACGGCGCGGCCCGGGAGGCGCGGAATCCGGCGACGGGACCGCACCGGGGCACCGCAGACCCGGCGGGCGAGCCGATCCTGGAGGTGCGGGATCTGGCCAAGCACTTCCCGCTGACGCAGGGCATCCTCTTCAAGCGGCAGATCGGCGCGGTCAAGGCCGTCGACGGTGTCTCCTTCGACCTGTACCCGGGCGAGACGCTGGGCATCGTGGGGGAGTCGGGCTGCGGCAAGTCCACGGTCGCCAAGCTGATCACCCACCTCGAACAGCCCACTTCGGGGACCATCCGGTACCGGGGCGAGGACGTCACGAAGCTGTCGGGGCGGGCTTTGAAGGCGGTGCGGCGGAACATTCAGATGGTGTTCCAGGATCCGTACACGTCGTTGAATCCGCGGATGACGGTGGGGGACATCGTCGGGGAGCCGTTCGACATTCATCCGGAGGTGGCGCCGAAGGGGGACCGGCGTCGTCGGGTGCGGGAGCTGTTGGATGTGGTCGGGCTGAATCCCGAGTACATCAACCGGTATCCGCATCAGTTCAGTGGTGGTCAGCGGCAGCGGATCGGGATCGCGCGGGGGCTGGCGCTGCGTCCGGAGATCATCGTGGCCGACGAGCCGGTCTCGGCGCTGGACGTGTCGGTGCAGGCGCAGGTGGTGAACCTGATGGAGCAGTTGCAGGACGAGTTCGGGCTCTCCTACATGTTCATCGCGCACGACCTGTCCATCGTGCGGCACATCTCCGACCGCGTCGGCGTGATGTACCTCGGCAAGATCGTGGAGATCGGCACCGAGACGGAGATCTACGAGCATCCCACCCACCCCTACACCCAGGCCCTGCTGTCGGCGGTGCCGGTGCCCGACCCGGAGACGGAGGACGGGCGCGAGCGGATCGTGCTGGAGGGCGATGTGCCCTCGCCGGCCAACCCGCCCTCCGGATGTCACTTCCGCACCCGCTGCTGGAAGGCCCAGGAGCGCTGCGTCGTCGAGGAACCGGCGCTGGCACTGCCGGAGAACTTCGCCGGCACCCTGCCCGACCAGCCCGTGCACCACCCGTCCGCGTGTCACTTCGCGGCCGAGCGCACTGCGGTGATCCCTCCGTCGAACCGCTGACAGCGTGTTCCCGGACGGCCGCCTCCGGTGCGCGGACGGCCGGGCGACGGTGCCGTCGGCGCCGCGCGGAGGGACCGGTTCCGTCAGGAGGTGGTCAGATGCCGGTCCGGAGAGGGGGAGACAGCGCGGGAGTCCCGGACCGTGCCCTTGGCGAGGGCCAGCAGCACGGCGAGCCCGGCGGCCGCCTCGAACACGTTCGTCAGGACATGGAGCCGGCTCTCGATACCGAGGTCGTCCAGGTGCCGGAAGAAGTCCAGCTTGAGGCTGAAGGCCGTCCCGAAGACGCCGAGGGCGAGCAGCGGCGCGGAGGCGATCAGGCCGAGCGGACGGGAGAAGGGCGCGCCGCCGAGGGCCGCGGTCGCCGTCACCAGGCTGAGCACGACGACGGCCCACAGCGTCCAGCCGGTCGGTGCGTCCAGCAGCCGGACGATCCCGCGCTCGCCGGTGAGCGTGTGCGCGTAGCGCTCCCAGCCGTACTGCTGCCAGGTGCGTATCTCCCATGCGGCGAGCACCACCCCGCAGGTTCCCAGCAGCAGGAAGGCGGCGACGGCTCCGCTCCGGGTGGGTCCCGACGGGGGGCCGTCGGCGGGGTCGGGCTCGTCCCGGCCGTCGAGGCCGTACGGTCCGGGGCCGTACCCGTCGAAACCGGCGTGGGTGGGGTGGCGGCCGGCTATCGCCGTGACGACCAGGACGGCCCCGATGACGATCGCGGCGATGGTGCTGAAGAGCACCTTGCTCAGCAGCCCGTCCGGGACGCCCTGCATCCAGTCGGCGTTGAGATTCCACAGGCCCGGCACCCGCACGGCGACGGTCAGCAGGCCGGTGCAGGTCAGTATCGCCGCCGATGACGAGGAGCGGAACGCGGTCACGGCGGCGATCGAGTACAGCAGCACGAGCGTCGGTTCGAGGAACGAGGTGACCCATACGCCGTCCTCGGCGCGGGCGGGGAGTCCGGCCCAGTTCCACCAGACGTCGATGACCTCGTGGGCCCTGGCGAAGTCCCGGGCGATCCAGCCGAGGCTGATCAGCGCGAGCGCTGCCGTCAGCAGGGCCCCGAAGGCGCGCGCTCCGCGCGCGAGTGTCCTGTCCTGGCCCATGGCTCGGCCCCCCGTGTGTGCGGTGTCGCGATGTCCCCGGATCCGTCCGTGTCTACCCGTGATCGCCGTCCGGCTACAAGCTCCCCTGGCGCCGCGCCGCACGGCACTCCGACCGCCGCTCCATCTTCGCACGATGTGCATCGCTCGCGCCTGGGAACTCCAAGTGATCACTCATACGGAGCAGTTGGATTCCGTACGCACTTCAGGGCGGCTGCTTCGGATATCGGAGAGACGACGGCCATGTTGCGGAACCGTTAAGGCGATTCCTGGCGGCCTGGGCGGCTTTGCCCGGCAGCGCGATGTGATGTCAAGCACGTTGCCACCTCGATCTGCGCAACGTTCGCTCAAGAAAGCGGTGGACAGCATCGAGCCTGCCCAACACCCCTTGACTGGCACGTAACCCGCTTGCCAAAGTCCGGCTCAACCCACCCGCATCACGCCCAACGATTCGGGTCTCGGCGAGATATGAGCGCGGGAGCACACACGCGATGACGAGTACTTCCCAGGCTGCGGCAGCCGGGGCCGACACCCCTGGTCCCGAGGACGCCGGTCTGAGTTCTACGCGAGTTGCCAAGAAGGACGAACTCGCGGGCCGGTCCCCCGGCCGGCTCATGTGGATGCGCTTCAAGCGCGACCGCACGGGCGTGATCTCGGCGTGCATCGTGCTCGCCTTCTTCCTGATCGCGGCCCTGGCACCGGTGATCGCCAAGCTGTACGGCAAGGACCCCTACACCCGCTACGGGCAGTTGCGGCCTGATCTGCTGAACGAGAACTTCTACCCGGTCAAGCCCAACGGCGGCATCGACGGCGAGTTCTGGTTCGGCCTGGAGCCGGGTCTGGGCCGGGACGTCTTCACCCAGCTCATCTACGGGATCCGCACCTCCCTCTCGCTCGCGGTGATCATCACCCTGCTGTCGGTGCTCACCGCCATCGTGATCGGAGTCGCGGGCGGGTACTTCGGCGGCAAGGTCGACTACTTTCTCGGCCGGTTCACCGACCTGATGATGTCCTTCCCCAACCAGCTGTTCTTCGTGGCCTTCACCCCGGTTGTGGGGGCGCTGCTGGTCGACCCGGGCGACGAGATGCCCACCTGGCTGCGCGCCTGCGTGCTGATCTACGTGATGTGGCTGCTGGGCTGGATGACGCTGGCCCGGCTGCTGCGCGGCCAGACGCTGTCCCTGCGGGAGCGGGAGTTCATCGAGGCCGCGAAGGTCGCCGGGACCCCGCCCGGCCGCATCGTCCGCAAGGAACTGCTGCCGAACCTCGTCACGCCGATCCTGGTGCAGGCCACCTACATGCTGCCCAACAGTGTGACCGCCATCGCGGGACTCTCCTTTCTCGGCATCGGCCTGCAGGAACCCACCCCCGACTGGGGCCGGATGTTCGCGACGGGCGCCGAGATCTACCAGAGCGACATCACCTACATGTTCTTCCCGGGCGGCGCGATGGTGATCTTCATCCTCGCATTCAACCTGCTCGGAGACTCGGTCAGGGACGCGTTCGACCCGAAGTCAGGCCGATGAGGGCCAGGCGCGACCGAGTGGTGGGGGGTGCTGCCACCCCGTACGGCATCAGTCAGGCAGCGACGGACAACCGACAGGCAGGTGCAGACACCACCATGAGCAGAGTGAGCATACGCACGGCGCGTGCCTCCCTCGCGGCGCTCGCCGCCGGGGCGCTGTTCCTCACCGGCTGCAGCAGCGGCGGCGGGGGCGACGACAGCGAATCGAAGGACGAGAAGGCCAAGAAGCAAGGCTCGGACGTCTCCTACACCTTCGCCGACGCGGCGGGCTCCAAGGGGCCGGCCAAGGAGGTCGAAGGCGGCCGCAAGGGCGGCACCATCAAGGTGCTGCAGCGCGACAGCTACGCCCACCTCGACCCCGCGCAGATCTACGTCAGCGACGAGGGCGCCCTCGCCACGCTGATCCACCGCGGTCTGACCACCTACAAGCGGGTCAGCGGCGACGAGTACGCGGTCGTGGGCGACCTGGCCACCGACAGCGGCCAGAAGTCCGACGGCGGCAAGACCTGGACGTACAAGCTCAAGGACGGGATCAAATTCGAGGACGGCTCGGCCATCACCTCGAAGGACATCCGGCACACCATCGAGCGGACGTTCGCCCCCTTCGTCACCGAGGGCCCGACCTTCATCCAGCAGTGGCTGGCCGACACCGGTGGCGCCAAGTACCGCGACCTGCTCAAGGACGGCCCCTACAAGGGCAAGCATCTGCCCGATGACGTCCTGGAGACCCCGGACGACAAGACGATCATCTTCCACTTCAAGAAGCCGCAGGCCGAGCTGCCCTACGCGCTGGCCATGGCGGGCTACGCGGCGGTGTCCGAGGAGAAGGACACCAAGGAGAAGTACGACAAGAAGCCGCTGTGCAGCGGCCCGTACAAGATCGCGTCGTTCAAGTCCGGCAAGAACATGAAGCTGGTCCGCAACAAGGAGTGGGACCCCAAGACGGACCCGGCGCGGCACCAGTACCCGGACGCGTTCAACATCCAGTTCGGTGTCTCCTTCGAGGACTCCACCAAGCGGCTGATGTCGGACGCCGGTGAGAACAAGACCGCCACCAGCTTCACCAACCAGGTCGACGCCTCCAGCCTGCAGAAGGTGCGGACCGACCCGGAGATCAAGAAGCGCTCGGTCTCCGGCTACCAGTCCTACGTGAGCTACCTGAACATCAACATGGACCGGATCAAGAACAAGAAGGTCCGGCAGGCCATCGCCTACGCGATCCCCAACCAGTCCATCGTCTCGGCCTTCGGCGGCGCCGGCGGCGCCGAGATGGCGGGCAACTACATCAGCCCGACCCTGGTGGGCCACAAGAAGACCGATCCCTTCGACAAGCTGAAGAATCCGCAGGGTGACGTCAAGAAGGCGGCCGAGCTGCTCAAGGAGTCCGGCAAGAAGGGCATGAAGCTCACCTTCGCCTACCAGAACTCCCCCGAGTGGCAGGACTTCGCCGTCGCCGCGACGCAGAACCTGGAGAAGGCCGGATTCGACGTCCAGAAGAAGGACATCATCCAGGACACGTACTACGACCAGATCGGCAAGGTCAAGAACGGCTACGACATCTACCACAACTCGTGGGGTGCCGACTGGCCGAGCTCCTCGACCGTCATCCCGAACCTGTTCGACGGGCGCCAGGTGCAGGACGGCGCCGCCAACTACTCGCACCACAAGAGCCCGAAGTTCGAGAAGGAGATGGACCGCATCCGGTCCCTGTCCGACGCGGACAAGGCGGCCGAGGAGTGGCAGAAGCTCGCGGACAAGATCCTCACCGAGGACGTGCCCGCCGTGCCGATGCACTACTACAAGGCCGTCCAGCTCTCCGGTTCGAACATCGGTGGCATGTACTACGACGAGCAGCTGCACGACATCCAGCCGACGTCGCTGTACGTGAAGAAGTAGCACCCACCCGGCACCGGTAGGTGCCGTCCCCGCCGCCCGGCCCGCAGGGCCGGGCGGCGGAGCCCGGAGTCCGCTCGCCCGGACTCCGCCGTCCCGCACGTCTCGATTCCGCTGTCGCACGAGAGCTGCGTTCCGTCATGCTGCGATTCCTCATCCGCCGGTCGCTCGGCGCCGTGGTGATCCTGCTGATCATCAGCGCCGTCACCTTCTTCCTCTTCTACGCCGTCCCACGGGACCCGGCGATGCTGGCCTGCGGCAAGAACTGCACGCCGGACGCGCTCGCGGTCATCCGCAAGAACATGGGCATCGACGAACCGATCCCCATGCAGTACTGGCACTTCATGGTCGGCATCGTCGCCGGCCGCCAGTTCAACGTCGGGGACTGCCCCGCACCGTGCTTCGGCTACTCCTTCGCCAACCAGGACCCGGTCTGGCAGACCATCCTGGACCGCTTCCCGACCACCGTCTCGCTGACCATCGGCGGTGCCGTGGTCTTCCTGATCATCGGGCTGGGCGCGGGCATGATCGCCGCCTGGCAGAAGGGCACGCTCATCGACAAGGCGTTCAGCTCGATGTCGCTGCTGCTCTCCTCGATGCAGATCTACTTCATCGGTCCGCTGGTGCTCGCGCTGGTGGTCTACAACCTGGAGCTGCTCGACCAGCCCAAGTACGTGCCGCTGACGCAGGATCCGGTCGGCTGGTTCCTCGGACTGCTGCTCCCCTGGCTGGTCATCCAGATCATCTTCACCGCGAACTACACCCGTCTGTCCCGCTCCTCGATGATCGAACAGTTGCAGGAGGACCACGTCAAAGCCGCGCGGGCCAAGGGCATGTCGGGGAAGTACGTCTTCTTCCGCTACGCCTGGCGCGGCTCGCTCATCCCCATCGTCACCATCTTCGGTGTCGACATGGGGTCGCTGTTCGGCGGCGCGATGATCACCGAGTGGACGTTCTCACTGCCGGGGCTCGGCACCCTCGCGGTGAACTCGGTGCAGAACACCGACCTGCCCATGGTGATGGGCGTGATGCTCTTCGCGGCCACCTTCATCATCCTCTTCAACATCATCGTGGACGCCGCCTACGCGTTCATCGACCCGCGCGTGCGGCTGTCCTAGGAGAACCGGCTCATGACCACCCTGACCAAGGAAGCCGACGTACCGGGCCCGCGCGGCGCCGGCGACGGGGACGCCTTCCTCTCGGTGCGCGATCTGTACGTGCACTTCGACACCGAGGACGGCACCGTCAAGGCAGTCGACGGGCTCTCCTTCGCCGTGGAACGCGGTCGCACCCTCGGCATCGTGGGTGAGTCCGGCTCCGGCAAGTCGGTCACCAACCTGTCCATCCTCGGACTGCACAACCCCCGCACCACCGCGGTCTCCGGCGAGATCATGCTGGACGGCCAGGAGCTGACCGGCGCGCGGGAGAAGACCCTGGAGTCGCTGCGCGGCAACAAGATGGCGATGATCTTCCAGGACGCGCTCACCGCGCTCTCGCCCTACTACACGATCGGCCGGCAGATCGCCGAGCCCTACCGCAAGCACACCGGCTGCTCCAAGCGGGAGGCGCAGCTGCGCGCCGTCGAGATGCTCGACAAGGTCGGCATCCCGAACGCGAAGCTGCGGGTCAACGACTACCCGCACCAGTTCTCCGGCGGTATGCGGCAGCGCGCGATGATCGCCATGGCGCTGGTGTGCAACCCGGACCTGCTGATCGCGGACGAGCCCACCACCGCGCTCGACGTCACCGTGCAGGCGCAGATCCTCGACCTGCTCAAGGACCTCCAGCAGGAGTTCGGCTCCGCGATCATCTTCATCACCCACGACCTCGGCGTCATCGCCAACGTCGCGGACGACATCCTGGTGATGTACGGCGGCAGGGCCGTCGAGCGGGGCTCCGTCGCAGAGGTGCTGCGGGCGCCGCAGCACCCCTACACCTGGGGCCTGCTCACCTCGATGCCCCGGCTGACCGGGGACGTGAACGAGGAGCTCTCACCGATCCTCGGCACCCCGCCCAGCCTGCTCGCACCCCCGCCCGGCTGCCCCTTCCACCCCCGCTGCGACTTCGTGGACGAGGTCGCCGGTGCCTCCTGCACCGCCGACCGGCCGCAGCTTCCGGACGGCCGGGGCGCCGCCTGCCACCTGACGGCGGAGCAGAAGCGGACGTTCTTCGTCGAGCAGATCAAGCCCAGGCTGAGCTAGGCCGGGCAGAGGGAGACCCAGACCAATGAGCGATGACGGCACCCTGACCGAGCCGGGCGGGGGCGAACCGCGGGAGCAGCGGCCCGCGCGCACGGGCGAGCCGCTGCTGAAGGCCGAGAACCTGGCCAAGCACTTCCCGATCATGGGCGGCTTCCCCTTCAAACGGAAGGTGGGCGAGGTCCAGGCCGTCTCCGGGGTCGACCTCGCCGTCCACGCGGGCGAGAGCTTCGGACTCGTCGGCGAGTCGGGCTGCGGCAAGTCCACGACGGGACGGCTGCTGACCCGGCTGCTGGAGCCCACCGCTGGTTCCCTCAGCTACGCCGGGCAGGACATCACCCACGCGACGCGCAAGCAGTTGGCACCGGTCCGCTCCGAGATCCAGATGATCTTCCAGGACCCGTACTCGTCGCTGAACCCGCGGCACACCGTGGGCGCCATCATCGGCGGCCCCATGGAGGTCAACGGCATCAACCCGCCCGGCGGCCGGGAGAAGCGCATCCGCGAACTGCTGGAGACCGTCGGTCTCAACCCCGAGCACTACAACCGGTTCCCGCACGAGTTCTCCGGCGGCCAGCGCCAGCGGATCGGCGTCGCCCGCGCCCTGGCGCTGGAACCGAAGCTGATCGTGGCCGACGAGCCGGTCTCGGCGCTGGACGTCTCCATCCAGGCCCAGGTCGTCAACCTGCTCCAGCAGGTCCAGCGGGACCTGGGGATCGCCTTCGTCTTCATCGCCCACGACCTGGCGATCGTGCGGCACTTCTCGGAGCGGGTCGCGGTGATGTACCTCGGCAAGATCGTCGAGGTGGGCGAGCGCGAAGCCATCTACAACCGGCCCCGCCACCCCTACACGCACGCGCTGCTCTCGGCGGTGCCGGAAGCGGTGCTGAACGACGAGGAGACGACGGGGGGCGAGGCCAGGGAGCGCATCCGGCTGGTGGGGGACGTGCCGTCGCCGGTCAACCCGCCCTCGGGCTGCCGGTTCCGCACCCGCTGCTGGAAGGCCCAGGACAAGTGCGCCACGGACGAGCCGCCGCTGGTCCAGATCCCCGGGAACACCGGCGGCCACCTGACCGCCTGCCACTTCCCCGAGGAGCCGACGACCGTGGCCCGTACCCAGGACGCCGCCGTGGAGGCCGGCCGGTAGTCCGGTAGCAGGGAGGGTTCCGGGCCCGGCCCGGAACCCTCCGCCGTGGCTTTCCCGGCCGGGCCGCAGCGGGCCGGCCGAGCCGCCCGCGACGGTCCGGCCGGCCGCTGGGGTCAGCCGCCGGTCCCCAGCGACCGCTTCAGGAAGTCCACCTGGAGCAGCAGCAGGTTCTCCGCCACCTCGGCATCACCGGCCATGTGCGTGACGCCCGAGAGCGGCAGCACCTCGTGCGCACGCCCGGCGGCCAGCAGGGCGGAGGAGAGCCGCAGGGCGTGCGCGACCACGACGTTGTCGTCGGCCAGCCCATGGATGATCATCATCGGCCGGTGCGGAGCGTCCCGGTCCGCCCCGGCCAGTCCCGCGTCGGTGATCAGCGACGACTCGACGTAGACCTCGGGGTCGTCCTGCGGGGTGCCGCAGTACCGCTCCGTGTAGTGGGTGTCGTACAGCCGCCAGTCGGTCACCGGGGCACCGGCGACCGCGGCGTGGAAGACGTCGGGTCGCCGCAGCACCGCGAGTGCCGCGAGATATCCGCCGTAGGACCAGCCGCGGATGCCGACCCGGGAGGTGTCCAGCGGATACTCCTCGGCCAGCGACTGCAGCGCCGCCACCTGGTCGTCCAGCGTGACGGAGGCCAGCCGGCGCGAGACGGCCTTCTCCCAGCCGGGGCTGTGCCCGGGGGTGCCGCGGCCGTCGGCTGTGACCACGGCGAAGCCCTGGTCGGCGAACCACTGGGCCGTCAGATGCGCGTTGTGCGCGGCCACCACCCGCTGTCCGTGCGGCCCGCCGTAGGGATCCATCAGCACCGGCAGCGGCCCGTCTCCCTCTTGGTATCCGGTGGGCAGGAGGACGGCGGCCGGAATGCGCCGCTGCCCGGCGTGCACCAGGCGCGGCGCGGTGCCGAGCACGGGCTTCTCGGCGAACGATGCGACGGCGGCTGGCTCGCCGCCCCCGGGTGCCGCGCCACCCTCGTGCAGCAGGACGGCCCGGGAACCCGGCCGGGACAGGGTCGCGGTCGAGAGCACCAGCGTCCCGCCGCCGCGCACCGCGGACGCCACGTGGGGCTCGTCCCCGTCGGTCACCCGCACCGGCTCGCCTCCCGCCGGCGGCACCCGGTAGACCCCGATGTCGCCGGGGCGGGACCGGGGTGCGCCGTCGCCCTCGGAGGCGGAGAAGAGGATGTCCTGCTCGCCGATGTCGAGCACGGCCCGCACATGCAGGGTGGCAGGGGTCAGCCGCCGTGCGCCCGCCATGAGCACCCGTGCGCCCGGGGTGCCGGCGGTGCCGTCCGGTTCACCGGTTTCGTCCGTGATCCGTACCAGGCTGCCGTCCGGCGTCCAGGCCGGGACCCCGCCGAAGAGTTCCAGCCAGATTGGATCATTCTCGGTGAGTGTGACGGACGTCGCACCCGTCGCGGTGTCCACGCTCAGATACGCCGCCTCGCGCTGGTCCCTGCTCTGTACGAGCAGCAGCGGCGGCCCGCCGGACGACCAGTGCGCACGGGCCAGATAGGGATAGCGCCCGCGGTCCCAGACCACCTCGCACCGGGTTCCGTCCAGATCGAGAAGATGCAGCGTGACCTCGGCGTTCTCGGTTCCGGCCGCGGGGTAGGCGATCCGGGCCGGCTCCTCGTGCGGGTTGGCGGGGTCGGCGATGGTCCAGCGGCGCACGGGCGCGTCGTCGACACGGGTGACCAGCAGCCGGTCCGAGTCCGGTGACCACCAGTGGCCGCGCGTCCTCGACATCTCCTCGGCGGCGACGAATTCGGCCATGCCCCAGGTGACGGTCTCGGCCTCGGGCTCGACCAGCGCCCGGTCGTCCGCACCCGCCGCCGTCACCACCCGCAGCGCTCCGCCGGTGGCATAGGCCACGTGCCGGCCGTCGGGGGAGGGGCGCGGGTCGACCACCGGCGTGGGCACCGGCAGCTCCCGCGCCTGTCCGGAGAGCAGGTCGGCGGTGAAGAGCCGACCCGAAAGAGCGAAAGCGGCGCTGTTCACAGACGTGTCGGTGGCATATCCCACGACGCCCGCGGTGCCTTCGCGACTCCGCTCGCGCCGCGCCCGCTCCTCCGCCGACAGCTCTTCGGCGGCGCCGCCGAGCAGCGCTTCGGGGTCGGCCGCGATCCGCTCCTCGCCGCTCGCCACATCCCGCACCCAGAGCAGGTGAGCCAGGTCGGAGCCGTTACGGGAGCGAAGGAAGACGACTCGTGTGCCGTCCGGGGCGACAGTGAAGGACCTCGGAGCCCCGAGTGTGAATCTGTGGGTACGGGCGTGCTGCCGCGGGAAAGTCGTAGCCATGCGGCCGACCGTACTGCGCACGCGCCGGGCCGCGGTCCGCTCCGGAGGCGTCGTCCGGAACGATCGTCCGGTGGTGTGCAGTTGGCTGGAACTGAATATGCGCCCCTCGTCTGCACCTGTGCACCGAGCCGTGCGGTCACCCGGATAATTATGATCCGTTGCGCATGGTGAGGGCTGGGTATGAAGCCGGTGGCTCCTCCATGCCGGAGGCGTGCTGCCGTGTCCGTGCGACCCGTACCGAGATCCCCCGAACCGACCGTGCGACTTGGAGGTGAACCGCCGTGGCACTCTCGATTTCGGCGGTGGTGCTGCTGGCGATCATCGTCATCCTGCTCGTCAGGAAATCCGGGCTCAAAGCCGGACACGCGGTGATCTGCATGCTGTTGGGCTTCTATCTGGCGAGTTCCTCGATGGCGCCCACCATCAATGATCTGACCTCCAACGTCGCCGGCATGATCGGGGAGCTGAAGTTCTGACCGGACCCTCCTCGGTACCCTCGTCGCCCGCCCCGCAACAACACCCGGGGCCGTGCCGGTGCCCCGCGGCGCCCGCGCCGTGCCGGTGTCGTGACGCCGCCGGGCCGGGACGGTGCCCGCACCCCCTCCGGGCGCGGTGCCCGTCGTAGGCTCGGGGCATGACCGCTGCGTTTCCCCCGGGGGCGGCCCCCGGCTCTCCGGCCGCCTCCGAGCGCCGGCTGCTGCTGGTGCACGCGCACCCCGACGACGAGTCGATCACCACGGGCGCCACCATGGCCAAGTACGCGGCGGAGGGCGCCCACGTCACCCTCGTCACCTGCACCCTGGGCGAGGAGGGCGAGGTCGTCCCGGACGGGCTGGCCCACCTGGCGCCGGACCAGGACGACACCCTCGGCCCGCACCGCATCGGGGAACTCCGCGCCGCCATGCGCGCGTTGGGCGTCACCGACCACCGCTTCCTCGGCGGGCCGGGGCGCTACCGGGACTCCGGGATGATGGGAGCGGCCACCAACGACCGCCCCGGCTGCTTCTGGCAGGCCGACCTGGACGAGGCCGCGCGCCTGCTCGCGACCGTGCTGCGCGAGGTGCGCCCCCAGGTGCTCGTCACCTACGGGCCGGACGGGGGCTACGGCCACCCGGACCACATCAAGGCTCACCGCGTCGCCATGCGCGCGGTCGAAATCGCGGCGCGGGAGACCGGACGCGTCGGCGGCGGACCGCACGAGGTGCAGCGCGTGTACTGGAACGTGGTGCCCCGGCCGGTCCTGGAGGAAGGCTTCGCGCTGCTGCACGCGGCCGACGCGGAGGGTGAGGTCTTCCCCTTCCCCGGTTTCCAGGGCAGAACGGGCTTCGCACAGCCGGACGACGTGCCGGGGGTGGTGGAGAGCGCCGCCCAGGTGGATGTCACCGTGGACGCCGGAGCGTACACGGAGGCGAAGGCGGCGGCCATGGCGGCACACGAGACCCAGGTGTCGGTGCGCCGTACCTCCGGCGGGGCCTTCTTCGCCCTCTCCAACGGACTGGCCCAGCCGCTGACCGGGACGGAGTTCTTCCAGCGCGCCCACCGCGGCGACGCGGACCCGGCCCGCGCCGACGACCTGTTCGCCGAGGTGCGGGTGTGAGCGCGGGGGGTCTTGGCGTGCGGAGTGCGTACC
Source organism: Streptomyces sp. WMMB303 (assembly GCF_029351045.1). Classification (NCBI taxonomy): domain Bacteria; kingdom Bacillati; phylum Actinomycetota; class Actinomycetes; order Kitasatosporales; family Streptomycetaceae; genus Streptomyces; species Streptomyces sp. WMMB303. Next base: position 5,785,987 of record NZ_JARKIN010000001.1, on the reverse strand, counting down.
CGCGCGCGTACGGGGCCCGGATCGCCGTCTACGCGGCACTGGTCCTTCTCGGCCTGCTGACCGGAGTGGCCGGCACCCTCGTCCAGGGCGGCTGGTTCCCGCTGGGGCTGCTGCTCGCGCTGGCCGCGGCGGGCGGGCTCTTCTGGGGCGGGGCCACGCTGTGCCGCACGAAGGTCGGAGCCGCGGCTCCGGCGGCCGGGTGGGTGCTCGCGGTGCTCCTGACGACGTCCTCCCGCGCTGAGGGTGATTTCCTGTACGCCGCCGGGATCGGTAGTTATGTCTACCTGTTCGGCGGCATGCTGGTGGCTGTGATGTGTACCACCATCGCGCTTCCCGCGCCACCGGTATCACTCGACAAGAACCGCTGAGAGGGCCGTCATCGGGGCGATCAGGTGGTCGCGGGGTCGGTGCCCCGCGCCCCAAGTACAGTGGTGCGCGCCGGCGAGCCGCCTTCAGGCCGACAGGAAGACGGCGAATCCATCCGGGAGTACCTGCTTTGAGTCGTGAAACTGACAGTTCGTCCTCCGGGCCCAAGGGGCGCGGCGGTTCGTCGTACCCCTCGGGGACCGAGCCGTACGGCACCTCGGGCTCCGGCGCGGACCGGGACGACCGGGGTGCCGAACCTTCGGCCGGGTCCAAGCCGGACGAGCCCCGGACCGAGACGACGCTGACCACCCGCATCCGCATCAACATCCCCGGTTCGCGGCCCATTCCGCCCGTGGTGATGCGGACCCCGGTCACGGACGAGAACGCGGACGACACGTCCGGGAGAGCGGACCCCGCCGTCGGCGGCCGGGACGCCAAGGGCGCCCCGGACCTCGGGGCGGGCCAGCGCGCTACCGGCGGTGGCTCCGGCACCGCTGTCCCCCCGCCCGCGCCGGAGGCGTCGCCGCCCGGCAGCACCGGCACCCCCGGTGGTCCCGGGAGCCGTGCCGAGGCCGCGTCCGTCGCCGAGGAGCAGTTCACTCAGGAGACCAGCGACTGGTTCGCGCCCCGCAAGTCGCCCAGGAGCGGTGCCGCACCGTCCGCCTCGGCGGCCGGTGGCGGGCCTGGCGCGGGCGTGCCCGGCGGTGCCGGTGGCGCGGACCGGGGCGAGTCGCCCTACCCCACCACCGGCCCGGACCCCGAGTCGACGGGCTCGCACGGGATTCCGGAGGCGACGGGTTCGCATGGGATTCCGGAGGCGACGGGTTCGCATGGGATTCCGGAGGCGACGGGTTCGCATGGGATTCCGGAGGCGACGGGCTCGCACGGGATTCCCGAGCCGACCGGTTCGCACGGGATTCCGGAGCCGACCGGTTCGCACGGGATCCCCGGAACGCCCGGTGTGGGACCGGCGTTTCCGGGCGGAGCCGGTCCCGCTGACACGCCTCCCGACGGGATGCCGCACCTCGGTGCGGACCCCTTGGGCGGGCCCGCCGGTCCCACCACCGGGCCCGCCAGCGGTGACATGCCCGTGCCGCCCGCCCCCGGCGTACCCGGCCCCGGCCCGTTGGCCGCGCCGGGCGCGGGCCAGGGCGCGGACGGCGGGCCCGGCTTCGGCACGGGCCGGCCCGCCGGTCCAGGAGTGCCCGGTGGGCCCGGGCAGGGCGGCTCCGGACCGGACCCGTTCGGCCGCGGCCCCGCGGGCCTCGCCGACGGCCCCGGGGGCACGCCCCCCGCGGGCACGCCCCGGTTCCCCGGCGGTGCCGAGCCGGACCGCGCCGGTGCCCCGGGCGCGGGCCCGGCGGCTCCCGGAGCGCGCGGCGGCGACGCGCGGCTGTCGAGCGACACCATGGTCAGCGGCCCGCCGCGAGCAGCCGGCGGTGAGCCCGACGGTGCGGGCCCGGCGCCCGGCGCCGACTCCGGCGGGCCGGATGACACCCCCGCCCGACCGCTGCCGCAGAGCGGTGGAGCAGCCCGCGAACCGGCCAAGAAGCGCGGCCGTTCCAAACTGGTGCTGGCGGGCGCGGCCGTTGTCGGCGTCCTCGGGGTCGCCTACGGCACCGGTCTGCTGCTCGACCACGCGGACGTGCCCAAGGGCACCACCGTGCTCGGCGTGGAGATCGGCGGCCTGAGCAAGCACGAGGCGGTCAACAAGCTGGACGCCGAACTGGGCGACCGGACGAAGGAACCGTTCAAGATCGAGACGGCCGGCGGTCGGACCGAGCTGAAGCCCGGCGTCGCCGGGGTCACCCTGGACACCGAGGCCACCGTGCGCGCCGCGGCCGGACGCGACTACAACCCGGTCTCCGTCCTCGGCTCCCTCATGGGCGGTACCCGCCAGGCGGACCCGGCCATCACGGTGGACGAGGCCAAGGTACGGGCCGCGCTCAAGCCCGTCATGGCCGAGGCGGAGGCGAAGTCCCCCTCCGAGGGCATGGTCAAGTTCACCGGCGGCAAGGCGGTGGCCGTCAAGGGCAGTCCGCACAAGGTCATCGACGTCGACAAGGCCCCGGCCGCGCTGGAGAAGGCGTTCCGGGAGCGTGCGGTCTCCGGCAAGAACGAGCCGGTGGCGCTCCCCGGCACGGTGCGCGAGCCCAAGGTGACCGAGGCCGAGCTGAACAAGGCGGTGAAGGGCTTCGGCCGCACCGCGATGTCCGGCTGGGTGTGGCTCAAGGCGGGCGACGTCGTGGTGCCGTTCAGCCAGGACACCATGGGCAAGTTCCTCACGATGCGGGCGGGCGGCAGCGGCAGGCTCCAGCCGGCCATCGACCCGGCGAAGCTCAAGAAGACCTACGGGTCGGCCTTCGACGACGTCGTGATCGACGGTGGCGCCGGAACGGTGCGGATGACCCCGAAGCACGCGGCCGTCGCCATGGTGGAAGCCCTGCGCAAGAAGGCGCCGCCGGAGCCGGGACGGCGCTACGCCACGGTCCCCGGATCCCGCTCCCGCTGAGCCGTATCCGGCCGGCCCGTTCCGCACGGCAGCGCCCGGGCGGCGCGCGGACGTTCACGAGGGGTGCCCCGCAGCGGCGGGGCACCCCTCGTGCCGTACTCGGCCCGCACGCCCGCGCGGGGCCGCTGCCGCTTCCGGCCACCGAGGCGGGCCCGCGGGCATGACATCTGTCAGCCGCAGGTCACGACCATCGGCACTGCCACCGGCACCGCGCGCCGGGCGAACCTGAGGGCATGACATCGACGCACGCCACGGCACCGGCCGTGGAGTTCCTCTCCGCAGGCAAGACCTACGGTTCGGTCCGGGCCCTGGACGGGCTGGAGGTGGCCCTGCACCCCGGTGAGACCGTCGCCCTCCTCGGCCCCAACGGAGCGGGCAAGTCCACCACCCTCGATCTGCTCCTGGGGCTGCGCACCCCGGACCCGGGCGGCCGGGTGCGGCTGTTCGGGAAGACACCGCGGCAGGCGGTCACCGACGGCCGGGTGGGCGCCATGCTCCAGTCCGGCGGTCTGATGGACGGTGTACGGGTCAGGGAACTCGTGGCACTCGCCTGCGACCTGCATCCGCGCGGTCACCCGGTCGAGCGGGTGCTGCTGGAGGCCGGCATCACCGAGCTGGCCGACCGGATGGTGGGCAAGCTCTCCGGTGGCCAGGAGCAGCGGGTGCGGTTCGCACTCGCGATCGCCGGGGACAGCGATCTGATCGTGCTGGACGAGCCCACCACGGGCATGGACGTCACCGCACGCCGCTCCTTCTGGTCCGCCATGCGGGACCAGGCCGCCGGGGGCCGCACGGTGCTGTTCGCCACGCACTACCTGGAGGAGGCCGACGAGGTGGCCGACCGGGTGCTGGTGCTGCATGGGGGACGGCTGCTCGCCGACGGCAGCGCGGCCGGGATCAAGGCGATGGCGGGCGTGCGCCGGGTCGGCTTCACGCTGGAGATGGTGCCCGACGGAGTGCTGGAGGCGCAGTTGCGCGCCCTCCCGGGGGTCGGCGAACTGCGGCTGGCCGGGGCAGCCGTCCGGCTGTGTTCGACCGACGCGGACGCCACCGTGCACGCGCTCTACGCGCTGGGGATCTATCCGCACGGTCTGGAGGTCACCGGCCTGGGACTGGAGCAGGCGTTCGTCACCCTCACCTCCCGCGCGGAACAGGCCCGCATCTCCACCTCCCAGAACCACGGCCGGAAGGCGGCAGCACGGTGAAGACCCTCGTCAAGCTGGAGATCACGCGCTCACTGCGCAACAAGAAGTTCATGTTCTTCTCGGTGATCTACCCGCCGGTGCTCTACATGATCATCGCGGGCCGGGACGTCCCGGGCGACATGCCGGGCCTCCGCGTCGACATGAAGCTGTACTACATGGTCGCGATGGCCGCGTTCGGCGCCATGACGGCCGTGCTGATGGGCAACAGCGAACGCATCGCCAAGGAGCGCGAGGCCGGCTGGGTGCGGCAGCTCCGGCTGACGGCTCTGCCGGGCCGCGGCTACGTCACCGCCAAGGTCGCGTCGGCCGCCACCGTCAGCCTGCCGTCCATCCTGCTGGTCCTGCTCACCGGCGCCCTCGTCATGGGCGTCCGGTTGCAGGCGTGGCAGTGGGCCGCGGTCGCGCTGTGCTCGTGGGCGGGCAGCTTCGTCTTCGCGGCGCTGGGCGTGGCCCTCGGCTACCTGGCGACGGGGGACGCGGTGCGGCCGATCACGATGCTCTGCTACTTCGGGCTGGCTTTCCTGGGCGGGCTGTGGCTGCCCATGTCGACCCTCCCGCAGTGGGTCCAGGACATCGGGGAGTGGCTGCCCACCTACGCCTACACGGCGCTGGGCCGGGCCGTGGAGGTGGGCGAGGCGCCGCACCCGGGCGACGCCGCGCTGCTGCTGGCCTACCTCGTCCTCTTCGCCGGAGCGGCGGCCTGGCTCTACCGCAAGGACACCCGCACGGCATGATGCTCCGGTGCACGAGATGACACGCCGCGCCCCCGCCGGGACGGGCGGCACCGAGACCCGGCGGCAGCAGCGGAACCGGGCGCTGATGGTCGCCGTCTGGCTGGTGTTCCTCGGCGGAGCGGTACGCGACCTGTGGGCGGGCGGGCACAGCCGGCCCGCCGTCGCCGCAGCCGCCGCCGGGCTGGCCGCCTTCCTCGCTGCGTACGTCGCGCTCGTCTACCGGCACACCAGGACGCCGTTCCCGCCGCGCACCGTCCACATGCTCCTCGCCGCCCTGTTCGCCCTGGCGCTGGTGCTCGCGCTCACCGCGGGCGAGCCCTGGCTGGTGCTGTTCGTCTACGTCGCCGTGGCGGCCGGAGCCACGCTGCCCTGGCGGCGGGCGGTGCCGGCGGTGGCGGCGTGCGTGACGGCGCTGGCCCTGGTCGGCACCGACTTCGGGGCGCGGCCGCTGTGGGGCGGCTGGACGTCCTTCGTCATCCCCTGTGTGCTGGCCGGGCTGGCGCTGATGTCGGCGCGGAAGACCGTCCTCACGCTGCGCGAGCTGCGGGAGGCCCGCGCGGTGGTGGCGGAGCTCGCCGCCAACGAGGAGCGGTTGCGGCTCGCCCGCGATCTGCACGACCTGCTGGGGCACTCGCTCTCCCTCATCACCCTCAAGAGCGAGCTGGCCGGACGGATGCTGCCCGAGCGACCGGAGGAGGCGGCCGCGCAGGTCGCCGACATCGAACAGGTCAGCAGGCAGGCCCTGGTCGACGTCCGGGAGGCGGTCGGCGGATACCGCCGCCCCACCCTGGCCGTCGAGCTGGCCGGGGCCCGCACCGCCCTGGACACCGCCGGTGTCGAGGCGGAGCTGCCGCACCGGCCGCCGTCCGTGCCGCTGGCGCCCGAGCGGGAGGGCGCCCTGGCGTGGGCGCTGCGGGAAGCGGTCACCAACGTCGTACGGCACAGCGGCGCGGCCCGCTGCACGGTGAGCTTCCAGGTGCCGGACGCGGCCGGGGAGCCGTTGCGGCTCACCGTCACCGACGACGGCAAGGGCCCCTCCGGCGCGGCCGAGGGCAACGGACTGAGCGGACTGCGGGAGCGACTGGCCCTGGCCGACGGCTCGCTGTCCACCTCGGCGGGCCTGAGCGGGGGCTTCACCCTGTGCGCCGCGGTGCCGTCAGTACCCTGAGGCGGTGATCAGACTGCTGCTCGCCGAGGACCAGGCGATGGTCCGCGAGGCGCTCGCCGCGCTGCTGGGGCTGGAACCGGACATCGAGATCGCCGTCCAGGTCGGCAGAGGCGACGAGGTACTGGACGCGGTCGCCGCGCACCAGCCGGACGTGGCACTGCTGGACATCGAGATGCCCGGGCTGACCGGACTCGACGCGTTGGAGGGGCTGCGCGCCCGGCACCCGGCGCTGAAGGTCGTCATCCTCACCACCTTCGGCCGCCCCGGCTATCTGCGCCGGGCCATGGAGTCGGGCGCCGACGCGTTCCTGGTCAAGGACGCACCGGCGGCCCGGCTCGCGGACGCGGTACGCCGGGTGCGGGCCGGCGAGCGCGTCATCGACCCGGGGCTGGCCGCCGCCGCGCTCGCCGAGGGCGCCAGTCCGCTCACCGACCGGGAGCGCGACGTGCTCGCCGCGGCCCGCGGGGGCGCGGGCAACGCCGAGATCGCCGGGGCGCTGCACCTGTCGCACGGCACGGTCCGCAACTACCTGTCGACCGCCATCCAGAAGACCGGAGCACGCAACCGCGCCGAGGCCGTCCGGATCGCCCGGGACAAGGGCTGGCTGTAGGGCCCGCGGCTTCCCGGCCGGACGCGGCCCGGCCCCCCACCGGCACCGGACCGGCCCGGACCGCCCCCGGCAGCGGCTCGGCCGGGCACAGCCCGGTTCGCCGCCCGGCTCCCGGGCCCCTTCGCGGAGAGGGCCCGGAAGACGCTGCGGCGCGGCTCAGTTCAGCCGGGCCCGGGCGGCCCTGGCGGCTCTGCGCACGTTCTCCGCGGCGTTCGGCTCCATCGCCGCGACGACATCCGCGTACTCCTCCATCTCCCGCGCGCCCCGCAGGAAATGGCCCCGCTCCACCAGCAGTTGCGCCCGCTCGAACCGGAGCCTGCCCGGATGGTGCGGCAGCAGCAGCGACAGCTCGACCGCCCACAGCCGCACCCCGGACCGCTCGGGCCGGGGCGCGGCCCAGGCCCGGATGTTGTTGAGGATCCGCAGCACCGTCTCCAGTGGACCGGCGGGCCGCAGCGAGGCGGCCGACAGCGGCGAAACCCCGGTGGCACCGGCCACCATGACGGCCAGCTCGTCCTCGCCGAGCTGATTGCCGCCGCCGAACGGATCGGCCAGCACATGCGCACCCGCCGGATCACCGAAGCCGACGACGAAGTGCCCCGGCAGCGCCACCCCGTAGACCGGGGCGCCCGCGCGTCGGGCCACCTCCGTCCAGACCACCGACAGCAGGATGGGCAGGCCCCGCCGTCGGCGCAGCACCTCGGGCAGCAGCGAGGACTCCAGCCTCCGGTAGTCCGGCGCCGAGCCGCCGAACCCCAGCTCCCGGCCCAGCGTCCGCTCCAGCGCAGCCGCCCACTCCGCGGGTGTGCTGCCGCGCCCGAATGGCAACAGCCCCGCCAGCCGGTCGAGTTCCGCCTGGCTCTCGTCCACCAGCCGGTCCACGGTGGCCTCCTCGTCCAGCGGGCCCGGCACCCCGGTGCGGGCCGCGCCCGCTGGGTTTCCGGTGTCCCCGGTGTCCCGCCCGCCTCGCAGGGTGCCGCGGGTCGCCGCCTCGGCGCCGATCAGCAGGCACAGCAGCGCCAGATCGGGCCGGTCCTCGCGGGCCGCCTCGGCGAACCGCCGCCGCGCCGCGCCGGTGCCCTCCTCGCCCGTACCGTCTCCGCCGCCCATGTCAGTCCTGCGGGGCGCGCAGGTAGTGGTACGCGTGGTGATCGGCGAAGCCGAGCCGTTCGTAGAGCGCCCGGGCCACCGTGTTGTCCCGCTCCACCTGGAGGTAGGCGGCCGAGGCGCCCTCGGCCAGCGCGGCTCTGGCCAGTTCGCCGGTGACCGCCCGGGCCAGCCCCCGCCGGCGCCACTCGGGCGCGACCTCTATGGCGGCGAACCCGGCCCAGCGGCCGTCCACCGCGCACCGGCCGATGGCCACGGCGTCGCCGTGCGGATCCGCCACCGTCGCGAACCACACCGAGGACCCGCCCGCCAGCACCTGCCGCGCCGCGTCCGACAGGCCCGCGCCGCCCGCTCTGTTGTAGAGCGAGGCCCACCGGTCGTCCGGTGTGCGGTGCAGCAGCACCCGCGCATCGGGCTCCCGGTCGGCCGGCGGGGCGAGCGCGCCCACCTGTATCAGCCCGTGTCGTTCGGTCGTCCAGCCCAGCTCCCGCAGCCGCGCGTCCAGCAGCGCGTCCTCCGCCACGCAGATCTGGATCCGCGCGGGCAGGCCCCGCTCGGCGTACCAGCCGGTGACCCGGCCCAGCGCCTCGGGCAGCGGCAACCCGGGGTCGCCCTGCGGGAGTACGGAGTTCGCGCGGGCGGTGAACCCGCCGGCAGCGCGCAGGGTCCAGCCGCCGAGCGCCTGCGACTCGGCCGGCGGCCAGCCCCTGGCGGCCACCGCGACGAGTTCGGCCGCGTCGGCGGACGGCAGACCCCGGCGGCGCGCGGGCGTGGCCGGCACGGTCTTTCCAGCCACCATCGACGTCTCCTCGATCTCGACCTGCTCACCATCGCGTCGGGTGACTGTGAGCACGCCCTTGGTCCACGATGTGAGAATGCCGAGCGTGTCCGTGAACCGCCCATGCCGCTCCCCGGCAGTCGTCAGCGACCGCACCGAGACACGTCTGCCCACGTCGGAAGGGGTGATGCGGACCTCCAAGCGTCCGCCCGTGGTGAATTCCACAGTCCTAACCGCCCCTCCTGTTCGTGTTGTGTCCGGGAACGGAGATACTAGGTGTGGGCATCGCCGCCGTCCGAAGCGAAAGAGCGCTCCCGCGCGCCCGCGGCGGAGCCGGACACCGGCCCGCCAGCCCTAACGAGGAGGAACGACAGCGTGACTTACGTCATCGCGGAGCCTTGTGTCGACCTGAAGGACAAGGCTTGCATCGAGGAGTGCCCGGTCGACTGCATCTACGAGGGCCAGCGGTCCTTGTACATCCACCCGGACGAGTGCGTCGACTGCGGTGCCTGCGAGCCCGTCTGCCCGGTCGAGGCCATCTTCTACGAGGATGACACCCCCGAGGAGTGGAAGGACTACTACAAGGCCAATGTCGAGTTCTTCGACGACCTCGGCTCGCCCGGCGGCGCCAGCAAGCTCGGTCTGATCGAGAAGGACCACCCGCTCATCTCCGCGCTCCCGCCGCAGGAGCACGACGAGTGACCCACGGGTGACGCCCGAGCAGTGAGCCGCCCCGTGCGGCTTCCGCACAGTCCCGTACGGCGGTCCCAGTGTCCTGCCGTACGGGACTGAGGTGTTTTGCGCGCCGTACGGCCGCCCCTGCCGCGGCGCGCCCCGCCCCGACCGCCCGACCGCCGTCCGGGCGCCGGCGGACCGCGCGGCCGACCCGCGCCGGCCGCCGGGGCAGCCGGGACAGCCGAAGAAAGTGAGCACCATGCCCTCCGTCTCCGACCGCCTCCCCGCCTTCCCCTGGGACCGGCTCGAGCCGTACAAGACCACCGCCGCCGGGCACCCCGACGGCCTCGTCGACCTGTCGGTCGGCACCCCCGTCGACCCGGTACCCGCGCAGGTGCGGCAGGCGCTCGCCGAGGCGGCCGACAGCCCCGGCTACCCCACGGTGTGGGGGACCCGGGAGCTGCGCGACGCGCTCACCGGCTGGTGCGAGCGCCGACTGGGCGCGCGCGGCATCACGGAGCAGCACGTGCTGCCCGTCGTCGGCTCCAAGGAACTGGTGGCCTGGCTGCCCACCCAGCTCGGCCTCGGACCGGGCGACCGGGTGGCATTCCCCCGGCTCGCCTATCCCACCTACGAGGTCGGCGCCCGGCTCGCCGGTGCCGACCACGTCGCCTACGACGACCCGCTGGAGCTGGACCCTTCCGGGCTCAAGCTGCTGTGGCTCAACTCGCCTTCCAACCCCACCGGTCAGGTGCTGCCCGCCGAGCGGCTCCGCACCGTCGTCGACTGGGCGCGCGAGCACGGTGTGCTCGTCCTCAGTGATGAGTGCTACCTGGAGCTCGGCTGGGAGGCCGACCCGGTCTCCGTGCTGCACCCGGACGTGTGCGGCGGCTCCACCGCGGGCCTGGTGGCCGTCCACTCGCTCTCCAAGCGCTCCAATCTCGCCGGGTACCGGGCGGCGTTCATCGCGGGGGACAGCGAGGTGCTGGGCGAACTGCTACAGATCCGCAAGCACGGCGGGATGATGACGCCCGCGCCGGTGCAGGCGGCGACGGTCGCGGCGCTCGCCGACGACACCCATGTGGCCGAGCAGCGCGAGCGGTACCGGGCGCGCCGCACCGCGCTGCGGGGTGCGCTGGAGGCCGCGGGCTTCCGGATCGAGCACAGCGAGGCGTCGCTGTACCTGTGGGCGACCCGGGACGAGTCCTGCTGGGAGACCGTCGCCGGGCTGGCCGCGCGGGGCGTCCTGGTGGCGCCGGGTGAGTTCTACGGACCCGCGGGGGAGCGGTACGTCCGTGTCGCTCTCACGGCCACGGACGAGCGGATCGCCGCCGCGGTGCGCAGGCTCTCCGCGTAGCGGCCCCGGGGTGCCGGGTCGCTCGCGCGGGCCCGCTGCCGGACTGCGGACGCCGGCGTCCCGGGGGCCGGGCCGGTGCGGCCGACGGCCCCCGGGCAGCGGACGGGGCCGGCTCCGGAGCGCGCACGCGAAGGGCCGCCCGGACCGTGCGGTCCGGGCGGCCCGATCGGGTCACCGGCTGCGGGCGCTCAGGAACGGAGTGCCTGAGCGCTGTCCGGCCGGGGAGGGTGCCTCCGGGAGGCGGGGCCGGACAGTGGGGGCGCCCCGCAGTGGTGACCGGGGGAGCCCTCAACCGAGGGGAAGGCCACCGAGGTTGCCGACGGACGGAAGGCCGGTGTCCGCCGCGGAAGAGGCGGTGTCGCCCAGCAGACCGCCGGCCTCGCCCGCCGCGTTCCCGGCGAGGTTCTGCGCGGCGGGCGCCGCGGTCCGGCCGGCCTTGCCCACGGCCTTGCCGGCGGTCGGCACGGCCTTCTCGACGGCGCTGCCGCCGGTCTCCCCGGCGACGGCGGTGGTGTCCTGGGCGGTCCTGTCCAGCGTGTTGCCGAGGCCCTCGCCGTCCAGGTTGCTGACCCCGCCCACCGGGCTCGCGGGCAGTTCCACGGCGCTCGCGGCTCCGGCGGCGCCGACGACGGTGGCGGCGCCGGCCGCCGTCAGCAGCGCGGTGCGGGCGATGCGGCGCGTGAGGGGGTTGGACATGGTGCTCCTTTGACGGAGAAGGGGTTCTTGGTCTGTCAGCCGGGATCCCCCGGTCGGACGCAGTGCCTATCGCCCCGAACGGCACGGAGGTTGCGGGGAAGCCGGGTAAAGGATTGGCAATCCAGGTTTGCCGCGTGAGCCCTCAAACTGGGCATTCCTCGCAGCCGATTGACCTGTACCCGAGGAGCCGAACCGGCTGCGGCCAGGCACGACCGGCCGAGCGGGTTCACTCCTGGCGGCGACCGTCGAGCGGGGGAAGAAACGTCCACCCCGGTGGACCGGGTTCGCTCCACCGGGTGAGTAGGCGGACTAGTGACCGGGGGCCAGCCGGAGCTCCACCGTGTCGTCCGCCGCGCCCCCGCCGTCGGCCGCGCCACCCTCCGCCGCGTCACCGCCGTCCTTCCTCGTGCCGCCGCCCCCGGGCCCGCCGCCGTCCGCTGCCGCGCCGCCGTCCGTCCTGCGCCACCCGTCCGCGGAGCGCTCCGCCGACCACCGGAGGCCGCCGTAGGAGATCTGCTCGATGCGCAGCCGCTCCGCGTTCGCGACCGCCCAGTGGGCCAGCTCCCAGCCCTGACGGCGGCCGTGTGCGGGCACCGGGACGACGGGCGCGGCCTCGGACCGCGCCGCCGAGCGCGCCCTCGGGTACCCGGCCGTCCGCGGTGCCGGAGCCGCGAGGGTGCCGGTGCCGTCCGCCAGCACGTCCCGGCCGAACTCCCGCACCAGCCGCTTGCGCACCAGCGCGGGATCACCTGGCCCGGCAGGTTCCCGGCCGCCTGTCGTGCAGCTCAGCGTGGCGGGTCGGCGGCCGGTGAGCGCGCCGGTCAGCAGCGTCGCGTCGGTCTCGTGCTTGGCGTACGCCTGGGGATAGCCGCTGCGCTGCACGCGCTGGGCGGCCACGGTCAGCGGGAGCCGCGAGTAGCCGGGCACCTCGGCGAGATGGTCGTAGAACCGGCCCGCCGAATACACCGGGTCCTGGATCTGCTCGAACGTCCCCCAGCCCTGCGAGGGGCGCTGCTGGAAGAGGCCGACCGAATCCCGGTCCCCGTGGCCGATGTTGCGCAGCTGGGACTCCTGCATGGCGGTGGCCAGGGCTATGGTCACCGCCCGCTCGGGCAGCCCGCGGCGCGCGGCGACCGCGGCGATGGTCGCCGCGTTCTGGGCCTGCACGGGGGTGAGTTCGTAGTCGTGCGGGGTGCCGGAGCCGTCCGCGGCGGCGGTCGCGTTCTTGCCGTCGGCGCCGCTCCCGCCGTCCGCGGCCCGGACGGTGCACATCGCACCGTCCTGCCCCGACAGCCCGCGCACCGCGACATACGCGGCGACGGCGAGCAGCACGGCGCAGGCCACGGCGATCCTGAAGGGTCTGCCGCGGCCCTCGGTCCGGGGCGGACCCCCGGACCCGCCGGGCGGGCGGGACGGTCGTGAGAGGCGCACGCGCACCAAGGTAGCCGCTGGGTGCGACAGCGCCCGAGCCCCGGGGCGCGCCGGGCCGCGCGGGGGCCCCGCCGTAGGCTGTGGCCATGCCTCACAGCGCACTCGACCTGCAGCAGGACGCCGCCCGGCTCACCGCCCGACTGGTGGACCTCCCCTCCGAGAGCGGGGACGAGGCGGCGCTCGCCGACGCCGTCGAGGAGGCGCTGCGCGCACTGCCCCACCTGAGCGTCGACCGGTACGGCAACAACGTGGTGGCCCGCACCCACCTGGACCGGGCCGAGCGGATCGTCCTCGCGGGCCATCTCGACACCGTGCCGATCGCCGGGAACCTGCCCTCCCGGCTCGACGAGGACGGGCTGCTGTGGGGGTGCGGCACCAGCGACATGAAGGCGGGGGTCGCCGTGCAGCTGCGGATCGCCGCCACGGTCCCCGAGCCCAACCGCGACCTGACCTTCGTCTTCTACGACAACGAGGAGGTCGCCGCCCACCTCAACGGCCTCGGCAAGGTCGCCGAGGCCCGCCCCGAGTGGCTGGCCGGCGACTTCGCCGTGCTGCTCGAACCCTCCGAGGGCCAGGTCGAGGGCGGCTGCCAGGGCACCCTGCGGGTGCGGCTGCACCTGCGCGGCACCCGGGCGCACTCGGCGCGCGGCTGGATGGGCGCCAACGCGATCCACGCGGCCGGGCCGGTGCTCGAGCGGCTGGCCGGCTACGAGCCCCGGTGGCCGACGATCGACGGACTGGAATACCGGGAGGGACTGAACGCCGTCGGCGTGGAGGGCGGCGTCGCCGGCAACGTCATCCCGGACCTGTGCACCGTCACGGTCAACTTCCGCTACGCGCCCGACCGCGGCGAGCAGGACGCGCTGGACCACGTGCGCGAGGTGTTCGCCGGATGCGGGGTCGAGGAGTTCGAGGTGGACGACAGCTCCCCCGGCGCACTGCCCGGCCTCTCGCACCCGGCGGCCCGCGCCTTCCTCGCCGCGGTGGGCGGCGAGCCGCGGCCCAAGTACGGCTGGACGGACGTCTCCCGGTTCAGCGCGCTGGGGGTGCCCGCCGTCAACTACGGTCCCGGGGATCCCAACCTCGCCCACAAGCGGGACGAGCGGGTCGAGACCGCGCTCATCACCCGGTGCGAGGAGCGGCTGCGGCGCTGGCTGACGGCCTGAGCCGGGCCCGCCGGAGCTCTCGCGCCACCTGCCGGTCAACCGATCGACGGCTGCCGGCCGCCCCGATTCCCGACGGTACCCGCCGGCGTCCGCATACCCTGAAGCGGAAAGATCGCAGGCGGAAGGAGTGCCGTAGATGACCGACGAGACCGGCGGAGGGCCCAAGGAGCAGCGACTGGGGCCTGTCGTGCGCCGCCGTGACCAGGTGCAGTCGGAGACCACCGACCAGCGCCTGCTGGACACCGCGGGCCCCTCCGACTTCATCCACCAGGACCCCTGGCGGGTGATGCGCATCCAGTCCGAGTTCGTCGAGGGCTTCGGAGCCCTGGCCGAGCTGGGCCCCGCCATCAGCGTCTTCGGCTCGGCGCGCACACCCCCCGAGGCGCCCGAGTACGACCAGGGCGTGCGGATCGGCCGGGCGCTGGCCGAGGCCGGGTTCGCCGTCATCACCGGTGGCGGCCCCGGCGCGATGGAAGCGGCCAACAGGGGTGCCCTGGAGGCGAACGGCACCTCGGTCGGGCTCGGTATCGAGCTCCCCTTCGAGCAGGGCATGAACAAGTACGTCGACATCGGCGTGAACTTCCGCTACTTCTTCGTCCGCAAGACGATGTTCGTGAAGTACGCCAGCGGGTTCGTCGTGCTGCCCGGCGGGCTCGGCACGCTGGACGAACTGTTCGAGGCGCTGACCCTGGTGCAGACCGGGAAGGTCACCCGCTTCCCGATCGTGCTCTTCGGCACGGACTACTGGCGGGGGCTCGCCGACTGGCTGCGCCACTCCGTCGTCGGCGGTGGCAAGGCGTCCGAGCGGGACCTGGAGCTCTTCCACGTCACCGACGACATCGACGAGGCGGTGGCGCTGGTCACCAAGGAGGTCGGCGGTCAGGTCCCGGCGGCCCAGCGCCCCGGACCGCCCGGCCGCCGCTAGGCCGTGTCCGCGACGGCACGTCCGACCCCGGGGCGGACGACGCTCCCCTGAGGGCACTCCTCAGGCCAGCCCCCGACGGGCCACCGCGGGCGGGCGGTGGCCCGCGATCGCGGACACCATGTCGAGGACCTGCTTGGTCTCGGCCACCTCGTGCACCCGGTAGACTCGCGCGCCCAGCCAGGCGGAGACGGCGGTGGTGGCCAGGGTGCCGGTCAGCCGCTCCTGGACGGGGCGGTCCAGGGTCTCGCCCACGAAGTCCTTGTTGGACAGCGAGACCAGCACCGGCCAGCCCGTCCCGGTCATCCGGCCCAGCTCCCGGGTCGCCTCCAGGGAGTGCCGGGTGGACTTGCCGAAGTCGTGCCCGGGGTCGATGAGGATCCCGTCCCGGCGCACCCCGAGCTCCGCGGCGCGCTCGGCCAGCCCGAGCGTCACCCGCAGGATGTCGTCGACGACTCCGCTGCCGCCTCCCCCGCCCCGCGTGCCCGGCTGGTAGGCGACCCGGTGCGGGCGGGTCCGCGGGCGGGCACCGCCCGCGTGGGTGCACACCAGACCCGCGCCGTACCGCGCCGCGACCTCGGCCAGCCGGGGATCGACCCCGCCCCAGGCGTCGTTGAGCAGATCGGCCCCCGCCTCGCACACGGCCTCGCCCACCTCGTGCCGCCAGGTGTCGACGCTGATCACCACGTCCGGCCAGCGCCGCCGCACCTCCGCGACGAAGCCCACCGTGCGCCGGGCCTCCTCCTCGGCCGTGACCTCGTCGCCGGGCCCCGCCTTCACCCCGCCTATGTCGATGACGGCGGCGCCCTCGGCGACCGCCTGCTCGACCCGGTGGAGCGCCGGCTCGTCCCGGAAGGTGGCGCCCCGGTCGTAGAAGGAATCCGGCGTCCGGTTGACGATCGCCATGATCACCGGCTCGTGCTCACCGAACTCGCGCGTGCCCAGGCGCAGCATCAGCCATCCTCTTCCTCTCGACGGTGCCCGCCTGCTGCCCGCAGCCGCGTGGCCCGTGCACCGGTCTCCGCCGCCGACCATAGCTGTCACCGGCCCATGGCACGATCAGGGTCCGCCCGCAATCGGCAACCACCCGGGGAGTTCATCCGTGTTCGTGTTCCTGCTGCTCTCGCTGGTCGTGGTCGTCGCCGCGGTGACGCTCGCCGTTGTCGGCAGCGGCGCCCGGCCCGGTGAGGAGGCCCGCGGCGCGGTGGGCGGGCTCCCCGACGCACCGCCCGACCTGCTGGACGAGCCCCTGCCACCGGAGCGCCCCGTCACCCACGGGGACGTGGCCGGGCTGCGGCTGGCCGTCGGGGTGCGCGGATACCGGATGGAGCAGGTAGACGACGTCCTCGACCGGCTCGGGGCCGAGCTCGCGGAGCGCGACGCGCGGATCGCCGAACTGGAGTCCGCGCTGGCCGGTGCCCAGGCCGTCGCGATGGGCCGGGCCGAGGAGCGGCGCCCGGAGCCGGGCCGGACTCCGGGCGCGGCGCAGGACGCGGGCCCGGAGGCACGGGCGGAAGGGGACAGCCCCCGGAGCGGATCCCTGACAGACCCGGAGGAGGGGCGATGACCACCGGACCCGACGACGCCGCTCCCGAGCTCTCGGCCGCCGCCCCCGAGCATTCCGCCGGCGCCGCGGTGCCCGGCCCCGACGGGCGCGCCCGCTGCCCCTGGGGCACGAGCGCGGAGGACTACGCGGCCTACCACGACACCGAGTGGGGCCGTCCGGTGCACGGCGACGACGCGCTCTACGAGCGGCTGTGCCTGGAGGGTTTCCAGTCCGGCCTCTCGTGGCTGACGATCCTGCGCAAGCGCGAGGCGTTCCGCGCCGCGTTCGCGGACTTCCGCATCGCCGCCGTCGCGCGGTTCACCGAGGACGACGAGCGGCGCCTGCTGGCCGACAGCGGCATCGTGCGCAACCGGGCCAAGATCGGCGCGGCCCTCGGCAACGCGCGGGTCGCGGCCGGGTGGGAGCCGGGCGAGCTGGACCGGCTGGTGTGGTCCTACGCCCCCGACCCGGCCGCCCGGCCCGCGCCCCGCACGACGGCGGAGGTGCCCGGCAGCACGCCCGAGTCGGCCGCCCTGGCCAAGGAGCTCAAACGGCGCGGCTTCCGCTTCGTGGGCCCCACCACCGTCTACGCGCTGATGCAGGCGTGCGGGCTGGTCGACGACCACCTGGCGGACTGCTGGTGCCGCGGCTCCGCCGCCGGCTGACCCGCCCGGAACGCGCAGCCGGCGGGCGGAAGCCCGCGGCCGCGAGCTCAGCGCCCGGTGAAGCGGGGCTGCTGCTTGTGCACGAACGCCTCCACGGCGATCCGGTGGTCGGCGGAGCCGCCCAGCCGCAGCTGGAGTTCGGACTCCTTGGCGAGCGTCTCGGCCAGGGAGTGGGAGGAGCCGTAGGCCAGGGACTCCTTGAGCGCCGCGTAGGCCGCGGTCGGCCCCTGCGCGAGCTGCCGGGCGACGGCCTCGGCCTCCGCGGCGAGCTCGGCGGCGGGCACCACCCGGTTGGCCAGCCCCAGCTCCAGCGCCTCGTCGGCCTTGACACTGCGCGGGAAGAGCAGCAGGTCGGCGGCCCGGCCCGGGCCCACCAGGCGCGGCAGCGTCCAGGAGACGCCGGAGTCCGCGGTCAGCGCCACCCCGGCGAAGGAGGTGTTGAATGCCGCGGTGTCCGCCAGGATCCGGTAGTCGCAGGCGAGGGCGAAGCCCGCGCCGGCCCCGGCGGCCACCCCGTTGACGCCCGCCACCACCGGCTTCGGCATCCCGGCTAGGGCCAGAGTGATCGGGTTGTAGTGCTCCTCGACGGTGTTCAGGGCGCTTCCGCCGCCCTTTTCGAGGGCGCCGGTGTGCTCCTTGAGGTCCTGGCCCACGCAGAAGGCGCGGCCGCTGCCGGTGAGCAGCACCGCGCGTACCCCCTCGTCGTCGGCGGCCCGTCGCAGGGTGTCGCGCAGGGCGGCCTTGGTCTCGTTGTCGAGGGCGTTCATCGCGTCGGGGCGGTCGAGCACGACCTTCGCGAGCCCCTCGGTCACTTCGTAGCGCACGGTGTCGGACATGCCCTCAGCATGACCCGGATCGTCGGGCGCTGACAGGGCACCGCGCACGCTCCGCGGCCCCGGCGGATGTGACCTGCGTCAAACCGAGGGACGCCGGTGACGGAGGGGAATTCCGGGCAGTACCGCGGGGCGGCCGCCGCATTGGGTGGGTTTGTGGGTGGTCGAGGAAGAAGAGATGTCGACCGATGTTGGTCATCGGGTCCTGCCATGCGGGATAATGACGAAGAAGCAATGTGTTCGATGCCGGTGAAACTGTGCCCGCTTACGGGACCCCCGGCGCGATCGGCTGGTTTCAGGAAGGGGAACGAGCATGGCGGCCATGAAGCCGCGGACGGGTGACGGCCCGCTCGAGGTGACCAAAGAGGGGCGGGGCATCGTCATGCGCGTTCCGCTCGAAGGCGGTGGGCGACTCGTCGTCGAGCTGACACCGGATGAGGCGACAGCGCTCGGCGAGGAGCTGAAGAAGGTCTGCGGCTGAGCGCTCCGCGGATCGCCGCCCCGGTAGGCACGCCACGCGTGTGCGCCGGGGCGGTTTCGTCTCCCCGGGCGCAGCCCTCTCCGGTCCGGGCGCAGCCGCGCAGGCGCCCCTCTGCCGGCCGGGTCCGGAACCCGGACCGAGCCGCTCCGGGAGGCCCGGCGGCAGCACGGACGCGCTGTGCGACGACTCCGTCACTCCCCGCGTTTGACCGCGCACAGCAGTCCGTCGCCCACCGGCAGGAGCGAGGGCACCAGCAGCGTGCTCTCCCGGACGGTGCGCAACAGCTCGCGCAGTCGCAGCACTTCCTGGGACTGGTCCGCGGCCTCGCCCGTCCGCCCGTCGGCGAAGACCCCGGCGAAGCAGATCAGCCCGCCGTCCCGCAGCAGCCGCAACGATTCGGCGAGGTAGTCCAGGCACTCCGTCCGGTCCCCGTCGCAGAAGACGAGGTCGTATCCGCCGTCCGCCAGCCGTGGCAGCACGTCCAGCGCCCGGCCGGGGATGAAGCGCACCCTGTTGCCCCCGCTGCCGACGAACCCGGCCGCGCGGAACGCCTCCCTGGCGAACTGCTGCCGCTCCGGTTCGGTGTCGACCGTCGTGAGCACCCCGTCGGAGCGCATCCCGTGCAGCAGGTGCAGTCCGGAGACGCCGGTGCCGGTACCGATCTCCGCGACCGCCTTGGCCTCGGCGGCCGCGGCCAGCAGCCGCAGTGCCGCTCCGGTGGCGGGGGAGACCGTGCGCAGCCCAGCCTCCTGGGCCCGGTCGCGGGCCCAGCGCAGTGCTTCGCTCTCGGCGTTCTCGACGAGCTCGGCGCCGTACGCGTCGGCGAACTCCCAGCTCGTCTGCCGGTTGCCGGTAATGGCCCTCTCCTGTCCCCGTCCTCCACGCAATCGTGACTGTATCCGTTGCCCCGGGAACCCGCAGTTGGGGCCGGGCGTTGAGGGAGCAGGGACCGCCGGAGGGCGGTCGGCAAAGCCGGGCAAAGTTTCTTATCCGGAGCTAACGGGAGATGTGGCTATGGTAGGGGCTCCAGTGGACACCACCAGAGCCGACAGGGGAGGTGCGGCTGCAAGCCGGGACCGCGGCGTCTTCTCCAGATTCCGCAGGTCGACGGGACAGCCGAAATCCGTGACCGACACCGCTGACCAGTCCCGCACCGCCGATTCCGCGACCACGGCGACTTTCGCGACCGATGCGGACGCGCAGGCGTGGACCCCTCCTTCCTGGGAGGAGATCGTCAGCAACCACAGCGCCCGGGTCTACCGCCTCGCCTACCGCCTGACCGGTAACCAGCACGATGCCGAGGACCTCACCCAGGAGGTCTTCGTCCGGGTCTTCCGGTCGCTGTCGACCTACACGCCCGGCACCTTCGAGGGCTGGCTGCACCGGATCACCACGAACCTCTTCCTGGACATGGTCCGGCGCAAGCAGCGCATCCGCTTCGACGCGCTCGCCGACGACGCCGCCGAGCGGCTGCCCAGCCGCGAGCCCACCCCGCAGCAGCACTTCAACGACACCCACTTCGACGCGGACGTCCAGCAGGCCCTGGACACCCTCGCCCCCGAGTTCCGCGCCGCCGTGGTGCTCTGCGACATCGAGGGGCTCTCCTACGAGGAGATCGCCGCGACACTCGGGGTCAAGCTCGGCACCGTCCGCAGCCGGATCCACCGCGGCCGATCCCACCTGCGCAAGGCGCTCCAGCACCGCTCGCCCGCCGCGCGCACCGAGCAGCGGCGCACCCTGAGCGCGGTGATGCCGTCGGCCCGGGCGGGCGAGGTGAGCGCCGGGTGACCTCCGCCGAACACCATCTCGGAGACCGCCTCGCCGCACTGGTCGACGGGGAGCTGGGGCACGACGCGCGCGAGCGGGTGCTTGCGCATCTGGCCACCTGCCCGGGGTGCAAGGCCGAGGCCGATGCGCAGCGCCGGCTCAAGAACGTCTTCGCGGACGCCGCGCCGCCACCGCCCTCGGACGGGCTCCTCGCCAGGCTGCAGGGCCTGCCCGCGGACGGCGACCCGCGCCCCGGGGCCGGGGCCGGCCCCGGCCCCGGCGGGCCGGGCGGCGGCGCGTTCGCCGCGCCCGTGCTGCCGGGCGGCTCCGGCCGCTCGCCCTGGGCCCTCGACCACCTTCCCGGCGGCCGGAGCGGCGGGCGCAGCCCGCTCACCCCGCCCGGCGGCTTCCGGATACATGAGATCCCGCCGCCCGACAGCGCCGAGCGGGCCGAACGTGCCGAGCGGGAGCGCTCGGCATCCCGAGGCCGCCGTTTCGCGTTCGCCGCGGCGGGCGCCTTCTCCCTGGCGGCCCTCGCCTTCGGCGGCACCCTGGCCTCGGGTGCGGCGAGCACCTCCGGCGGGACGGGCGGCGACAACCCCTCCGCCAACGCGGTACGCAGCCCGGCTTCCGGCTCCGGGGCCTCCCGGGACGGCAGACGGCGCGGCGGCGACCAGCGCGGGGGCACCCAGAGCACCCGCGGTTCGGACTCAGGCCCCACCTTCGCGCCCGTGGCCTCCTACGGTGCGGCGGCCCCCACCGCGCAGCCGAACGCGCCCGTGAGCATGCTGCGGCGCTCGGCCCCCGCCCGGCTCTCGCCCGCCACCAACGCCTCCGGCTGGTACGAGGACAGCGGTACGGCGGGCACCCTGAGCGCACTGCGCGGTTCGGGCTCGCTGCTGTCCGGCGGGCCGAGGAAGGAGCCCTCCACCGAGATGCGGCTCGCCCGGCGGCCGGCCGTCCGGCACGACCCCTCCGTGCTGCGCTCGTTCCCCGGCCGCGCTCCGGGGGTGACGAGTTCGCTCTCCGCCACCGCGCCGGGTCCGGCCGGGCGGTGACGCGGCGCCGGGTTGACGCGCGCTGGGCGGCGCGCCGCGTTCCTGGTTGAATCCTTCCGACGCCCTGCCCCCGGCCGAGGTCCGGGGAGGGCGTGAGTCGTGGGTGACCAACTGGAGAGTGCATGGACGAGCCGAACGCCACCAGGCAGGAGCCGAAGTGGTGGAGCCGCCCACGCCGGGTCCCGGACCGCCGGACCCAGCCCGCGGAGACCCGCTCCGCGGAGACCGGGCCCGCGGCGGTCGAGTCCGCGCGGGAGCAGGCCGCCGAGGCAGCCGCCGGGGGGTCCGCCGCGCCGGGCAGCGCCGGTCCTGAGGCGCAGGCCGCGGCCGGGGAGCCGGCCGCGGCGCCCGCCGCGTGCCCCGAGCCGCTGCACGGCGTGGATCCGTACTCCACACCTCCCTACGGCGGGCCCGGCCCCTGGGCCCCCGCACCGCCCGTCCTGCGTCCGCCGGTCACCCCGCCGCGCGGCGTCGCCCTGCCGCCCGGCAGCACGACGCCACCGAACGGGGTGCCGGCCGAGGGTTCCGGCTCTGCCGCGGTGCCCCCGGTGGACCAGCGGAGCACCGGGGCGCCGGAGTCCGGCGGGCCGTCCAGGGGGCCTGAGCCGCAGCCGGTCCCGCAGTCCGCCGTGCCGCCGCTCCCGCCGCGGCCTCCCGCGCGGCCCCGGCCCGGCGGGCGCGGGATCGCGCTCGGCGCCCTGGTGCTGGCGCTGGTGGCCGGTGGCGCGGGCGGGCTCATCGGCGCTTACATCGAGCGGAACGGCTCCGTGAGCGACATCGAACTGCCCCGTACCGCGGCGGCCGAGGGGGGCGCGCGGCCGAAGGGGAGCATCGCGGGGATCGCGCGGCAGACCCTGCCCGGCGTCGTCACGCTGCATGCGCGCGGCGGCGGCGCCGAGGCCACGGGCACCGGCTTCGTACTGGACCGGCGCGGCCACATCCTCACCAACCACCATGTCGTCGAGGGCGCCGAGTCCGCCGACGGGGTCCGGGTCACCTTCGACGGCGGTCAGACGGCGACAGGCGAGGTGGTCGGCGGCGACGCCGGCTACGACCTGGCGGTCGTCCAGGTCTCCCACGTCTCCGGGCTGACCCCGCTGCCGCTCGGCGACTCCGACGCCGTCCGGGTCGGCGACCCCGTCATCGCCTTCGGCGCCCCC